>JBDSAJ010000869.1:0-43277 GCA_039922235.1 Umezawaea sp.
GATGCGCGGCCGGATGCAGGGCGTGTTCATCGTCGTCGTGGCGGGCGGCCCGCGCCTCGCGGACCTGCTGCACGGGACCACCGGCGCCATCGCCGGACCGGGCGCGGCGGTCGCGGGCGGAGGGGTGCTGGTCGTCGTGTTCACCGTCCTGGCCGTGGTCGCGTTGCCCGCCGTGTGGCGCTACCGGTTCACACCCGAGGCGGAACCGGCCCGTGCTGGGGCGGAACCGGACCGTGGTAGAACGGCGCCTGGAACAACGTGAGGCACCGGACGGCGATCACCGTCGTCAGCAGGAGCGGGAAGACGAGCGTCAGCACGTAGAGCGCGAGTCCCCAGCCGGAGCCGAACCTGGGACCGGAGCTGACCCAAAGCACCATCAGGGACACGCCGGTCAAGGGGATCGAGAACGCCCACAGGATCCACGGAAACCGCCGGGCGAACCGCGCGTCGGTCAGGTTGAGGTAGCCGTTCGGCACGGAGTTCCGGCAGTACGCCAGGGTGAACGAGGCCAGGAAGCAGAAGAGCACCGAGAGCCCGCCGGAGAACACCGTGAAGAGCGAGCCTTGGGGTCGTGACAAGTAGTAGGCGAGCAGCGCACCGTTCGCGACGCTGGCGAACAGTGCCGAATACCCCCAGCGCGCACAGGCGGAGCGGATCTTGTGCGCCCGTTGCGGCGACACCTGGATGAACCGTGGGGTCAGGTCGGGAATCATCACGAGTCGGGCCGCCAGTCCGAGCTGTCGCCATCCGCGACGCTCGCGTCGGCCATGTTCCCGGTGTTCGGCACCGCCCAGGTCTTCCCGAGGTCGTGGATCTTCTGCTGGAGGGTCGTCTGCTCGGTCTTGATGGTGGCGACGTGTGAGTTCATCGCCACGAGCGCACTGCCGAACACGGCCAGCGAGACACCGATCGCCGTGGTGACGGCGACGACGGCGGCAGGTGCGCCGACGACCGTCATCGCACCCGCGACAGCCCCCACGGCGGCAACCGCGAACCCGGCGAGCGCGAGCAGCATCGCGACCTTGAAGGATTCGACGGCGTTCGCGAGGTTGTTCAACGACGACTGCATCTGGTTCGCGATGTCCTTGACGGCGTTGAGGCCCGCGGCCTGCGGCGGCACGGTGAGCTGGTACGCCCGCGCGGCCCGGCCGGTCCACTCGATCGGCGCCTGGAACTTCTCCAGCCCGATGTCACCCGCGATATCGCCGAGCACGTCGCCGACTCGGGTGACCCAGGCCACGCCGACCGCGCGCAGCCGGTCCTCGTCCCCGCAGTTGTCGATCTGTTCGTTGCAGAACTTGAACAGGTCGTCCACCCCCAACGCCATCACCTTCATGCCCTGGGCGATGGGTTCGATCAAGTACGCCAGCGGTTCGGGCACCCACGACAGGACGTTGTCGATCTGCGCGTTGAAGTTCCGGGTCTTCTCGTAGGCTTCGCGGGTCTTCTGGTCGATCTGCTCGTCCAGTGCGCTCACGGGTTCAGCCGATCCATGATGTGCATGTTCTGGTCGTCCTCGCGCTGGTACGTGTCGGCGGCGGCGTCGAGGCTGCTGCCGAGGTCGCGGAACCGCTGCACGGCCTGGGAGAGCATGTCCTCCAGCGCCGTGCGGGCGTGGTTGTACGTCAGGTCCAAGCCCTGCTCGTCGGCCACTTTCGACATCTCCACACCGGTGAGGTCGAGGTCGCCGATCGCGGCACGGGGCTTGTCGACCGCGTCGGCCGCTGCCATCCACTTCGCCGCGTCGGCGCGCAGTGCTTCTAGGGCAACGGAAAGGCCGGTCATGGTTGCAGCCCCACTCGGCGCAGCAGCGCGTTCGGATCGGCGAGCAGTGCGGTCAGTTCGGTGATCGCGTCGGATGTGGGGCCACTGGCCAACTCCGCAGGCGCACTCCGGCGGATTCGTGGTCGAGTTCCAGGACCAGGTGGTCAGGCTGTGGCGGACCTGAGGAAGGTCGACCATGCGGTGGAGGGGAAGACAAGCGTGGGACCGTCCTGGTTCTTGGTGTCGCGGACCAGCGTGTCGCCGCTGAAGGCCACTTCGACACAGTTGGCACTGCTGTTGCTGTAGCTGCTCTTCCGCCATGAGGTCATGCTGTGATGATTTCACGATTTGCTGCGCAAGTAATCCGCCGTCTTGCTGGTGCTGCAAGCATGTTTTCCAAGTTCGGCCCATGTCGTCTCGTAGACCTGGATGTGCTCTTCCTCGTCAAGGTAGAGGCTGGAGACCTTGTTCTCCAGGAACACCACGTTCGACTCGTCGGCGTATCGGATTATGACGAACGGGCCGTTCATCCCGCTGTGCATTCCGGCTTCGGTCGGCACCATTCGAATGGAGATGTTGGGTAGATCAGCGACATCTGCGAGATGGCGGATCTGCCGCCGATGGGCCGCCGGATCACCGAACGGTCTCTCCAGCACGCTCTGGTCGACGATCGCGTCCAGTGCCACCGGCTTGGTCTGGCTGAGCAAGCCTTGTCGAGCCATCCGGCTGGCTACCAGCGCATCCACCTCAACGGGTGACAGTTCATGGCCGGTCTCCCGAATAATTGACCGTGCGTACTCCGGTGTTTGGAGCAGGCCGGGAATCATGAGCGGCTCGTAGTTCAACAGGACGGTTGCGTCCTCCTCGAAGTCGATCCACACCTGCCAGTCGCTGGGCAGGCGGGAGCCGTTCATCCGCAGCAGCCCGCGCTGCTGCGACCGCCGGGCGACATCGAGCAGTTCGACCCGCAGCGGAAGCGGCACCCGGTAGAAGTCGAGCAGCTTTTCCACGTCATCGACGTAGACCCCGCAATCCGAGGTCTCCAAGCGGCTGACCTTGCTGCTGGAGATGCCCAGCGCCTTCGCCACTTCGACGCCACTGACGCCCGATTCCTTTCGCAGCCTCCGCAGGGTCATCGCGAGTCGGCGGGACTGCACGGACGGTCCGGAGCGTTTTGCCATGCAATTCATCTTAACTGTTGGCCAATGGTCCGCCCATTCCCCGATCAGGTAATTGATAGATCGGGGGCAGAATTGCAGTATGTGTCGCATGGTTGACGAGCGATTGATTCAGGCGTGGTCCCCGAAGCGTGAGTGGCTGTTGCGGTGCGGCGGTGACGAGCCGAAGGTGTGTTCGATCGAGGTGGGGCAAGGGACGATCGAGGTGTGGCTGCCGGAGGGGCGTGACCCGCTGCGACTGGAGCTGTCGCAGATCGCCGAGTTCCGAGAGGCGTTCGACCAGGCCGTCGAGCTGGCTGAGCTGGACCTACGGGCGCGCAAAAAGGACTGAACAACCTCAAGACTTGCCCAATCCGTGCCGCGTCGACTACCGGGCGTTGATGTGATGCGGCACACTCCCAAGGCATGGCGGACGCGACGAGCGCACCGGCGCAACCGGAACTGAAGCGGGCCATCGGGCCCAAGCTGCTCCTGTTCTTCGTGATCGGGGACATCCTCGGCACGGGCATCTACGCCCTCACGGGAAACGTGGCGGGCAAGATCGGCGGCGCTCTCTGGCTGCCCTTCCTCCTCGCGTTCGTCGTCGCATTCCTGACGGCGTTCAGCTACCTCGAACTCGTCGGCAAGTACCCGAAGGCGGCCGGTGCGGCGCTCTACACCAACCGCGCCTTCAAGATCCAGTTCCTGACGTTCATGGTCGCGTTCGCGGTGATGAGCTCTGGCATCACGTCCGCCGCGTCGGCGGCGCTCGCGTTCGGCAGGACCTACCTCCAGGCGGTGCTGCGGGAGTTCTTCTCCGACTCCATCGCGGTGCCCGCGACGCTGGTCGCGATCCTGTTCATCGTCGGCCTGGCCGCGGTCAACTTCCGCGGCGTCTCGGAGTCGGTCAAGGCGAACGTCGTGCTGACCTGCATCGAGCTGTCCGGCCTGCTGATCATCATCGCGATCGGCGTCTGGGCGGTCGTGCAGGGCGACGGCGACGCGAGCAGGCTGACGCAGGTCGACCCGGCGCCGGGGCAGGGCGCGCTGCTGGCGATCACGTCGGCGACGGCGCTGGCGTTCTTCGCGATGGTCGGGTTCGAGGACTCGGTCAACATGGCGGAGGAGTGCCGCGAACCGGTGCGGATCTTCCCGAGGGCGATGCTCACCGGCATGGGCGTCGCGGCGGTGATCTACGTGCTGGTGGCGATCACGTCGTCGCTGCTGATCCCGGCGAACGAGCTGGCCAAGGCGGGCAGCGGGGCGCTGCTGAAGGTCGTCACGGTGGGAGCGCCCGGATTCCCGCTGTGGCTCTTCTCGCTCATCGGCCTGTTCGCGGTCATCAACTCGGCGCTGATCAACATGCTGATGGCGAGCCGACTGCTCTACGGCATGTCCAACGAGAAGATCATCCCGCAGTTCTTCGCGGTGGTGCACCCGTTCCGGCGGACGCCGTGGATCTCGATCATCTTCACCAGCGGCATCGCGGTGATCCTGGTGTCCTTCGTGGACATCGCGGCGCTCGGTGGCACGACGTCGCTGCTGCTGCTGATCGTGTTCTCCATCGTGAACGTCGCCGTTCTGGTTCTGCGCAAGGAGAAGGCGGACCACAAGCACTTCAGGGCGCCGACGTGGGTGCCGGTGCTCGGCGCCGTCACGTGCACGTTCCTGGCCAGTCCGCTGTCGGGTCGGCCGCTGGCCGACTACAAGATCGCGCTCTACCTGCTCGCCGCCGGTGTCGTGCTCTGGGTCATCAACTACTTCGCGCACGGCAAGGTCGAGGACTTCGACCCGGAGAAGCTCGCCAAGTGAGTTCCGTCAACCCCCGGAGGACCGTTTCGCATTCGTGAAACGGTCCTCCGCTGGCGTTTTCCGGAAGTCGTGCCATCATTCCACCCGTGGCCGACTACTTGATTTCCCAGCGTGATGGACGGGTGGAGCGGGCGGAACAGGTGGCCGCCGTCCGGGAGACCTACAGCTACAACCTGGAGATGGGTTTTCCGGTCGCCGCGGGCACCACCGACGCCGATGGTCCGGCGCTGCGCTGGCAGATCAAGTCGCTGGAAGTGCAGGAGCGACTGAGGATGAACCTGCGCGTGCTCAAGCGCAGGGGCAAGTGGAACTTCGTCAACGAGCTCCAGCCGCTCGCACCGCTGAAGCTGGCCGCGATGATCCGCGCCGACGACATGGCCGGGATCGTCGACTACTTCATGCCGGTGCCGGGCGGAGTTGTCGGGGATGTCCGGGAAAAGAGCCTGCAAGATTTCCGAGATGTTTTCGCATTGGCTCAGCCGCCATCGATCATCGAGCGGTTCCACACCGACGAGTACTTCGCGGAGAACTTCGTCGCGGGGCCCGATCCCACCCGACTCCGGTCGATGACCGCCGTTCCGGCGAAATTCCCACTCACGTCCGCGCACCTGACCGCGCTGCCCGAGTTCGCCACCGACGACCTCGACACCGCCATCGCGGCGGGCCGGGTCTACTGGGTCGACTACGAGGCGATGCTGGACCTGGACGGCGGGGCCCACCCGCAGGCGCAGAAGTACATGTACTCGCCGATGGTCGCGTTCTGCGTTCCCCGGCGGGGCGGTGCGCTGCGGCCGTTCGCGATCCAGACCGGCCAGGACCCGGCCGGGCGCGAGGTGTACACGCCTGCCGACGGCTACTCGTGGAGCCTGGCCAAGAACTGCGTGCTCGCCGCGCACAACACCTACCACGAAGTGTTGACGCACCTGGGTTTCACCCACCTGATGAGCGAACCGGTGCTGCTCGCGGCCGTCCGCAACTTCGCCGCGAACCACCCGGTGTGCGTGTTGCTGCGCAGGCACTTCGAGGGCACGTTCTCCATCAACAAGCTGGCCGTGGAACTGCTGATCCAGCCGGGCAAGGCGGTCGAGTACCTGATCGGGTCCGACCTGAAGTCCACCTACCCGTGGCTGGCGAAGCACCGCGCGAACCACTCGTTCCGCGACAACTACCTGCCGTCGAAGCTCGCGAGCAGCGGCACCGACGGGTGGCGGCGGCTGCCGCACTTCCCGTACCGCGACGACGGCCTGCTGGTGTGGAACGCGATCTCCACGTGGGTCGGCGACTTCGTGTCCACTTACTACCGCGACGACAACGACGTCCGCGCCGACCACGAGCTCCAGGCGTGGGCGGCGGAGGTCTCGACGGCGGGCCAGGTCCGCGATTTCGGCGCGACCCCTGGCCAGATCGGCGACCAGCACGACCTGGTCGAGATCCTGACCATGGTGATCTGGACCGCGGGTCCGCAGCACGCGGCGGTGAACTTCGCGCAGAAGGACCACATGTCGTTCCTGCCCGCCAACCCGCTGGCCGGCTACACCCCGGAGCCGAAGGGCAAGCAGCACACCGAGGCCGACTGGCTCGCGAACCTGCCCCCGCTCGACGTCGCCGTGCAGCAGTTCTGCGTGATGACGTTCCTCGGCTCCATCCACCACACCGTGCTCGGCGACTACGAGGACGACTTCCGCGGCAGCCCCGTCAGCGGTGCGCACAAGCGGTTCCTCAACGAGCTGACGAGCGTCGAAGACGAGATCAAGGCCCGAAACAGGAGGCGAACCATGCCCTACGAGTACCTCCAGCCGTCGCTGATCCCCAACAGCACCAACATCTGACCGCCATGACCGAACCCAGCACCGCGTGGCGTGAAGTCGTCGCTCCGGACGAAGAGCAGCGCCACGCCCGCCAGGCCGAGCAGTTCACCGCCATGCAGCGGCGCAAGTCCGACCGCTTCGGCACCGGCCGCGCCCTGCACCGCAGGCAGCGCCTCGCCCTGCGCGGCACCCTGTCGGTGCCCGCGGACCTCCCCGAGCACGCCCGGCACGGCATCTTCGCGACCGAGGCGACGTACGAGGTGTGGCTGCGGCTGTCCAACGGCGGCTTCGACGTCGCACCGGACAGCAAGCCCGACATCCGCGGCTTCGCCGTCAAAGTCCTCGGCGTGCAGGGCGAGTCCGTCTTCGGCGGCCCGGCCGCCTCGCAGGACTTCGCGCTGATCAACCACGAGAGGTTCAGCTCCTCCACCAGCGAGCAGTTCACCGCCATCACCACCGGCGCGGGCGCGGGCCCGCTCGGCATCCTCAAGGCCGTCGCCCGGTCGCCCCGGCTGGTCGCCGCCGTGCCCGCGGTCGCCAAAGCGCTCCGCAAGCCCTTCAGCGGCTTCGCGACCGAGAACTTCTTCAGCGCCGCCCCGATCAAGTGCGGCCCCTACGCCGCAAGGGTTCGCGTGCTGGCCGCGGCCGCCGACGCGACCCCGACGGCCAACCAGGACTGGCCTGCCGACATCTACGACAGGCTCGCCAAGGCCCCGCTCGTGCACAAGGTCCAGCTCCAGTTCTTCCTGGACGAGAGCCGAACCCCGATCGAGGACGCGGCAGTGGTCTGGGACTCGCCGTACATCACCGTCGCTCGCCTGGTGATCCCCCAGCAGGACCCCGACGAGGCCTTCGCCGCCAAGATCGAAGCCGCCCGCTTCGACCCGTGGAACGCGGTCGTCGACCACCGCCCGCTCGGCGAGGTCATGCGCGCCCGCAAGGTCGCCTACCGCCCCAGCCAGCAGAACCGAGGGGCGGACTAGTGCTCCGCGCGGCGGAGCAGGCACCGGCAAGATCCCACTAGGCTTCGCCCATGCTGGAAATCTCCTATGGCGCGAGTCGGGCCGTGATCGCGCGCACCGGTGCTGGGCTGCAAACTTTCGAGGTCGGCGAGGCGCCGTACGTCGAGACCTACGACGGCGACGAGCCGCCGATGGGCAGCGGGGCCGTGCTGATCCCGTGGCCGAACCGGACGACGGGCGGTGTGTGGCGGCTCGACGGCGAGGCCCAGCACCTGGAGGTCACCGAGCCCGCGCGCGGGAACGCGATCCACGGGCTGGTGCGGCACGTCGAGTGGGACGTGTTGGAGCACACGGGGTCGCTGGTGTCGCTGGAGACGACGATCGGGGCGCAGACGGGCTGGTCGGTGCCGCTGCACGTGACGACGAGCTACGCGCTCGACGAGAACGGGCTGACGGTGGCGCACGGCGTGCACAACGTCGGCGACCGGCCGACGCCGTTCGGGGTCGGGACGCACCCGTACCCGCGGGCCGGGCTGTCCGAGACGGACGACTGCACGCTGCGGCTCGCGGCGACGACCGTGGTGCCGCTCGACCCGGACAAGATGGTGCCGAACGCGCTTCCGCAGCACGTCGAGGGCACGGAGTTCGACTTCCGGGAGGCGCGGTCGCTCAAGGGCGTGCGGCTGGACACGCCGTTCGGCGGGTGCGAGCCGGGGCCGGACGGCCTGGTGCACCACGAGCTGCGCGGGCCTCGGCACAGCGTCGAGCTGTGGGCCGACCCGGACTTCAAGTGGGTGCAGGTGTACACGCCGGACTCGTTCCCGAACCGGGGCCGGGCCGTGGCGATCGAGCCCATGACGTGCCCGCCGGACGCGTTGAACTCCGGCGTCGACCTGATCATCCTGGCGCCCGGTGAGGCGTGGGCGGCGCGGTGGGGGATTCGTCCGTTGGCGTGAGCGCGCCAATACCATTAGCGTCGCTAAGTATGAATGTCGCTATCACTGGTGGATATGTCGTCCCGATCGACGGGGATCCCATCGAGGGCGGGACGGTGCTGGTCCAGGACGGCAAGATCGTCGCCGTCGGGGCCGACGTGGAGGTGCCCGACGGCGTCGAGGTCGTGGACGCCGCCGGGGCGTGGGTGCTGCCGGGCTTCGTCGAGGCGCACGGCCATATGGGCGTGCACGAGGAGGGCGAGGGCTGGGCGGGGCAGGACACCAACGAGATGACCGATCCCAACGGCGCCCGGATGCGCGCGCTGGACGCGATCAACCCGGACGACCTGGGTTTCCGGGACGCGTTGTCGGGCGGTGTCACCACAGCCGTCGTGAAGCCCGGCTCGGGCAACCCCATCGGCGGGCAGACGGTCGCGGTGAAGATGTGGGGTCGCACCGTCGACGAGATGCTGATCCGCGAACCGGTCAGCGTGAAGAGCGCGCTCGGCGAGAACCCGAAGCGCGTCTACGGCGACCAGAAGAAGGTCCCGTCGACCCGGCAGGGCGTGGCCGCGATCATCCGCGACGCCTTCACCAAGGCGCAGGACTACAAGGCGCGGCGCGAGCACGCGGCGGCCGAGGACAAGCCGTTCGACCGCGACAACACGCTCGAAGTCCTCGTGCGGGTGCTCGACCGCGAGATCCCGTGGAGCCAGCACTGCCACCGCGCCGACGACATCGCCACGGCGCTGCGGCTGGCCGAGGAGTTCGGCTACCGGCTGATCGTCAACCACGGCACCGAAGGCCACAAGATCGCCGACCTGCTGGCCGAACGCGGCATCCCGGTCATCATCGGCCCGCTGTTCACCACCCGCTCGAAGGTCGAGCTGCGGGAGCGGTCGCTGCGCAACCCCGGCATCCTGGAGCGCGCGGGCGTCGAGCTGGCGATCACCACCGACCACCCGGTGATCCCGATCCACTTCCTGGTGCACCAGGTGACCCTCGCGGTGAAGGAGGGGCTGGACCGGGCGAACGCGCTGCGCACGATCACCACGACCCCGGCGAAGATCATGGGGCTGGACGACCGGGTCGGCTCGCTCAAGCCCGGCCTCGACGGCGACGTGGTGATCTGGTCCGGAGACCCGCTCGACGTGCTCAGCCGCGCGCTGCGGGTGTTCGTGCAGGGCCGCGAGGTCTACACGTTCAACCACGCCACCGGCGTCGGCGACGTGGTCGACCCGTTCTACCAGGATGTGATCTAGAGCTTGCGCAGCGCCCGGCCGATCACCAGCCGCTGGATCTGGTTCGTGCCCTCGAAGATCTGCAGCACCTTGGCCTCCCGCATGTACCGCTCGGCGGGGAAGTCGCGGGTGTAGCCGGCACCGCCCAGCACCTGCACGGCGTCGGTCGTCACCCTCATCGCCATGTCCGTGGCGACGAGCTTGGCGATCGACGCCTGCCGCTGGAACGGCAGTCCACGATCGCGCCGCCGAGCTGCTTCCAGGTACGTCGCCCGCGCGGACTCGACGCCCGCGGCCATGTCGGCCAGCAGGAACTCCAGCCCCTGGAACTCGATGATCGGCTTGCCGAACTGGGTGCGCTGCTTGGCGTACGCGACGGCCTCGTCCAGTGCCGCCTGGCCCAAGCCGACGGCGCACGCGGCGATGC
Organism: Umezawaea sp.; assembly: GCA_039922235.1. Taxonomy (GTDB): domain Bacteria; phylum Actinomycetota; class Actinomycetes; order Mycobacteriales; family Pseudonocardiaceae; genus Umezawaea. The sequence goes on from JBDSAJ010000869.1 coordinate 10,107, forward strand.
CGAGCCGACCGGAGTTCAACGCGTCCAGCGCGATCTTCAGCCCGTCGCCCTCGGCCCCGATCAACCGGTTCGCGGGCACGCGGGCGTCCTCGAACCGGAGCTGTGCGGTGATCGATCCGGTCAACCCCATCTTCCGCTCGGGTGCGGCGGCGGTGATGCCAGGACCGTTGTCCGCCAAGAAGCAGCTGATGTCCTTTTCGGACGTCCGCGCCATCAGCGTGTAGAAGTCGGCCGCGCCCGCGTGGGTGATCCACGCCTTGGTGCCGTTGACGACGTAGTCGTCGCCGTCGCGCACCGCGCGGGTCGCCAGCGCACCCGCGTCGGACCCGGCGTGCGCCTCGGACAGCGCGTACCCGCCGAGCAGGTCGCCCTCCAGCAGCGTCGGCAGCCACCGGTCGCGCTGCTCGGGCGTGCCGAACGTCGCCAGCGGGTACGCCGACATCACGTGCACCGAAACGCCGACCGCGACGGACATCCACGCGGACGCGATCTCCTCCAGAGCCTGGAGGTACACCTCGTACGGCTGCTCGCCGCCGCCGAACCGCTCCGGGTACGGCAGGCCGAGCAGGCCGGACTTGCCGAGCAGCCGGAACACGTCCCGCGGGAACCGCTCCTGCTCCTCGGCCTCGGCCGCGCGGGGCTTCAGCTCGTCCCTGGCGATCTCGCGGACGAGCGAGATCAGGTCCTCGGCCTCGGTGGTGGGCAGCAGGCGTTCGGCGGGCATCGACGACCTCCGGTGAGTACTGGTAGCAGTACTGTAGGACGTACCCCAGTACTCCTCCTAACGATGTGGGACAGTTCGCGCCATGACCTCGATGGTCCGCAGGCCGCTCACGGGGCGGCAGACCGAGCTGCTCACGCGCCTGGAGGCGCTCGTACTGGCGGAGGGGTTCGCGCACTTCACGCTGGACGACCTCGCCGCCCGCCTGCACTGCTCGAAGAGCACGCTGTACGCGCTCGCCGCGAGCAAGGAGCAGCTCGCGGTCCGCGTCGTCGGCCGGTACTTCAAGGGCGCCGCGGAGCGCATCGAGCAGCAGGTCGCCGCGGTCGAGGACGTGCGGGGCCGCGTCGGCACGTACCTCGCGGGCGCGGCGGGCGAACTGCGCCGCGCGTCCGCCCAGTTCATCGCCGACGTGTCCGCGTTCGCACCGACCCGCAGCACCTACGAGCGCAACGCCCGCGCCGCCGCCGAACGCCTCCGGACGTTCATCTCCGACGGCGTCCGCGAGGGCGTGTTCCGCGACGTGCATGCGACGCTGTTCGCCGAGATGGCCGGGCTGCTGATCGAGGGCATCCAGACGGGCGTGCTGACCAAGCGGGCGGGCGTCACGGACTCGGAGGCGTTCACGGCGCTCGGTGAACTCCTCCTCGACGGGCTGCAGAACTAACGGAGACACACGTGATCGTGGTTGCTGGTGAGGCGTTGGTCGACCTCGTCCCCTCGCCCTCGGCGGAGGACGGGCAGTTGGCCGACCTGACGCCGCGCCTCGGCGGTGGGCCGTACAACGTGGCCATCGCGGCGGGCAGGCTCGGCGCACCGGTGAGCTTCCTGTCGCGGGTCTCCACCGACCTCTACGGCGACGCGCTCGTCGAGCGGCTGCACGGCTCGGACGTGAGCACCGACCTGGTGCAGCGCGGCGACGAGCCGACCACCCTGGCCGTCGTCGGCATCGGGTCGGACGGGTCGGCGCGGTACTCGTTCTACGTCGAGGGCACGGCGGACCGGCTGGTGACCGATCCCGGCGCGCTGGCCGACGACGTGACCGCGGTGTCGTTCGGCACGCTGTCGCTGGTGCTGGAGCCGGGTGCGAGCGCGTACGAGGCGGTGCTGCGGCGGGAGTCCGCACGGGGAGCGCTGACCGTGCTGGACCCGAACATCCGCGCCGCCCTGATCCACGACCCCGCCGCGTACCGGGAGAGGTACCTGTCATGGCTGCCGGACGTGGGGCTGCTGAAGGTGTCCGTCGAGGACGCTCGCTGGCTCGCGGACCTGCCGGAGGACGCGTCGGAGGACGCCGTGCTGGAGGTGGCGCGGGTTTGGCTCGCGGCGGGACCCGCGGCGATCGTGCTGACCAGGGGCGGTGACGGGCTCGCGGTGCTGACCGGTGCGGGCGAGGTGCTGAGGGTGCCGCCGCGCAAGGTGACCGTTGTGGACACCATCGGCGCGGGTGACACCGTGCAAGGCGCGCTGATCGCGTGGCTGCACCAGAACGACGCGCTGAGTGCTGCTGCGGTGCGGACGTTGACCGCGGAGAAGTGGGAAGAGGCGTTGACCTACGCGGGCAACGCGGCCGCCTTCACGTGCACGCGGGCCGGGGCTGAGCCGCCGTACACCCACGAGCTGGAGACGTTCCTCAGGTAAAGGCGAACTGTGCTTGCCGCCGAACCTCGGCGCCCCGGTGTTGTGGCCGGGGCACCTTCGGTTCTTCGCGACCCCCACGGGTGAGTGGTGGCCCGAGTCCTGAACCTATCGCTCCCGGACGCGGTTTGTCGTCGCTGAGAGGGGTGACGTGGCGTCACTCACAGTGTTCGTGATCACCATTCAGTGATCGGGCGACCACGAGAATGGCCTAGCTCTCACCCCTGATGAGGTGGCGAAAGGTGCCGGACGGGATACCGTGGAACGTAACGCTCAGCGGGTCGGCCGGCCTCCGGAAACCCGTCGATCGTGCACGCTGGCCACCGTGCGGAGTTCGCGACAGTTGCGTGTGATGCCGGTCCCAACTCACGGAATCGGTTCACACCAGTGCTGCGAGGCGGTCAGGCCGCCGACTAGCGTGGGAGAACTGACAGGACCCCAACGGGGTGGTGCTGCGGTTGCGGAGACCCAGATCCGCTTACCGGCGAGTGAGACCTGCACGACCGGTCGAGCCGATGCAGCCACCCCGCCCTAGCGTGAGAGGGACTCTGAATGCCCGACGCGACGACTGCGCCGAACGACACCCGTACCGTCGCGCTGCGCCATGAGGGCGGAGAACTCGAGATGAACGTGGTGGAGCCCACCGAGGGCGCACCCGGCATCGAACTCGGGAAACTGCTGGCGAAAACCGGACTGGTAACACTGGATTCCGGGTTCGTGAACACAGCCTCCTGCTCCTCTGAGATCACCTACATCGACGGTGACGCGGGAATTCTGCGTTATCGCGGGTACCCGATCGAGCAGCTCGCCGAGAAGTCGAACTTCAACGAGGTCAGCTACCTGCTGATCTACGGTGAGCTTCCGACGCAGGCGCAACTGGACGACTTCACGTCCAAGATCAGCAGGCACACCCTGCTGCACGAGGACCTCAAGAGGTTCTTCGACGGCTTCCCGCGCGACGCCCACCCCATGCCGGTGCTGTCCTCGGCGGTCTCCGCGCTGTCCACGTTCTACCAGGACAGCCTCAGCCCGTTCGACGCGACGCAGGTGGAGATCTCCACGATCCGCCTGCTCGCGAAGGTGCCGACCATAGCGGCGTACGCGTACAAGAAGTCCGTGGGCCAGCCGTTCCTGTACCCGGACAACTCGCTGGGTCTGGTGGAGAACTTCCTCCGCATGACCTTCGGGTTCCCGGCTGAGCCGTACGACGTCGACCCCGACCTGGTGAAGGCGCTCGACCTGCTCTTCATCCTGCACGCCGACCACGAGCAGAACTGCTCCACGTCGACCGTGCGCCTGGTCGGCTCGTCGGAGGCCAACCTGTTCGCGTCCATCTCCGCGGGCATCAACGCCCTGTTCGGCCCGCTGCACGGCGGCGCGAACAGCGCGGTCCTGGAGATGCTGGAGAAGATCCGCAACGACGGGGGTGACGTCAACGCCTTCGTGAACAAGGTCAAGAACAAGGAGGAGGGCGTTCGCCTGATGGGCTTCGGCCACCGGGTCTACAAGAACTACGACCCGCGTGCCGCGATCATCAAGAAGACGGCGGACGAGATCCTCGCCAAGCTCGGCGGCGACGACGAACTGCTGGAGATCGCCAAGAAGCTCGAAGAGGTGGCGCTCGCGGACGAGTACTTCGTGTCCCGCAAGCTCTACCCGAACGTCGACTTCTACACCGGCCTCATCTACCGCGCGATGGGCTTCCCGACGAAGTTCTTCACCGTGCTGTTCGCACTGGGCCGTCTCCCCGGCTGGATCGCGCACTGGCGCGAGATGATCCAGGACCCGGCCACCAAGATCGGCCGCCCGCGGCAGATCTACGTCGGCCCCGCGGAGCGCGACTTCCTCACCATGGACAAGAGGTAGGTTTCTTCGCGCACAAGGCCCGTGCCTCGATCGAGGTGCGGGCCTTCGTCGTTCGTGCGGATCCGTCGTTCGTGGACCTGTCATGCGGGTGGACCAGTCGTTCGTGGACCTGTCGTGCAGGCGAGCGGTACCGGCCCTAGCGTGGTGAGGTGGCTCCTCCGACCGTCATCTGGTTCCGCCGTGACCTGCGCACCGCCGACCACCCGGCCCTGCTCGGCGCGGCGGAGCGCTCGCCGTCAGCGCTCGGCCTCTTCGTGCTGGACGACCGGCTGCTGGCCTCGGCAGGCCCCGCTCGGACCGGGTACCTGCACCGCTGCCTCAAGGCGCTGGACGAGCAGCTAGACGGTCGCCTGCACGTGGTGCGCGGCAACCCCGCCGACGTGGTGCCCGCGGTGGCCGCCGACGTGCGGGCGGGCAGCGTGCACATCTCGGCGGACTACGGCCCGTACGGGCGCGAGCGCGACGCGGTGGTGGAGAAGGCGTTGGGGGACGTCGAACTCGTGCGGGCGGGGTCGCCGTACGCGGTCGCACCCGGCCGGGTGCGCAAGGGTGACGGCGAGCCGTTCAAGGTGTTCACGCCGTTCCGCCGGGCCTGGCTGGAGCACGGCTGGCGCAAGCCCGCGGGCACCGACGCGTCCACAGTGGACTGGGTGAGCCGCGGGGGCGGCGAGGAGCTGCCCGACGTCGAACCGGCACCGGATCCCCTGCCGCTGTGGGAGAAGTTCCGCGACGAGCGGCTACCGGACTACCGAACCGCCCGCGACCGGCCGGACCTGGACGCCACGAGCCGGTTGTCGCCGTTCCTGCGCTGGGGCCTGCTGCACCCGCGCACGCTGCTGGCCGAGCTGGACGACAGCGAGGGCGCGACGACGTTCCGGTCCGAGCTGGCCTGGCGCGAGTTCTACGCGGACGTGCTGTGGCACCGGCCGGAGACCGCCACGAGGAACTACGACACCAGGTTCGACCGCATGGAGCACGACGAGGACGACGGTCGCTTCCAGGCCTGGCAGGAAGGCCGGACCGGCTTCCCGATCGTGGACGCCGGGATGCGCCAGCTGCTGGCCGAGGGCTGGATGCACAACCGGGTGCGGATGATCGTGGCCAGCTTCCTGGCGAAGGACCTGCACCTGCCGTGGTGGTTGGGGGCGAAGCACTTCATGGACCACCTGATCGACGGAGACCTGGCGTCGAACCAGCACGGCTGGCAGTGGGCAGCGGGTTCGGGAACCGATGCCGCACCGTACTTCCGCGTCTTCAACCCCATCACCCAGGGCGAGAAGTTCGACCCCGACGGCGACTACATCCGCAAGTACGTCCCCGAACTGCGCGACGTCAGGGGCAAGGCCATCCACCAACCGCACGACCCGATCGTCGACCACGCCCACGAACGCCAGGTGGCACTGGCCAGGTACGGCGCCATCAAGGGCTGACCGCCCCTACCGCAACGCCTCCCGGAGCTTCACCCGCGACCCGGTGCGCAACACGGCGTTCGAGTAGATCTTGCCGCCGAGCCAGGTGATCGCGGCGATGGCGACCAGTGCCAGCACCACCGCCAACAACACCTGCCACAGCGGAGCCACCCCGATGGCCATCCGCCCCGGCATCAGGATCGGCGCGAACGGCGGCAGCAGCGACAGCACCGTCACCGCGGTGCCGGAGGGGTCCTGGATCAGCAGGTTGATCCCCACCACGAACGCCACGATGATCACCGTGCTGATCGGCGTGACGACGGACTGCAGCTCCTCCTGCCGCGACACCAGCGAAGCCGCGGCGGCGAAGATGGTCGCGTACAGGAAGAACCCGAGCAGGTACCACAGCACCCCGGTGGCGAGCGCCCCGCCTGCCACCCCGGTCAGGTCGATCACCCCGGTCGTGGAGGACAGCACCAGCCCGATCCCGCCGATCAGCACGAGCTGCACCAACCCGACCGCGCCGAGCCCCATCACCTTGCCCAGCAACAACTGCCAGGGCCGCACGGTGGCCAGCAGGATCTCCACCACCCGGCTGGACTTCTCCTCGACCACCCCCTGCGCCACCATCGTCCCGTACACCAGCAGCGAGTAGTACAGCAGCGCGGCGATCACGAGCCCGATCGCCAACCGCTGCCCGGTCTGCGAGTCTTCTGGCTCCAGCGCCACCACGGTCACCTTGGCGGCGGCCATGGTCTTGGCCACGTCCGCCGGGTTCAGCCCGGCCTCGGCGAGCTGGGCGTTCAGGACCTGCTGCCGCACGAGCGTGTTCAGCGAGTTCTGCACCGCGCTGTTCAGGTTCTCCTTGACCAGCACCCGCAACGCGTCCGGCGCCCCGGTGACCAGCGCGTCCAGGTCCCCGGACCGCACCTGCTCCTCGGCCGCCGCCGTATCGGTCACGTCGACGGTGACCACCTCGCGGCCGAACGACGAAGCCGTCTGCCGCAGCGGTTCCGCCAACACCGTCGACTGCCCGCTCAACCCCACCGTGCTCCGGTTGGACGAGTCGAACAGGACGGTCTGCAGCAGCACGTACCCGGCCAGCACCGCGACGATCACCACCGTCCCGATCAGGAACGACCGGGTGCGCACCTTGCCGAGGAATTCCCTGCGGGCGACCAGGAGCACTGCTCGGCTCGGGCTCAGCCTTCTCACGCTGTCTTCTCCTCGGTCACCACGTTGCGGAACAGCTCGGTCAGCGACTGGCGCTGCCTGCTGAACTCCCGGACCGGCCCGGTGGCCAGTGCGGCGTGCAGCACGGTCTGGTCGTCCACGTCCGGTGCGAGCTCCAGCGTCGTCAGCGGCCCCCGCACGTCGACCACCCGGACCCCCGGTACCCCGGCGGCCCAGCCGTCAACCGCGTCCGGCGCGTCAACGACCAGCCGGGTCTCGGCGCCCGCGCGCAGCTCGTCCACGGTCCCGCAGGCGACCATCGCTCCACTTCGGACGATGCCGATCCGGTCGCACAACCGTTCCACCAGGTCGAGCTGGTGGCTGGAGAACACCACGGGCACACCCGCGGAAGCCTTCTCCCGCAACACCTGGCTCATCACGTCCACCGCCACCGGGTCCAGCCCGGAGAACGGCTCGTCGAGCACCAGCACGTCCGGCTCGTGCACCAGCGCCGCGGCCAGCTGCACGCGCTGCTGGTTGCCGAGGCTGAGCTTCTGCACCTCGTCGTGACGGCGGTCGCGCACGCCGAGGCGCGCGATCCAGTTCTCCGCCGACCGGTGCGCGTCGTTCGTGGTCAGGCCGTGCAGCTCGGCCAGGTACACGAGCTGCTCCAGCACCTTCATCTTCGGGTAGAGCCCGCGCTCCTCCGGCATGTAGCCGATCCGGCGCCGGGTCTCGAACGTGATGGGTGCGCCGTTCCACCTCACCTCACCCGAATCCGCGGCCAGCACGCCCAGCGCGATCCGCATCGCGGTCGTCTTGCCCGCGCCGTTGCTGCCGACGAACCCGAACAGCTCACCCGCCCGGACCTCGAAGGTCAGGTCCCGAAGGGCCACGACCTCGCCGTAGCGCTTGGAGATCCGGTCGATCTCCAGCACCCCCTGAGCCACGGTGCTCTCCTCTTGGTTGGTCGCGCCTCGTGCGATCCGCCGAACGGGTGGCAGCACGTGCGGCCGAACGGCTGTATCCCACCACATGTTCCCTGATCCAGGGGATTCCGATGACACGATACGGGTCCGCGGAACCGAATCGGGCCGCCTGTGGTCCAACGTGTCGCGGGCGGTGAGCCCCGCGGTCCTCAAGGGGTGATGATGGAGCCTGACCAGTGGCTCGCGCAGTACGGGCAGAAGATCGACCAGGCCAAGCGGAACGCGGAGCAGGCCGAGACGCAGCTCGGTGGGGTCGGCGGCAGCGCCACCTCACCCGACGGGCTGATCACGGTGACCGTCAACGCCGCTGGTGCGCTGGAGAACCTCGTCCTGAGGCCCGGAGTGCGCGAGATGGACCCCGAGCGGATCGCCAGTGCGGTGCTCGCGGCTGCTGGGCAGGCGCAGCGCGCCGCGGCCGGGCGGGTGGTCGAGATCATGGCGGAGTTCGTCGGGGAGAGCCCCGCGCTGGACTTCGTGAAGGCGCAGATGCCGCACGGCTATTCGGGTGACGGCACCGACGAGGTGGAACCGGTCGCCAAGCCGGAGCGTCGGGACACCAGGCCGGACGACGACTACTTCACCAACCCGCCGGAAGTCATGGGCTGAGCAGGGGGTACCTGACGATGTTCGACTCCTTCAACGTGAGTCCGGCCGAGGTGCGGGCGCACGCCGCCACGGTCGACCAGCTTGGCCAGCGGATGCTCCAGGCCACCCGGACGGCTGATCCTTCGCTGACCACCGAGGCCTTCGGCGTGTTCGGGGGCTTCCTGGCCGAGTTCCTGCTCAAGTCCGCCGGTGTTTCGCAGGACATCCTGGGCAAGGCGACCACGACGGTCAGCGACATGGCCGTCGGGCTCAAGGAGGTCGCCGACCTGTACGACGCGATCGACCGCGACAACGCGCGCGGGTTCAGTGGGAAGGCCGCGGAATGAGCGCGCAGACGACGCAGGGAACGCAGGGCCGGGATCCGTCCAACCTGTTCAGGGACGTGCAGGGCACCGTCTCCGCCGTCGACCGCGGTGACTGGGTCACCGCCGGGCTGGGGATGGCCAACACCGCGATGGACATCGTGGGAATGGCGTCCAACCCGCTGAGCGGGTTCCTGTCGGCCGGGTTCAGCTGGGCCATGCAGCACGTCGACTTCCTGCGGGAGCCGTTCGACGCGCTGCTGGGCGACCCGCAGGCGATCGCGAAGATGTCGGAGAGCTGGAAGTCCGCCGGGACCCAGGTTTCCGCCGTGGCCACCGACTACCGGCGGACGTCGGTCGAGCAGACGCGGAACTGGCACGGGCGGACCGCTGACGCCTACCGGACCGCGGCGGCCAACCACTCGACGGGGTTGGAGACGCTGTCGAAGGCCTGCGCCGGGATCTCCGGTGCGGTGGCCGGTGCGGGGCAGCTCGTGGCGGCCGTCCGAAAGATGATCATGGACTTGATCTCCGACGCCGTCGCGAAGATGGTCATGAAGATCATCCAGTGGCTCACCGCCTCGGTTTTCACCTTTGGCGCGGCCATTGGCGCGGCCATCGCGGACATCGTGACCATGGCGGTCAACTACGCGAAGAAGCTGTCGGACTTCCTGTCCAAGCTGGCGTCTTCACTGACGAAGCTGATGAACCTGGTGAAGCAGGTGTCTTCCATCGCACAGGTCGCCAAGCAGGTGGTGGACGCGATCACGGCCATGAGCCACAAGGGCGCGTCCGGTGGTGCCGGCGGTGCGGGGCCGGACAGCACCCGGCCGTCCGCGGGCGGGCTGGGGATGGACCAGGGTCAGGTCGACCGGCTCCGGCAGGAAGCCGAGCGCGGGTACACGAACCCCGGTTCGTCCGGTGGTGGTGGCGGTGGCGGGGGAACGACCGGCACCAGCGGCTCGTCCGGTGGGCAGGTTTCGGCGCCTCCGTCGATCCCCGGGACCGGCGGCCACTGGGAGCCCGGCAAGTGGGTGCCCGACGCGCCCGCCGCCTCCGGTGGTGGCCGGGTGTCCCCGCCGCCGTCGATCCCCGGCACCGGCGGTGGGGTTTACCGTTCCACGCCAACGGTTCCCGGTGGAACGCCGGTGCGTCCCGCCTACTCGCCGCCCGTGGTGTCGGGCGGTGACCTGCACACGACGTCCACGCACCCGGTCAGCAGCTTCTCCGGATCGCTCACCGGTGGTTCGGGTGGTGGTTCGGGCGGTGGCGCTGGAGGGTTCTCCGGTGGCGGGTCCGGCGGGGGCTTCTCCGGTGGTGGAGCAGGTGGCGGCTTCTCGTCCGGCGGTGGCGGTGCGGGCGGCGGTGGTGGTGGTGGTGGTCCTACCCAACCCGGTGGGGCCACGGGAATCCTGCCGTCCAGCGCGCCGGGGCACGCGAGCCTCGCGGGCGGCGGTGGTGGCGGTGCCGGTGCGCCGCACGGTCCTGGCGGCGGCGGCGGAGCTGGTGGCGGCGGGATGATGGGCGGTGCGCCCATGGGTGGCGGTGGCCAAGGCGGCGGTGGCAAGGACCACCAGCGCAAGATCCGCATCGACGGCGAAGAACTCATCGAGCCACCGAAGGCCGCCAAACCGGTCATCGGCGAGTAGGACCACGTTCTGCGCCAAGGCATCAAACCCTTGGCGCAGAACAAACCCCCGCGAGTCCTTCACTCGGACACTGCGCGTCTCTCACTCAGACGCCCTGAACTCCGCGTTCGGACACCCTCCCGTGCTCGTCGGGGTGCCTGAATGCTCCGTTCGGGGTGCCTGAGTGTTCGACACGGGGTGTCTGAAGGTTGGACTCGCGGGGTGGGGCACAGGTAAAGACCCCAACGCTGCGCGTTGGGGGGCGTGGAGCAGAGCTGTCACGGCGGCTTCGGCTGCGCGGCGTTCGGCGGGCACGAGGCCGATCCTGGTGCGGCGGTCGAGCACGTCGGCGGCGTCGAGCGCGCCTTCGTGCTGGACGGCCCAGACGACTTCGGCGGCGGTGATGTCCCCGGACACCACCTCGGGCAGGTCCAGCGCCGCGATCGCCGGTGCTTCGCCGCCGTAACGGGCGGTCAGCCGGGGCGGTGCGGTCGTCGTGGTGCACTCCGCTCCCACCAGCGGCAGGGTGGCGGTTCGGCACGGGCCCGCGGTGAGGTCGTTTCGCCGCACCGCGATGTCCACGGCGTCCGAGGCCATCCGCCGGTACGTGGTCAGCTTCCCGCCGACCACCGTCAGCACGCCGTCCGGTGAGGTGAGCACGGCGTGCTTGCGCGACAGGTCCGCGCCCCGGTCGCCCGCACCTGCCAGCAGCGGGCGCAGGCCCGCGAAGCTGCCGAGCACGTCCGACGGTCCAAGTTCGCGTTCCAGCGCGGAGGAGGCGACGCGCAGCAGGAAGTCCACATCGGACTGCGGGACCTCCGGCACGTCGGGCACGGGTCCGTCCACCAGTTCGTCGGTCAGCCCCACGTAGAGCCTGCCGTCCTGTTGCGGGAGCAGCAGGACGTACCTGTTGCGCTCACCGGGGACCGGGACGGTCAGCGCGGTGTGGCTGATGCCCGCGGCGGCCGCGTCCAGCACCAGGTGCGAGCCCCGTGATGGGCGGAGGTGGACCTGGGCGACCAGGTCGCCCGCCCAGACGCCCGCGGCGTTGACCACCGAGCGGGCGCGCACCTCGAACGGCAGCCCGGTGAGGGTGTCGACCGCCGCCGCGCCGTCGCCCGTCAGCGTCGTGACCTTCGCCCTGGTGAGGATGCGGGCGCCCAGACCCGCGGCGGTGCGCGCCAGCGCGACCACGAGGCGGGCGTCGTCGACCAGTTGGCCGTCGAACCCCAGCAGCCCGCCGCGCAGGCCGGAGCGGCGCAGGCCGGGCACCAGCGCGAGGGCCTCCGCCGCCGGGATGCGGCGAGGACTCGGCAGCACGGCGGTCGGGGTGCGGGCCGCTCGGCGCAGCGCGTCGCCCGCGCGCAGGCCTGCCATGAGCACCGAGCCCCGGTCGTCGTGCAGCGGCACCAGTTGTGGCAGGGCGCGCACCAGGTGCGGGGCGGTGCGGGTCATGAGGATGCCGCGTTCCACCGCGCTCTCGTGCGCCAGGCCGATCTCGCCCCGCGCCAGGTAGCGGAGGCCGCCGTGCACCAGCTTGCTGGACCACCGCGAGGTGCCGAAGGCGAGGTCGTGCGCCTCCAGCAGGCACACGGACAGGCCGCGCGCGGCAGCGTCCAGCGCCACGCCCGCACCGGTCACGCCGCCGCCGACGACCAGCAGGTCGACCACCTGGCCCGTGGCCACCTCGGCCAGTTCCACGGCCCGGCGGGTGGCGTTCAGCGAGGTCTTCACGACAGCGCCGCGTCGAGGAAGCGGACCAGTTCGTCCACGAGGTCGTCGAAGTCGAGGCCGGTCGTGGCCGGCCGGACGGACAGGACCAGCGCCTGCGTGGTGAGCAGCACCAGCCTGGCCTGTGCTCGGGGATCGCCCGCGCGGATCGAGCCGTCCTGGTGGCCCGCCCGCAGTTGGGCGACGAGGAACTGCTCCACCAGCAGTTGGGTGCTCCCCAGCCGCTCCACGAGGTACGGGAGCATCAGTTCCGCGTCCAGGTCGAGCACGCGGCGCATGAGCGGGTTCCGGGCCAGCAGCCGGATGGCCGCGACGGAGCCGCGCACCAGCCGCTCGCGGGCGTTGTCGCCCCCTGTGGCGTCCTCCGCCGTGCGCAGCAGCGCGGCGAACTCCCTGGTCATCAAGGCCCTGACCAGGCTGTTGACGTCGGGGAACCGGCGGTAGAGGGTCATCCGGCTCACGCCTGCGCGCTTGGCGATGTCGGTCAGGGTCGTTCGTCTCACGCCGACCTCCACCACGCAGTCGCGGGCGGCGTCCAGCAGGGCGTCATCAGTGTGACGTTGGGACGTCATGTGTAACACTGTACCTATGGCGGAGCGCATCGACCAAAACCTGCGCGGCAGTTGGAGCCCGGTCGGAGGCCCCCTGCCGCCCCACGCGCTGAGGTGGCTCGGCGGGCGCATCGGCCTGCGGGCGCGGAACACGCCCGCAGCGCCGGACTCCGCGCTGGAGGTGGGGCCGTCGGCGCTGTCCGAGGCCGCCGCCGAGGCGCTGGGCGCGGTGGTGGGCGCCGGGCACGTCCGGCTCGACCGGGCCTCGCGGCTCGGCCACGCGGGCGGTCTGTCCTATGTGGACCTTCTGTGCTACCGGGCAGGTGGGGAGCTGGCCGTGCCCGACGCGGTGGTGCTGCCCGCGACGCCGGAACAGGTGGTGCCGGTTCTGGCCGCGTGCGTCGAGCACGACGTCGCCGTGGTGCCGTTCGGCGGCGGCACGTCCGTGGTCGGTGGCGTGGCCGCGCTGCGCGGAGCCAAGGCCGCGGTGGTGGCGCTGGACCTCGGGCGGCTGGACCGGCTGGTGTCGGTGGACCCGGTCTCGCGGATCGCGGTGCTCCAAGCCGGGGTGACGGGGCCTGAGGCCGAGCGGTTGCTGGCACCGCACGGTCTCACGGTGGGGCACGTGCCGCAGTCGTTCGAGCGGGCGACGATCGGCGGGTTCGCGGCCACCCGGTCGGCCGGGCAGGCGTCGTCCGGGTACGGGCGGTTCGAGGACATGGTCGAAGGGGTCCGGATGGCCACGCCCGCTGGGGAGTGGGTGCTGGGCGCGGCGCCCGCGTCCGCCGCCGGGCCGGACCTCCGGCAGCTGGTGGTGGGCAGCGAAGGCGCCTTCGGTGTGATCACCGAGGTGTCGCTCCGGGTGCGGCCGCGACCCGTGGTCGAGCGGTACGAGGGGTTCGTGGTCGACGGGTGGGAAGCGGGCGTCGCCGCGGTGCGGGCGTTGGCGCAGGGGAGGGTCCTGGCCGACGTGACCCGGCTGTCCGACGAGGACGAGACCGAGGTGTCGCTCGCACTGGCGGGCGGGGTGAAGTCTGCCGCCGTGCGCGCGTACCTGAAGGCGCGCGGGGTTCGGCGGCCGTGCCTGCTCGTGCTCGGATGGCACGCCGGGTCCGCACGGGAACTGCGGGCCCGGCGGGCCGCGTCGCTGGCGCTGGTGCGCCGGGCCGTCCGGCTGGGAACCCCCATGGGCGAGGCGTGGCGGCACGGCCGGTTCACCGGGCCGCGGCAGCGGGACGTGCTGCTGGACGTCGGCGTGTGCGTGGAAACCCTGGAGACCGCCACCCGCTGGTCACGGCTGACCGAACTCCGCGAGTCCGTGCGGGAGGCGCTGTCCGACGCGCTGGGGACCGCTGTCGTCATGTGCCACCTGTCGCACGCCTACGAGACCGGGGCGTCGCTGTACTTCACCGTGCTGGCGCCGCGGGACGCCGACGACCCGGTCGGGCAGTGGCGGGTCGCCAAGGCCGCCGCGGGCGAGGCCATCGCGGGCGTCGGGACCATCAGCCACCACCACGCGGTGGGCGTCGACCACGTGCCGTTCCTGGAGGCCGAGATCGGCGGGCTCGGCGTGGACGTGCTGGCCGCCGTGAAGCGCGCACTCGACCCGGCCGGGGTGCTGAACCCCGGCAAGCTCGTTTCCCCGGAGCGGTTCCGGGGTTAGTGTCAGGCGATGACCGGTGGTGATCTGCTCATCCGTTCCGTGCGACCGTGGCCCGGCGGGCGCGAGACCCCCGAGGTCGACGTGCTGTGCCTGGCGGGGGTGGTGTCGGCCACCGGGGCCGGGCTCGCCGCGTCCGACGGCGTGACCGAGGTCGACGGCAAGGGCGGGGTGCTGCTGCCCTCGTTCACCGACGCGCACGCCCACCTGGACTCGACGCGGCTCGGGCTGCCGTTCCGGGCGCACAGCGCGGGAACCGGGTTGGCCGAGCTGATCGACAACGACCGGCGCAACTGGCGGTCGGCCGAGCAGGACGTGGCCGCCCGCGCCACGTTCGCGCTGGGGCGGACGATCGCCGCGGGCGCCACGTTCGTGCGCAGCCACGCCCAGGTCGACTCGGACTCCGGGCTGGAGCGGCTGGAGGGCGTGCTCGCCGCCCGCGCCGCCCACGCGGGCCGGGCGTCGGTGCAGGTGGTGGCGTTCCCGCAGTGCGGGATCCTGCGGGACGACGGCACGGCGGAGCTGCTGGAGGCGGCGCTCCGGGCGGGCGCCGACCTGGTCGGCGGGCTGGACCCGGCCGGGTACGACCGGGATCCGGTGCGGCACCTGGACATCGTGTTCGGGCTGGCGGACAAGTACCGGCGAGGGGTGGACGTGCACCTGCACGACACCGGGTCGCTGGGGGCGTTCCAGGTCGAGCTGATCTGCGAACGGGCCGCCGCGCTGGACATGCGCGGCGAGGTGACGATCAGCCACTGCTTCGCCCTGTCCACTGTGGACGAAGACCGGCGGCACCGGTTGGTGGACCTGCTGGCCGAGCACGACATCGCCGTGACGACCGTGGCACCGGGGGCGCGCGAACCGCTGCCGCTGCGGCAGTTGCGGTGGGCGGGCGTCCGGGTCGGCCTCGGCCAGGACGGGATGCGGGACTACTGGTCGCCCTACGGCAACGGCGACATGCTGGACCGGACGTGGCAGCTCGCGTACCGCGGCGGCTTCCGCGACGACTCGGCGGTGGAGATGTGCGTCGACATCGCCACGCGCGGCGGGGCGTCCGTGCTGGGGGCGAGCGGGCACGGGATCACCGAGGGCGCACAGGCCGACCTGGTCGTCGTGCCAGGCGATTCGGTCACCGCCGCCGTCATGGACCGCGCCCCGCGCACCCTCGTGGTGCACGAGGGGCGCGTGGTCGCGGCCGACGGTGAACTGGTGAGCTAGACCCACTCGCGAGTCGAACGCCCAGACACGGGATGTCGAGTGTTCGACTCGCGGAGTGGAGGGGCGTCCTAGCCGAGCTTGACCAGCATCTTGCCGGTGTTCTCGCCGCGCATCATGCCGACGAACGCGGCCGGGGCCTTGCGGACGCCGCCGTCGACGACGGTCTCGCTGTAGCGGAGCTTGCCGTCGGCGATCCAGCCGCCGACCTCGGTGACGAACTGCTCGCGCAGGTCGCCGTGGTCGTTCGCGAGCATCCCGCGCAGGGTCAGGCGCTTGCCGATCGCGGCGGCCAGGTTGTTCGGGCCGCTGCCGGACTTGTCGTTGTACTGGGAGATCGCGCCGCACAGGACGACGTGGCCGAACGTGCGGAGCAGGGTGATGGCGGCTTCGAGGTGCTCGCCGCCGACGTTGTCGAAGTACAGGTCGATGCCGTCGGGGGCGAGTTCCGCCAGCTGCTCCACGACCGGGCGCTCGTCCTTGTAGTTGAACGCGGCGTCGAAGCCCAGTTCCTCCACCAGGTGCTTGACCTTCTCGGCGGAACCGGCGCTGCCGATGACCTTGGACGCGCCGCGCAGCTTCGCGACCTGCCCGACGATCGCGCCGACGGCGCCCGCCGCCCCGGACACGAAGACGACGTCGCCCTTCTTGAACTCGCCGACCTTCAGCAGGCCCGCGTAGGCGGTGATGCCGGGCATCCCGAGCACGCCGAGGTAGGTGCTGATCGGGGCGACGTCCGGGTCGACCTTGACGGCGTGGCCCGCGCCGACGGTCGCGTACTCGCGCCAGCCGAGGCCGTGCAGGACGGTGTCGCCGACCTGGAAGTCGGGGGAGTTCGAGACCACGACCTCGCCGACGGCGCCGCCGTCGAGCGCCTGCCCGATCTGGAACGGGGGCACGTAGGACTTGACGTCGTTCATCCGGCCGCGCATGTACGGGTCGACGCTCATGTAGAGGTTGCGCACCAGGATCTCGCCGTCGGCAGGCTGACGGACCTCGACCTCCGCCACCGTGAAGTTCTCCTCGGTCGGCCAGCCGTCGGGGCGGGACGCGAGGTGGATCTCCAGCGCGGTGTTCGGCACGGTCATGGTGGCGACCTCTCTCCTATTTACGAAACTGCTTCGTCTCGAAGTTGACTCAAGGAACAACGCCCCCAGCGTGCACCGCTGTTCCCGGTTCCGCAGAACTGTGACGCCGTGCACGACCGGCCGAACACCCTGGTCACCCCGGATTCCGCGGCGGCAGCACCGCGGCCACGTCCGACGGCAGCAGGACGGTCACGCCCCGGTAGGCGAAGCCGAGTGCCCGGTAGACGGCGATGGCGGCGGTGTTGTCGGGGTCCACCATGAGCGCGCACGCCGGGTGCGCCTCCAGCAGGTCGTCGACGATGAACGAGCACAGCGCCTTCGACCGGCCGCGGCCGCGGAAGTCCGGGTGCGTCGCCACCCCGCCGAGGAAGCCGACGTGCGGCGCGGTCCAGGCGTCCGCGCCGACCGCGACCAGTTCGCCGTCCTCGAACGACCCGGCCCAGCGGAGCGCCCCCGGTTCGCGCGGCAGCACGTACGCGTGCGGGTTCACCTTGCGCAGCAGCGCTTCCGCCGCGTCCAGCTCGTCGTCGCGCAGCCACCGCACGCCCGGCGCCGCGGCCAAGTGGCCGGTGCGCTCCATCCAGCCGAAGCTCGCCCACGTCACCAGGTCGGGCAGCAGTTCGAGCACCGGCGCGGCGAGGTCGGTGGGGATCAGCGGCCGCAGCGCCGGGCCGTGGGCGTGCACCTGGTCGCGCAGGATCGCCGCGACCCCGTCGGCCGGACCGGCGAGGACCAGGCGCTCGTGGCGGTTCAGGCCGGGCGCGTGCACGCCGACCGCGCCGCCGTGCTCCCACGCCCCGCCGCCGGGCACGGGGTGTTCGGGCAGCAGGGCCTGCGCGGCCCAGCGGACGAGCTGGTCGGCACTGGTGTCGGCGACGTCGTCGGGGGTGTGGAGGGTGCGCACACCCCGCATCAGATCAGGAGAGCAGGCCCGAACGCCAAGCCCAGGAGGCGATCTCCACGCGGTTGCGGGCGCCCAGCTTGCCCTGCACGGACGCGAGGTGCGTCTTCACCGTGGACAGCGACAGGAACAGGGCCGCGCCGATCTCGGCGTTCGTGGAGCCCTTCGCGACCTCGCGCACCACGTCCATCTCGCGCTCGGTCAGGTTCTCCACCGACCGGTCCGCGGTCGGGCCGGGCGCGGTGAAGTGGGACAGCATCCGGACGGTGATCTGCGGCGAGATCAGCGCGTCGCCGCGCACCGCCGCCCGCACGGCCTCCACCAGCAGCGCCGGACCCGCGTCCTTCAGCAGGAACCCGCTCGCGCCGGTGCTCAGCGCCGAGTGCACGTACTCGTCGAGGTCGAACGTGGTCACGACGACGACCTTGATCGGGTCCGGCACGCCGGGACCGGTGAGCCGGCGGGTGACCTCGAGACCGTCGATGCCGGGCATCCGGATGTCCACCAGGCACACGTCCGGCCGCAGCTCGCGCGCCATCGTGACGGCCGAGATGCCGTCCGGGACGTCCGCGACCACCTCGATGTCCGGCTGGTGCTCCAGGATCATCCGGAACCCGATCCGCACCATCTCCTGGTCGTCGGCGATCAGGACCCGAATCGTCATCGTGCGCCTTCCTGGACCGGCAGTTCGGCCAGCACCTGCCAGCCGCGGACCCCGGTGGGTCCGGCCGAGAACAGGCCGCCGAGCAGCTCCACCCGTTCCCGCATGCCGATCAGACCGTATCCGCCCGACCCGCCGACCGGCTCGGTGGGCAGGCCGGTGCCGTCGTCGTGCACGCGCAGCCGGACGTTCTGGTCCGATGTGGACAGTTCGACGGTGACCTCGGTCGCGTCACGGGCGTGCTTCTGCACGTTGGTCAGCGACTCCTGCACCAGCCGCAGGATCGAGCGCGCCACCTCCGGCGGCACGGGTTTCGCCAGGTCGATCGTCAGCTCGACCGGCGTGCCCATGTCGTGGACCTGCCGCACCACGGCCCGCACGTCCGCGTCCAGGTCCGTCGTCGCCACGTCGGCCGACCCGACGCGGGAGCCCTCGTCGCGCAGCGTCCCCACCAGCCGCCGCATGGCCGAGAGCGCGTCGCTGCCGCTGCGCGCGATGCCGGGCAGCAGCCGGTGCGCGGCGAGCGGGTCGGAGTCCGCGACGGTCAGCGCGGCCTGCGCCTGCACCACGATCCCGGTCACGTGGTGCGCGACCACGTCGTGCAGCTCGCGGGCCAGCGCGATGCGCTCGTCCTGCTGCGCCGACGACACGGCGACGATGATCGACCGCTCGCGATCGCTGTCGCGCGCGCGGAAGAACAGGCCGGCGCCGACCGCGAGCACCAGCAGCATCGCGCTGGGGAACAGGTCCGCCAGCGTGCTCAAGCTGTAGTACGGGACCATGTTGCGGGCGACCGCCGCGTAGATCGCCGAGGCGACCATCAGCGCCACCGCCACCGCGGACTGCTCGCCGGGGGCCTGCCGGACGACCAGCGCGGTGATCACCAGGCACGCGAGCGTCTCGGCTGGTGACAGCGGGCTGAAGTAGGCAGGCATCTCCACGCTGAGCAGGCCCGTCCACCAAGTGGTGAGCAGCACGGACCCGGCGGCCGCCACCGCGGCTGCGACCGGCTTGCGCACGGCCAGCACGGCGAACAGGCAGGTCAGCACGGTCGACATCCAGCCTGCCAGCGCGCGGGACCCCTGGTAGCGGAACATCGTCGATTCGAACGCCAGCACCACCGCGAACAGGCAGGCGGCGGGCCACAGGCCGAGCATCAACGTCCGTGCGCGAGTCAGAAGTCCGTCCACCCCGGACACGCTACGACCCGCGCGCCGGGAAATCCGTCGGCCGAACGGCCATCACCCGTCTCGGTCATCCGGCCGATACCGCCGACCCTCTCGGCCGAGGTGCCCGACGCGGCCGTGCCGCCACCCTGGTCGGGCAGTGACGACGAGCAGGAGGCAGACGGTGACCCAGTTCGACGGCCAGGAGGCCCAGCACCCGGTCCTGGCAGGCCGAGGCCTGGTCAAGCGGTACGGGGAGGTGCGCGCCCTCGACGGCGTCGACATCACCGTGCGGGCCGGGGACGTGGTGGCGATCGTGGGACCGTCCGGGTCGGGCAAGTCCAGCCTGCTGCACGTGCTGTCCGGAGTGCTGCCCGCCGACGCGGGCGAGGTGTTCCTGAGCGGCAGGCCGATCACGACGCTGGGGGAGACCCAGCGGAGCGTGCTGCGCCGCAGCGCGTTCGGGTTCGTGTTCCAGTCCGGCCTGCTGGTCGCCGAGCTGACCGCCGAGGAGAACGCCGCGCTCCCGTTGCTGCTGTCCGGGGTGGCGCGCGCCGACGCGATGGGGGCGGCCCGCGACTGGCTCGCGCGGCTCGGCCTCGACGGGCTGGAACGGCGACGGCCCGGCGAGCTGTCCGGCGGTCAGGCCCAGCGGGTCGCCATCGCCCGCGCGCTCGTCCACCGGCCGCGGGTGGTGTTCGCCGACGAGCCGACCGGGGCGCTCGACACCACCACCGGCCAGGAGATGGTGACCTCGCTGCTGGAGGCGGTGCGGCAGACGGGAGCCGCGCTGGTCGTGGTGACGCACGACCAAACCGTGGCGGACCGCGCGCAGCGGGTCGTGGAGATGCGCGACGGCCGCGTCAGCCCGGCGGTGGCGGCGTGAACCCGGTCCGCCTCGCGTTCACGGTGCTGCGGGCCGACTCCCGCAGCCGGGTGTCCGCCGTGCTCGTCGCCATCGGGGTCGCGCTCGGCGTCGTGCTGGTGCTGTGGCTGCTCGCCGCGCCGAACGCCCTGCACAGCCGGGCCGAGCGGGAGAGCTGGCGCGGCAACGTGGACGCGGTCGGCTCGACCGATCCCAGCGCGGCCGTGGTGGTCGCGCACAACCGCGACGACCTCGGCGGTGCGCTGGTGGAGCGCTTCGACGTGGCGGCGCTGAAGCCGGGAGTCCCGGTGGCGGCCGGGATCCCGTTCCTGCCGGGCCCCGGCGAGGTGCTGCTGTCACCCGCGCTGACGCGGCTCGACACCGGGGACCGGTTCTCCGGCAAGGTGGTCGGCGGCCTCGGCGTCGAGGCGCTCAAGCACCCCGACGAGCTGGTCGCGGTGATCGGCCACGAACCCGGCTCCCTGTACGGGTTCTACCGGCCGGACCTGGTCGGGCCCGGCGTGGTCGACCGGGACGACGGGACGCTCGCCCTGCTCACCAGGATCGGACTGGTCGTGCTCGTGGTGCCGTGCCTGGTGCTCGTCGCGTCCGCCGCCCGCCTCACCGCCGCCCGGCGCGAGCGCAGGTTCGCCGCGCTGCGGCTCGCGGGCGCGACACCGGGCCAGGTCATCGCCATGACCGCCACCGAGACCGCTGTCGCCGCGGTCGTCGGCAGCGCGCTCGGCGTGCTGGCCTCAATGCCGCTTCGCCACCTGACCGCGCGCATCCCGTGGGACGGCGGAACCTGGCTGCCAGACGACTTCACCGCGAGTCCCGCCGTCGTGGCGCTGGTCGCCGTACTCGCCCCGGTCCTCGTGGTCGCGGCGGCCGTCCTCGGCGTCCGCCGGGTCGTGACCAGCCCGCTCGGCGCGGCCCAGCGGCACCGCGCCCGCGGTCCCAGCCCGGCCCGGCTCGGTCTCCTCGTCGGCGCCGGAGCCGTGTTCTTCCTCGGGGTCGTGGTGGCGCGACGGGGCGGTACGACGACCGTCCTCATCGGACTCGCGGCCGTCGCCGTCGCACTCGTCCTCACGGGCCCACTGGTGACCGCCCTCGTGGGCAGGTTCTTCACCAGGTCGTGGCGCAAGCCGTCCACCCTGCTGGCGGGCCGACGGCTCAGCGACGACCCGAAAGGCGCGTTCCGCGCCGCCGCCGGGGTCGTGCTGGCCGTGTTCACCGCGTCGATCGCGCTCGTCCTGTTCCCCGCGCTGGACGGGCAGATCCCCTACAGCGACGGCACCTGGCGCGACGACGTGCTGATCGCCGAGTCGGTCGGCGGCGACACCGCGCAGATCGCCGCCCTGCGCGCGGAACTGGACCGGCGCGGCGTCACCGGCGCCGTGGTCCCGGTGGTCACCGGCCACACCACCCTGACCGACTACCCGCGGGGGAACAGCGCCCAAGTGCTGATCGCCCCCTGCCGGGAAGCCTCGAAGGTCCTCGCCGCGCTGCCCGACGGCATCTGCGAGGCGGCCCCGATGATCTACGCGCCGGAGGGGCAGGTCGACCACCTCAAGGGCGGCGCCAAGATCACCCTCGACACCCGCGACGCCGCCGAGCCGCCTGCCCTGCCGCCGAACCTGCCCGTGCGCGCGTACCTGCCCTACTCCGGCCGCTCCTACTTCTTCGTCGACCCGGCGCTGATCCCCGGCCTCACCGCCGCGCCGACCAGCGTCGCCGTCGTGACCACCGCCGCCGACCGGGCCACCGTGCAGAACGCGCTGCTCCGCTCGTTCCCCGGCGCGGCGGTCGTGAGCAACCGCAAGGTGGACCTGGAGAGCACGGTGCTGAGCGAGGACCTGCTGCGCGCCACGGTCATCGGGCTGGCCATCGCCACGGCGCTCGGCGCGGTCAGCGCCGCCGTCGCCACGGCGGGCTCGGTGATCGACCGCGGCCGCACCTTCGCCGCCCTCGTCGCCGCGGGCACCCCCGTCCGCGTGCTCACCAGTGCCCTGCGTGCCGAAGTCGTGCTGCCCGTGCTGCTGGCCACCGCCGGGGCCGGGATCGCGGGCGCCGCCGTCGGAGCGGGGCTGACGGCGGTCGTCACGGGCGACGGCGCCGAGTTCACGCCGTGGCTAGCGGCCCCGATCGCACTCGGGCTGGTCGTGGCGCTGGTGGCCGCGGCGGCCTGCGGACCGGTGCTGCGCAGGGTGACGGCACTGTCCTACTCGGACGAATGAACCGCCCTCGTGCTCACTCCTTCGCCTTGCGGCGCAAGAGGGTCCGCTTCTGCAGCGACTCCTCCAGCGCCTGGTACGCGAAGTCCATGGCGGTGTTGTACTCGCGCTGGTCGCGCGGCGGGACCCGTTCGTCCGGCTTCGGCATCGGGCTCATGGACATCCAGCGCTCGTCCCACAGGGCCTCGACGGCGGACTCCCAGTGCAGGGCCGCGCCGAGCCGGACGACCTTCGCGTGTTCGACGGCCCGCGCCATCCGCTCCTGCGACTCGGCCAGCCTGGCGACCAGCTCCGCGACGCGCGCCTCGTCCCGCGCGCGCATCGCGGCGACCGCCTCGGCCGCGCCGCCGATGATCTCCTTGTACCGCTCGACGGCCGAGCGGTGGTCCGGCTCCGGCACCGGCTGGTGCACGTCGCCGGTGCGCTGCTGGGGAAAGGAGAAGTCGCACGTTTCGTCGGACTGAGTGTTCACGAGATGTCCTCCCCAGTGTCGAACGGAATGACCACCTGCGGACGTGAGTGCTCGAACCGGTCGAAGTACAGTCCGCGCCGCGGTCGCGGGGACCACGCCATGACCTGCTCCGGGCCGAACGAGATCAGTTCCTTGCCCTGTACGTCGAAGGCGACCCAGGCGCCGATGTCGTCGTACACGCCTGGGGGAAGGCTGCTCTTGAGCCGTTGCACGCCACGCCACCAGCCGAGCACGTGGGTGCGGTTCTCCGGGCCGTGCTTCAGGACCGTGCGCAGGCTGTCCAGCCCGGACGCCCGCGTCGCCGGGTCCTTCTGCTCCAGCCTGCTGTGCGCCGCGTCGACGGCGTAGAGCACGAGGTAGTGCGGTTCCGGCGCCGTGACCGCGTCGCCGGTGATGGTGTCGGTGAGCCGCTTCGCCGTGCGGTCCAGCAGTTCCCGGATCCCGTCCATGCGCACCACGTCCACCACGTGCCCCTCGGTGGACAGCTGCTTGGCGAGCTTCTGCGCGGCGGGCAGCGCCTCGTCCACGAGGCAGGCGAGGGTGAACGTCGCCTCGTGCGGCAGGTGCTGCCTGCCGAGCGAGATCGCCGCCGCGCCGAGCACGGCCGCCGCGTCCTGGTACAGCGAGCCGACGACGGCGATGTTGCGGCCCGGCGTGCGGGCCAGCCGCACCTTGGCCGCGCTGCCCGCCACGTCGATGACCTGGCCCAGCAGCACGGTCGGCGTGGCGTCGCCGGGGTGCAGCATCCGGAAGTCGTGCACGGCGTGCAGCGCGGGCACCTTGCTGCCGTCGAACAGGATCGGCTCGGTCAGCTCGGGGTTCCGGATGCGGAACAGCTCCCGCTGGAGGTCGTCGAACGTGTGCTTGCTCGTCGAGTCCGGGATGCGTGCGACCTGGTTGCCGTGCCGCACACCGGACTCGTGGTTCACGACGGCGTGCCAGCGCGGCAGTTCGATGGCCGCGTCGTTGGTGGGCTCGGCCAGCACCCGGCGCGCCTTGGGCAGCGCGATCCGGACGGTGAACTGCTCGAAGATGGCCGACTTGCCCCAGAAACCCTCGATGCCCGCCACGTCCTGGCTGCACAGCACCAGGTGGATGCCCTGCGACCGGCCGCGCCGCGCCACGTCCTCCAGCAGCTGGGTCGCCTGCTGCGTCACGTGGTCGCGCTCGCCGAACAGGTACTGGAACTCGTCGATCACCGCGACGATCCGCGGCCACCGGCCGTGCGGGTCCTCGGCGCGCAACTGCTCCAGCTTGGTGACCTCGTGCTGCTTCGCCGCGTCCGCGCGCCTGCGCATCTCGTCGGACAGGAACCTCAGCAGTGCCACGCCGAACTCGCGGTCGGTGTTGACGTTCACCCCGACCAGGCGCGCGTGCGGCAGCCAGCTCGGGTCCTTGCGGCCCGGCGCGAACTGCGCGAACGACACGCCCTCCTTGAAGTCCAGCACGTACAGCTCCAGCTCGTCCGGCGAGTACCGGGCGGCGAGGCTGCCGAGCATGGCGTAGAGGAAGTTCGTCTTGCCGGAACCGCTCGGCCCGCCGATGAGCGCGTGCGGGGAGGTGTCGCCGAGGCCGAGCGCCACCGGTTCGCCGTCCTGGTAGCCGACGGGGGCGACGACGCCCGCGGAGGAGCTCTCCAGCCAGTAGTGCTCGGGCAGCAGGTCCTTGAACGTGCCGAAGCGCGACCGGCGCTCCTCGCGCTTGTCCGCGATGGTCGCGCACGCCCTCGGCACCTGCGTGCGCGGGAACGGCGGGTCGAGCTCCACGGTCACGTGCTTGCCGGTCATCGTGCAGGACGCGGTCTGGTCGGCGGCCAGCGTCACGGTCTCGATCGGCGAGTTCACCGTCACCGGGATGTCCACGATCACCAGCACGATGCCGCAGGCCAAACCGTTGCGCGCCACGCGTTGCAGCTGTTGCTGCTGCTCCTCCTTCAACGCCTGCCGGTTGCCGAACAGCACCGCGATCCGCCACGGCTCCGTGCGCCGCCCCGCCCCGCTGACCGCCCGCACCGACAGGTGCCCGTCGACCAGCACGCTGGTGTGCACGCGGCGGATGTGGTCGGACAGCTCGTCCAGCAGCTCGTGCAGCCGCGAGGGGTCGTGCACGGTGAGCAGGCCCGCGCGGGTCAACGGGTACAGCCCCGGCAGTGAGCCGGTCAGCTGGTTGACGTCCCACACGTGCACGTGGACGAGACCGGGCTGGAAGTAGCTGAGCACCCGCAGCAGCAGGTTCTCCACGAGCCCGTCGGCCTGGTGCCTGCTGTCCGGGGTGGACGCGATGTGCAGGTGCGCGTGGTCGAGCAGGGGAACCGCGACGGGGAACGGCCGCTGCTCCGGCGCGCTGCGCACGACCCCCGTG
Source organism: Umezawaea sp. (assembly GCA_039922235.1). Taxonomy (GTDB): domain Bacteria; phylum Actinomycetota; class Actinomycetes; order Mycobacteriales; family Pseudonocardiaceae; genus Umezawaea. The sequence continues at coordinate 35,344 of JBDSAJ010000869.1, forward strand.
CCGATGCGCCACAGCTCCGGCACGACCGCGCCGTCGGCGGTGCCCGCGTGACCGAGCCACGACTCGTGCGGCCGTGACGCCGGGCCGGGGGAGACGCTCTGCACCAGCGCGGACAGCTGGTCGGGGCCGCGTTCGGACCACGCGCGGAAGGCGTTCACGCGGTCCAGCAGCGCCCGTGCCACCGTGCTGGAGAACTCGTCCCGGCCGAGCGCCCGCTTGAGCACCGGTTCGGTGGCGGCCAGCGCGCTGTCGACGCCCTCGCTGCGCAGCACGACCTCGAACATGTCGCGAGCGCGCTCGTAGGCCAGTTCGCGCTGCTCGCGCGAGGCGTTGCCCAGAGCGGCGGCCACGGAGAGCCGGAACTCCTCGAAGGAGTCCTGTATCTTCCCGCGGCGCTCGTCGCGCCTGCTCACGTCACAGCTCCACCGCTAAGCGCTGCACCAGTTCGAGGCTGTTCACCATCAGTGCCAACTGGTCGGGGAACCCGTCCTTCGCCGCCGCGAAACCCGCGGGCAGCAAGGACTCCGGGTGGTTCGCACCCGCTTCGAGCAGCAGTTCGACGGCGGCGTCCAAGGCCTTCTGGGCCTCGTGGACGCTCCGGTAGGCATCCCTCAGGTGGTCGCAGCTCAGTTCGAGCGCGATCTTGACCTCGGCTACCGACGTCATCTCACAACCTGGAGTTGATGCCCTCGGCCTGGGAGATCCCAGCACCCAGGTGCTTCTGCAGGTCGCTCACGCCGGAGATCACTTCGGCGAACTGGGCGTTGGCCTGCTCGGCGTCGGACTGCGCGCTGCCCTGCACGGCTGTGCTCAGCAGGGCTTGCGCGTCTTCGGCCAGGTCGGCTGCCTGTTGCAGAGCGGCGGCGCTCTGGCCCGCCTTCTCGATCGCCTGGGCAATCGCGGCACGGACCTCTTCGATGCTGGCCATGTCGGCTCCGACCCTCTCCAGAACGCGCGGGTGGCCGTAGACCGACCACCCTATTAGTACCGAAAGTTTGATGCTTCACAACCAAGATGGGCCGGGTGGGTGGATCTTCCGGTTCACCCGCCCGCACCTTGCTGTTGATCTTACTCAGGCTCTGTCCAGATGACATTCGAAGCGATCGACGCCGTCATTTCCAGCGCGACGATCCCGAATTCCGGCTTCGGGCTCGCTGACCAGCGGATAGTCGCCGAGTCACCGTCATCCGCCATCTCGGACCAGTCCGATTGGCCTAGTTGCGCCACGGCCGTGTGTAGCGCGGTAGTGGGCGAATTGACACTCGACCCGAGGTCCAGATGCACGCTGAGTAGATGGTCGTGTTCCACCACACGGGTGATGCTGCCCCCACTGGAGACACGACTGGCTACCGCCCGCGCCTGCCATTCCGCCCCAGCCCGCCGCTCGGCCGCCACGTCCACGCGCAACCGCAACCGCACCCACGTCTGGCTGGGACTTTCCACCTCGGACGACTCGACCGCGACCTCTTCGGACGGACGCCGGTCCGGATCGCCGCCCACCCACGACTCCACCAGCATCCGTTCGGCTCCCCGAACCAGCACTTCGAGGGTGTCCGGGTCGTCCAGCACCGCCCACGCCGTCGGCGGCTCGCACGCCACCCTCGGCATCGGCACGTCGTCGCCCAGCAGCCGCACGAACGCCCGCACCGACCGCGCCAGCGCGCCCGCCACGTTCTCCGACACCCGCTCGCCGCTCGGCGCGCTGATCGTCACCGACCAGCACCCCGGCTCCTCGTCCGAGCAGTCGCCCGCCTCCACGACCTGCCCGCCGACCTGCCGGATCAGGCCCGCGCAGGCGGCGCGCGCCTGCTGCTCGTCGTCGGCGCCGACCACCACGGTGATCAGCAGCTCCAGGTCTTCGTCAGCCATTAGAGTGAATTCTCCACGAAGTGGTGTGGAAGCCGACCAGAGGACCCCTCGATCGCTAATGCCGCGACGCAGCCTTGAACGCGGCCTTCCGCGCGGCCTTGGCGGTCTTCTTCTCCGGGTGCCGGTCGCCGATCAGCGCGAGCACGTCGGCCGCGTCGGGGTGGGGGAGGCGCCAGACCTGCTCGAACAGAGCCGCCGCGTCGCCGTCGGCCGCCTTCGCGAGTTCCTCGGCGATGGCGGACGGGTCGTCCGGGTCGGTCGTGACGGCCAGGGTGTCGACCAGCAGCCAGGCGCGGTCGGTCGGCTCCTGGGGCCGGTCGAGCGCCTGCTGGGCGTACGGGCGCAGCGCGGGGGTGTCCAGCGCGGCCTGCCACGTGCCCGCGGCGTCCACGTCGATGTCCGCGATCGTGGTCGCGGCGAAGACCCGGCCGGTGGCGTCCGTCGCGGCCGTCAGCAGTTCCCTAGCGGCGTCGGCGGGGCTGCGGAGGGCGAGCCAGGCAGCGGTGTCGGCGCGCAGCTCCTCGGCCGTCAGCGCGCTGGTGGCGGCGACCAGGTCGGCGGCGGTCATGTCGGGGACGGCGGGCAGCGGCGGGATGGTGAAGCCGCCGTCGCACATCTGGTCGCGCATGATCGTGGCACCGAGGCCGGTCATCCGGGCGCTCTCCCCGTCGAACTCGACGGCTCCCAGCGCTTTCAGGCGTTCCAGCAGCACGAGGGCCGGGTCACCGTTGGCCGCGGTGTAGGCGTCCCACCGCTCCGGCATGTTCTGCTCCAGCGCCGCCGCACGGGCCATGCCGCTGAACTCGGCGAGCACGAGCCCGGCCCCGCGCGCCATGAACAGCGCGGTCATGGTCGCTCCGCCGACACCTTCGAGGTCGAGGTCCTCACCGGAGTCGATCGTCATCGACTCGATGACCAGGTGCGTGTAGGCCTCGTCCCACAGTTCCAGCACGGCCTCGTCGGCACCCGTGCGCCACGGCTCGGCGCTGGGACCGAGCGACGCGAGGTTCGAGTCCTCGTCCACCTCGACGAACCCGACCGCGTGCGCGAGGTACCAGACCTGCTCCAGCGTGTCGGTCAGGTCGCCGTCGAACTCGTCGAAGTCCGTGTCCTCGTACACCGCGCGGCCAGCCGCCCACTCGGACAGCGCGAGCGCCTGCCCCAGGAGTTCACTCGCCCGCGCGGACGCCGCGAGGTCGGGGATCGCGGGCATCCGCAGCGGCGGGAGGGTGGCCGGCAGGCCCAGTGCGCTCGGGAGGTCGAAGTCCGCCATGGGCGGGACCTTAGAGCTTGAGTTCCACCAAGCCGGCACGAGGTCGTTCCTACCTCCACACGGCCAGGGCACTGGTCAGCGCCAACTGGTAGTGCAGGAGGGGCTTGCACGGCGCGTGCACCCGCTTCCGCCCGAGCAGGCCGCCCCGACAGCTGGAGCAGTTGCCCTCGGCATCCGGCGCGTGCTCGTCCATGAGCGCGATGACCACGGCCCCGTAGCGCGCGAGGTGCGTGCGGGCGACCGAGACGATCGACCGGTCGTCACCTTGGGCGAGAACGGTTCGCGCGGTCTCGACCTCGCTGACGATGCCGTCGCGCAGGTTCGCCCAGAGGGCTGGGCTGTTGCCGCTGTGAGTCGCTGTCATGGGGTGTCTCCCGTCTTGGCCGTGGTCCGCGGACGCTCGGGCCGGTCGTTCGAGCGGGGCCGCGGTGGCGTGCCCTCGGCGCTGCGCCAGGCGGTGTCACACCGCGCGCACTCGGGCCAGCACCAGTCGGGGAAAGGCGGAGGCGGGACGGCCGGCGCCAGGACCTCCAGGCCGCACAAGGTCTCGCCCGCGGTGTTCGGCACCAGGGCGTTCGGCACCGCGTGGCGGTGCCCTCCGTGGGGGAACCACCTGAACCGGGCCGTCGCCATGAGAACTCCCTACTGCCTCCGAGGGCCGACGGGACCGCAGCTCAGGAAGCTGCCCGACCACGAAGAGGGAGAGTGCGATCGAGAAGCACCACGGCCCCGCCAGCTCCGGAGACGTTACCGGGTTCATTTCCCTATCTCCAGGAACCGATAAGGTGAACGTCGATTGTCACTCTGCGCGATACCCTCTGCGGGAACGCCACCGAGGAAGGGGCCTGCTCATGCCGAGCACGCAGACCAGTCGCAAGCGGAAGCTGGGCGCCGCGCTCGCCGAGTTGCGGACGGCCGCGAGGATCGAGACGACCGATGCCGCGGTCGCGCTGCGGAAGTCGCCGGGCACCCTGTCCAAGATCGAGAACGGCCACGTCAGGCCGGACTGGCCCACGCTGACGGTCCTGCTCGCGCTCTACCAGCCCGGCCCCGAGCAGCGGGAGAAGATCGAGACCCTGTGGCACGATGCCGCCGAGAGCAGGTCGAAGATCGAGCACTCGGCGGCGATGGGGCCGAAGTACCGGGCGTTCCTGCGGTCCGAGGCCGAAGCCGAATCCCTGAAGAACCTCGAGCAGACCGTGATTCCCGGACTGCTGCAAACGGCTCGCTACGCGAAGGCCATCCACGACGCGGCCGAGGCGGCGTTCGACGAGGTCAAGGGATCCGCCCAGCGGTCGGTGTCGTCGCGCCTCGCCCGCCAAGCCCGGCTGAGCGACCCGACCGCGCCGCTCCAGTTCAGCGCCGTGATCGACGAAGCCGTGATCAGCCGCCGCGTGGGCGGTGACGACGTGATGGTCGAGCAGCTGCGCCACCTGCTGGAGGTCGCGGACCTGCCGAACGTGGCCATCCGGGTGCTTCCGCACGACGTGGGCGCGTACCCCACCATGATGAGTCCGGTGACAATCTTGGGATTCGACGATCCCGAGTCCCCTGACACGGTCTACCTGGAGCACCAGGTGGGCGGTCAGTGGATCGACAAGGCGGACGAGGTCACCCAGTTCGCCAAGGCATTCGAGCTGGCTGAAGCCCAGGCGTTGTCGACTCAGGAATCGGTGGCGCTGATCCGGCGGCAGTTGGAGAAACTAGAGGGAAAATGACCCAATTCACCCGCTGGAGGAAAGCGGCCGCGAGCGGCCCCAACAACCAATGCGTCGAAGTAGCGCAGCACGACGGCAGGTTCGCGATCCGGGACAGCAAGAACCCCGCGGGCCCGGTGATCTGCTGGAACGCCGACGTCGGCACCTTCGTGACGAGCCTCAAGGCAGGCCACTTCACCCCGTCGAGCTGATCAGGTGGCGGGGACCGGGGAGCCCCGGTCCCCGCTCAGAGCTTGAGCGACCGGTGCACGAAGTCGACCACGTCGGCCAGCACCTCGTCGCGGTTGGTCTCGTTGAACACCTCGTGCCGCGCTCCGGGGTAGACGCGCTCGGTGAACTCGGAGCCGCGGAGCCGGTCCGTGCCGGCCCTGGTGTCGGCGATGGGCACGAGCCGGTCGTCGTCGCCGTGCAGCCACAGCGTCGGCAGGTCGCCCAGCGGCTCGCCTGAGCCCACCGCGTCCAGCGCCCGCTCCAGCGACTCCAGCGTGCGGCGCTTGAGCCCGCCGTGCCACACCAGCGGGTCGCCGGCGTAGGCGGTGCCGACGTCCGGGTCGCGCGAGAGCACCGACGGGTCGATGGGCGTGTCCGGGATCTCGTCGGCGGACAGCAGGTCCAGGCCCGGCCACGAGCCGAGCACGGGAGCGGACAGCACCAGCGCCGACAGTTCGTGGCCGTGGACCTGGGCGTAGCGCGCGGCGATCAGACCGCCCACGGAGTGCCCGATCAGGACGGTCGGCAGCGTCGTGGCGATGGAGCGCGTCACCGCGTGCACGTCGGCGACCAGCGCGTCGACGTCGGTGATGAGCGCCCGTTCGCCCTCCGAACCCCCGTGCCCGACCAGGTCGCCGCCCACGACCAGCGCGCCCGCCTCAAGCAGGGCGGCTGCCACGTGCTCGTAGCGGCCGAGGTGCTCGCCGTAGCCGTGCACGAGCACGGCTAGCCATCGGGCCTCCAGGTTCGGCCAGGTGTGGACCGCGAGTTCGCCCGCGTGGCCGGTGACGTTGGATTCGATCACCTAGGCAGCGTAGAACGCGCTCATCTGGATCTCTCCGGCACCGCACACCGGACCGAAGGTCCAGGGGAGTTCGACCTGCTTCGTGTCGTCGGGCGCGATGGCCGCCGCGGCGTTCGCCTCGGGCTCGCACGGCCCTTCCACGCTCTCGGCCCCGGTGGGGACGACGGTCCAGCGCAGGTTGGCGGCGGCGGACGCCTTCGGCTCCAGTGCCACCGTGCTGGGACCGGGGTCGAGCACGCGCTTGGTCGACGTGGCGACGTCCGCACCGTTGGCGCGCAGTTGGAACCCGCTGTACCCGGTCAGCGTGCACGGGGTCGTGCCGATGTTGGTGAAGACCAGCTTGGCGTACCGGCTGCCCGCGGCCGCGTCCGACATCTCGACCTTCGCGGACAACGAGTCGGCGACGCACTTCGTGGACTGCGGCGGCGGTGTGGCGGCCGAGGAGGTGGAGGGCGGCGTCACCGCGGGCGCGGAGGCCGCCGCGGTCGTCGAGGGCTGCTCGGCGGTCGAGGACGCGGTGCCGGTGGCGGCCTGCTTCGCACCGCACGCGGACACCACCAGCGCCAGTCCGAGGAACCCGCAGGCGATCAGTCGTCGATCCATCCCAGCCTCCCTGATCCGCCGTCCGCGAGGACGGTTCGGTCGTGGTCCTACCAGGAAGACGTGAACGACTGCCCATCGGTTGGCTCAGATCGTCGGAAATTCACCGATTCGGGTGCCATTCCACGCTAGACCGCCCACCCGCCGGACAGGACCGGCATCCCGTCCACGTCGTCGCCCCACAGGTAGGTCCAGCTCACGGTTCCGTCGGGCAGCACGACCCGGCCGCGGCGGTACTCGTCGCCCTCGTACTGGTCGAGCACCGGGAACGCGGCCTCGGGTGCCGCCAGCCGCACGAGGTGGCCGGGCACGCCGGGGCCGTCGCCCGGCCGCAGCGCCGGGTAGCCGTGGCCGGTGTCGTGCAGGGTGCCGGGCATCGTCACGGGGACCGCCCGCTCCTCCACGTGCTCGTCCAGCAGGTGCCAGTGCGAGCCACCGGGCTGGAGGGTCCCGTAGACGAACAGCCGGTCCGGCCAGTCGTCCGGTGACGGGTCGCCCAGCACGGGCGTGACGTCGAGCCCGTCGGTGTCGGCGGGCCTGCCGCCTAGGCCGCGGGCCCGGCGCTGGTCGACCTCGGAGCACCGGACGTGCACGCCGTGCACGAGCAGCGGCATCCGGCGCATCCCGGCGCCGGTGTAGGCCAGCACGGAGTCGACCCGGCCGCCGTCGAACAGGGTGACCTTCCCGGTGTGCAGCCGCACGAGCCGGTAGCGCAGCCCGCGCCCCTCGCACCGGTCCAGCACGCGCAACTGGTCGGCCGTGGCCATCCACACCGCGTGCTCCTCCACGACGCCGGGCGCGGCGGCCAGCGTCGCGGGCCGTTCGCCGTCACGGGCGCGCAGACCCGCCGCCCACACCGCCGCGAAACCCTCGCAGCGCGCCCGCAGCACCACCGCCGGGCCGGTCAGGCCCATCTCGTCGCGCAGCCAGGTCACCTTCGCCGGGTTGGCGTTCGAGCCGTACGCCAGCACCGGCATCCGGGCCGCCAGCGGCGGTTCGCCGTGGTCCGCGAGCCAGTCGTCGAGGTCCCGCCCATCCGGTGCGACCCGCCACCCGGAGTCGGTCGCGGGGTCCGGGGTCACCGGCCACCCCTCGCCGTCGAGGTGCACGAAGCAGGCATCCGGCCGGGTGCCCGGATACGGCAACGCCGGATGCAGGTCGTCCGTGAATGGCTGCGTCATGACCCCATTCTGACAAACCTCACCTGGAATTCACGTGATGTTGGGTTTTCGCCGGCGCTGGTCATCGGATCTCTGGCGAGGTTCAACGGGTACGGCCGTGACCAGAACTGGCACTTGATCGATTCGACGTAGGAGGTCTGGTAGTGAGGCGACGCACGTTCTTCGCGTGCGGACGGTGTTCCCTCACCTCCGGTCCCCGTCCGGCTGCCGTTGGTCCCGAATCCGCTCGCGCGCCGAGCTGAGCAGCCGCCCCACGTCGTCCAGCACCAGCCGGGCCG
>JBDSAJ010000870.1:0-5159 GCA_039922235.1 Umezawaea sp.
CCGACGCCTCCGGCCGCGCCGATGAGGAATACCTTCATGATCGTCGTCCTTTCCCTTGGAAGTTCGGGCAAGTCAACCGGCTGCCGTCAGGTCGCGAAGACCTGGGAGTCGTCGGCGAAAGCCTTGAACTCCAATGCGTTCCCGGCCGGGTCGAGCAGGAACATCGTCCACTGCTCACCGGGCTGCCCCTCGAAGCGGACGTACGGCTCGATCACGAACTCCGTCTCCGCGACACGCAGCCTGTCGGCCAGTTCCTGGAACGCCGGGACCGTGAGGATCAGGCCGAAGTGCGGGACCGGGACGTCGTGACCGTCGACGGGGTTGTGGATCCGCTGCGCGCGGCTCGGCGCCAGGTGCGTGACGAACTGGTGGCCGCGCAGGTTCCAGTCGATCCACGTCTCGGCACTGCGGCCCTGTTCGAGGCCGAGCACCTCGCCGTAGAAGTGGCGGGCGGCAGCCAGGTCGTCGACCGGCATGGCCAGGTGGAACCGCGGGATGGGCGAGTTGAACACCGACATCTCCAACGCATTTCCCTTCGTCTCGAAGCACCTCGAGCGAGCTTGTAGCAATGTTAACATTAGTACAAGCGGCGTGCTTCCTGCTCCACCTGTGACGCCACTCTCGAACTGTTCGCCGTGCGGTCAGCGCAGGCGGGCGGCCCAGTCGTCCAGGCGGCGCAGGGACGTGCGCAGGTCGGCCAGCAGTTCCAGCGCGTGGGTGTGCGCGGCGGCGCGTTCGGGGTCCGTCACCGGACGGTGGCCGAGGGCGCGCCACACCATCCACGCGGCGCCGCCGAGGTAGGTGCGCAGCAGGCCCGCGAACGCGGCCGGGGACGCCTGCGGACGACGGCCGCCCGCCACCTCGTAAGACCTGATCACGGTGTCGAACGCGGTCCGGTCCTCCCCCAGGCCGCTGAAGTGCAGCGCCGCGCGGGTCAGCTCCCACTCCGCGTAGTCGGGCCCCGCGCCGTCCCAGTCCACCAGCAGCGGACCGGCCGACGTCCCCAGGACGTTGTCCGGCTTCACGTCGCGGTGCGTGCCCACCGGCGTCAGCCCACCCGTGTCGGCGGCCATCGCCCTGGCCTCGGCGATCTCCGGCAGGTAGGCCCGCACGGCGTGGGTGAAGTCGTTCGGCGCCTCGTCCAGCCACTCCCGCCACTCCTCGACCGGGTGCGGCTCCCAGTCGGGCGCCCCGACGGCGGGAAGGGTGTGCAGCGCCGCCAGGGTGACGCCGACCCACACCGGGACGTCCGTGGTCGACGGGCCGCCCTCGTGCCACTCGTGCACCAGGTAACTGGCGATCTCGCCACCGACTCGGACATCCGCCAGCAGCGGCGCGGCCGGTTCGAGCGGGTGCACCGGGCGGGGCATGGGGAAGCCGCGGGCGTGCGCGTCCAGCTGGATCCGGGCGGACACCACGTACTCGCGCAACCACCAGTCCTCGCGCGACCGGTTCAGCCGCTTGACCGCCCACGTGCCGCGCGACGTGCGCAGGCGCCACATCAGGTGCGATCGCGCGCCCGCCACCGGTGTCGCCGGCCCGAGGACGTCACCGAGCCCGAACGCCGCGGCCACCGCCGTCTGCCAGTCCACGACCGCAGACGTTAGGCGAACTGCCCTGCTGTCAGGGCAGACCGGAGTACTTCCAATCACGGCAACCGATCTTTCCCGCGTCGCGACTACTTCGGTTCGACGGAGATCGAGCCGAGGGCGCGGCGGATGAGGTCGGGCAGTGCGCCCCCGTGGTGGATCCAGTCGTCGAGGGAGATGCGGACCGACGCCATCACGAGTGCGGCCAGCAGACGTGGCCGTGGATCGGGGTCGGCGAGAGCGGGGAAGCGCGGGGCGAGCAGGTCGGCGATGGCGTGCTCGTAGCGCTGGTAGGCCTGCGCGGTCCAGGCGTTGAGGGTCGGTGAGGAGCGGGTGAGCCGGGCGAGTTCCCGGATCTCCTCCTGGTGGGCGGGGAACTGCCCCGCGAGTTCGCCGAAGGCGGCCAGCACCGCGTCCTTCGCGGGCAACCGGTCGGGCTGGCGGGCGATCGCCTCGGTGACCAGGTTGAGCCAGGGACCGGTGATGCCGTCGGCGACGGCGCTCTCCTTCGTGTCGTAGTACCGGAAGAACGTCGCCCGCGCGACGTCGGCGTCCGCCGCGATCTGGTCCACCGTGGTGCCGCCGACGCCCCGCAGGCCGACGAGCCGTGCCGCCGACGCGGCGATCCGGGCTTTCGTCGCCCGCCTCTTGCGGACGGCCAAGCTCTCCCCGCAACGAGGCCCGCCACTGGAAGAACAGCGCGCCGTCGGCGCCGCGCGCGATGTGTCCGAGGCTGTCCCGGATCAGCTCACGGGGCGCCTTGGACCGGTTGACGCGGTGCCAGGCGTGAGCGCTGACCGAGTGCTCCATGAGCAGCCACGGACCGCGACCGGGGGTGATCCCGCGCATCCGGTCCGCGCAGAACGCGATGTCCTGCGCCGACAGCGGATCGGCCGGGATGGTGTAGTGGTCGTTGGCGACGACGTCCACGTGCTCGGCCCAGCGCGGGTAGTCGACGACGTCCTGATGGGGGCCGACCATGGAGTTGGTGGTGATCGGCGTGGTGGGCGCGAACTCGCGGATGACGTCGCGTTCGGCTCGGTAGTGGTCGAGCAGCGAGTCCGAGCAGAACCGGTCGTAGTCCAGCAGCAGCGCCGGGTTGTGCGTCTCACCGCCGCGCGGTGCGGGCACCTGGTCCCAGTCGGTGAGGTAGAGCCCCCAGAACGCCGTGCCCCAGGCGCGGTTGAGGTTGTCGAGCGAGTCGTAGTGCTTGCGCAGCCAGTCGCGGAAGGCGTCGAGGGACTCGTCGCAGTAGCAACGCCCGTTCCCGCCGCCGAGTTCGTTGCTGACGTGCCACAGCACCACCGCCGGGTGCGCGGCGTAGCGCTCGGCGAGCGCCTCCGTCATGCGCAGCGCGTAGCGCCGGAACGTCGCCGAGTTCGCGCACCAGCCCAACCGTGCTCCCGGCCAGCGCCGCGTCATGTCGGCGTTCACCGGCACGATCTCGGGGTGGGCGGCGTACAGCCACGATGGCGGCGTGGCGGTGGGGGTGGCGAGGTCGACCGAGATCCCGTTGCGGTGCAACAGGTCCATGACGCGGTCCAACCACGTCCACTCGAACGCGCCGTCGGCCACTTCGAGGGCGCCCCAGCTGAACACGCCGAGGGTCACGATGTTCACGCCCGCCTCGGTCATGAGGCGCACGTCCTCGTCCCACACCTCCGGCGACCACTGCTCGGGGTTGTAGTCCCCGCCGAAACCGAGTCCCGAGGTAAGCCAGTGCGTCGTCATCCCTTGAGTCCCCCAGTCGCCAGGTTCCTGATGGCGCTCGCCTGCTCGTCCGCGGACGAGCAGGCGAGCGTGGTGTGGCGCCAGGTCGGATCAGCGCCGGGCCCACTGCTGGTTCGTGCCACCGTTGCAGGTCCACAGCAGCACCCGCGTGCCGTTGGCCGTGCCGCGACCTTCGGCGTCGAGGCACAGACCGCTGGCCTGGTTGGTGATCGTGCTGTTGCCGTTGACCGTCCACCGCTGGTTGGCCGCGCCGTTGCAGTCCCAGATGGAGATGGGGGTACCGGCGGCGGTGCCGTTGTTATAGGTCTCCAGGCACTTGGAGCCGTACACCCGCAGTTCACCGGACGACGTGCTCGTGAAGGCCTGGTTGGCGCCGCCGCCGCAGTCCCGCAGCGCGACCTGCGTGCCGTTGGCCTGCGACGAGCCCGGTACGTCCACGCACCGGTTGGCAAGCGTCGAGACGATGGTGGTGCCACCGGGGCCGGGGCCGCCGCCGCCGTAGACCGAGGCCTCGGTGGAGGTCGACTTGATGCCGTTGGCGCCGTTGAAGATGCGCTGGCCCCACGAGGTCAGGCTGTTGGCGTTGAACCCGTTCGTCATGTCGAGGTACTGCACGGGACTGCCGTTGCCGCTCCAGGACCAACCCAGGTAGCCCAGCCGCCGGGACTGCGTGGCCGACAGGATGGTGTCCTCGTCGACGTTGCCGTCGGAGTGGTTGTGGCCGAACTCGCCGACGACGATCGGCAGGTGGGCGTTGACGAAGGCGTCGAGGTAGCTGGTGATGGCGCTCGCGGTGCCGTAGACGCCGTACATGTGGATGGAGAACACGGTGTTGCGGAGCGAGTCGGCGTTGAACACCCTGGACGCGTTGGTGCGCATGGTGCCGGACCAGTCCTGGCCCCAGTTCGGTCCGTCGACCATGAGGGTGTGCGTCAAGCCGTTGTTGCGCAGCTTCTGGATCGCGCCGATGGTGTCGTTGGTCCAGCCGGCGGCGTTGTTGTTGCCGTACGGCTCGTTGCCGATGTTGACGATGACGTACCGCTCCTGGCCGACGATCGCGCTGCGCACGCGAATCCACTGGTCGGCCGCCTGGGACAAGGTCGCTGCCCCCTGGTCGCCGTAACCGGTGGTGTCGTGGAACTCCAGCACGCAGATCAGCTTGTTCTGCTTGCACGTCGACACGACACCGGCGATGTCGGAGGCACTGCGGCTGAAGTCCAGCACCACGCGGACCGTGTTCGCGCCTAGCCGCTTGATGTCGGCCAGCGCCGCCGGTGTCCGGCTCGCGTACCAGGCGTGCGGGTGGTTCGCGCCGCGCATGACGAAGTCCGAGCCGTTGGCGTCGTACAACCGTCCGTTGCTGACGTAGAAGCCGGTCGCCGCCTGCGCGGGGTTGACCGCAACCAGCATACCGGCGGCGACCACCACCACTGCGACGAGCGCGCGAAGAACTCTCTTGATCATCCTTGACCTCACGACGATGTGGGAACGAATGGGCAAGATGGCGAGCCCGGCAGTGCACGCCAACAGCGGAATCCGACCGGGCCACTCCATTGGTCCGGACATGACGTACAGCGAAGAGGTGGTCTGCTTGGTGCTGCGTTCCTCAAAGGCGGGAACGAAGCAGGCGTGGTCGATCTCGTTGGGATCGGCGAAGCCTGTTCTGCTCGGGCGGAGCCCGCCCGAGCGCTGATCGCTTGTCGGGCCATGACATCAGGTGCGGGTCCACTTCTGGTTGGTGGCACCGGTGCAGTCCCGGATGGTCACCCTGGTGCCGTTGGCCGTGGCGCTCCCGGTGACGTCCAGGCACCTGTTCGCGGCCACGGCGGTGACGGTGCC
>JBDSAJ010000871.1:0-9814 GCA_039922235.1 Umezawaea sp.
GTTCATGACCCCTGGGTTCAGCGCGCTGCTGATCCGCGAACTGGGCCTCAGTCACCACTGCAGCAGGCTCGACGTCGTCGGCATGGGCTGCAACGCCGGGCTGAACGGGCTCACCGCCGTGACCGGGTGGGCATCAGCGCACCCCGGCCAACTCGCGGTGATGGTGTGCGTGGAGGCCTGCTCGGCGGCTTATGTATTTGACGGGACGATGCGCACGTCGGTAGTGAACAGCCTGTTCGGCGACGGTGCCGCAGGTGTCGCGCTGCTGGCTGGCGGGGTGGACCAGCCCCGCGGCCCGCAGGTCCTCAAGTTCTCAAGCTGCATCATCCCCAGCGCGATGGACGCGATGCGCTACGACTGGGACTCCGAGGCCGGGAAGTTCAGTTTCTTCCTCGACCGCGACGTGCCGTACGTGGTCGGCGCACACGCCGAGATCATCCTCGATCGACTGCTCGCGGGAACAGATCTGCGGCGCAGTGACATAGCACACTGGGTCGTGCATTCCGGCGGCAAGAAGGTCATTGATTCAGTGATGATCAACCTGGGGCTGACGCGACACGACATCCGCCACACGACGGGCGTGCTGCGCGACTACGGAAATCTTTCCAGCGGCTCCTTCCTCTTCTCCTACGAACGACTCGTGGATGAAGGAGTCACCCAACCGGGCGATTACGGCGTCCTGATGACCATGGGGCCGGGGTCGACCATCGAAACCGCGTTGATCCGCTGGTGAAGGCGCGAACCGGAAGAGGGGCGGAAAGCATATTGTCTTCCAGTGACCTGTATCTCGAGATAACGGGAACAGGACCGTTGACGCCGGAACTGGTCGCTGAGGTCGAGGCGCTCAGCGACCGGGCGGAGGACGCGAGAGCCGGAGCGATCGCCGTCATCAAGGCGACCGGCTCCGCAGGCCGGATGTGGCCGGGTGACGTCGGCATCCACCTGGTCAACAAGTGGGAACGCGCGCTGCGCAGGCTCGAACGCGTCGGTGTGGCGACGGTCGGCGTCGTCACCGGCGAGTGCGGTGGACCGGCGGCCGAGGTGCTGCTGTCCACCGACTACCGCATCGCCACCCCCGATCTGATGTTGAGTCTGCCCGCGCTGGGCGGCCAGCTGTGGCCGGGAATGGTGTTGCACCGCCTCGGGAACCAGGTGGGTGTGGCCGGCGTGCGGCACCTCGCGTTGTTCGGTTCGGCGATCTCCGCGGCCGACGCGGTGCGGCTGAGCCTCGTGGACGACGTGGTGGACGACGTGGCGAACGGCCTGACGGTCGCCCAAGGCCTGCTCGGCGACTCCGCGGGCACGGAGTTCGCGATCCGCCGGAGGCTGCTGCTCGACGCGCCGACGACCAGCTTCGAAGAAGCTCTCGGCACCCACCTGGCCGCGTGCGACCGGGCGCTGCGCCGGTCCCAGGAGAACGCCACCACGAGCTGAGGAGCATCGTGCAGACCGAACTGAAGGACGCCACGGCTGCGGACGCGGACCTGCTGGCGTCGCTGCCATCGAAGCTCGAACGCTCACCGGAGCAGCAGCGGCGGGTCAGTGAGGCGTTGACCCGAACCCGGCTGCTGCGCACCAGGTTCCTGCGCGCGCACGTCGGAGACGTGTACGACAGTTTGACCGAGGGCCGCACGGCCCACCTCCGCCTTCCCGAACTGGTGCACGCCGCGGCGGACGCGTTTCCCGGCCTCATGCCGACGCGGGACGAGCTCGCGCGGGAACGCCTGCTCGCCCAGGCGGAGAAGGACGGGCTCGAGATCGACCAAGGCGTCTTCTTCCGCGAGGTACTGCGGTCCGATCTCTCGGGCCCCCACCTCGTGGACAGCATGCTCCGCGCAACACCGAAGGCGCTGGAGCTGCTGCCGTCGTTCCGCGCCACCGGTGTCGTGGAACTGGACGCGGTGCGGCTCGAACGCCGCGGCGGCGCGGCGCACCTGACGATGTGCCGCGCGCACAACCTCAACGCCGAGGACGACGACCAGGTCGACGACCTGGAGACCGCTGTCGACCTGGCCCTGCTCGACCCCGAGGTACGGGTCGGTGTTCTGCGGGGCGGCCCGATGAGCCACCCCCGCTACTCCGGGCGCCGCGTCTTCAGCGCGGGCATCAACCTCAAATTCCTGCACGCGGGCCGGATCTCGCTCGTCGATTTCTTGCTGCGCCGGGAACTCGGGTACATCAACAAGTTGGTGCGCGGCCTCGTGGTGGACGAGTTCCAGACGATCGCCAAGCCGTGGGTGGCCGCTGTCGACACGTTCGCGATCGGTGGTGGCGCGCAACTCCTGCTGGCGTTCGACCGGGTGATCGCCGGTGCGGACTCCTATTTCAGCTTGCCCGCCGCTCAAGAGGGCATCGTTCCCGGCGCCGGGAACCTGCGGCTCGCGCGGCTCGCGGGTGGCCGCGTCGCGCGGCAGGTGATCCTCTGGGGCAGGCAGATCTGGGCGAACGAAACCGACGCCCGGCTGCTGTTCGACGACGTCGTAGATCCGCGCGCGGTCGGCGATGCGGTCGAGGCGAGCGTGGACCGGTTGGACAGCCCTGCGGTCGTCACGAACCGGCACATGCTCAACCTCGCCGAGGAACCACCGGCCGCGTTCCGCGCGTACATGGCGGAGTTCGCGCTGCAGCAGGCAATTCGGCTCTACGGCGACGACGTGGTCGCCAAGGTCGGCCGGTTCGCGGCGGGTACCCGATGAGCGGACTGCGCCCGGTGGACGCGATGCTGGAGATACTCCGCGACGAGGGCATCCGCAAGGTGTTCGGCAATCCCGGCACGTCGGAACTCCCGTTCGTCGACGCGCTTGTCGGACGGCCGGAGTTCGAGTTCGTGCTCGGCCTGCACGAGGGTTCGGTCGTCGCGATGGCCGACGGGTACGCGCGAGCGACCGGTCGACCGTCGTTCGTCAGCCTGCACATCGCCGCTGGACTGGCCAACGGACTCGTCGGTCTGCTGAACGCCTCACGCTCCCGCACGCCGATGGTCGTGACTGCGGGCCAGCAGGACCGCAGGCACCTCGTCAGCGACCCGCTGCTCTCCGGTGACTTGGTCGGACTCGCGCAGGCGGCCGTGAAGCAGACCTTCGACGTGCAGCACGCCCATGACCTGCCGATCCTGCTGCGCCGGGCGTTCGCGCTCGCCGCGCAGCCACCCGCGGGGCCGGTGTTCCTGTCGATCCCCATGGATCTGCTGCAGGAGGACGGGCTCGTCGACGTGCCCGGGAAGTCCGCTATCGCGCCGCTCGGCGTGCCCGGCGACCTGAGTCGCGCGGTCTCATTGCTGGCAGGCGCGCGACATCCAGTGGTCGTCGCCGGTGACGGCGTCGGCCGGGACGACGCGGTCGCCGAGCTCGTCGCGCTGGCCGAGTCGATCGGCGCGTCCGTGTACCACCAGCCGATGAACGACGGCGTGAACTTCCCCGGCTCGCACCCGCTGCACGCGGGCGGACTCACCCCGACCAACCAAGCGATCCGCGAGCGGCTGGCGCGGCACGACGTCGTGTTCATCGTCGGCTGCCACGCGTTCATGGCTCACCACTACACCCCCGGCCCGGCTGTGCCGGAGACCGCGGACGTGGTGCAACTCGACTCCGACGCCACCGAGATCGGGCGCAACTTCACCGTGGCGGTGGGACTCGTCGGCGGCATCAGAGCCACTCTCGACGAGCTCACCAGGCAGTTGCGCGGCAGGGTTCCGGAGGCCGCTCAACGCGCGCGCATCGCGGGAATGCACGCGAAGACCCGCGACGTGGACATCGAGACGATCGCGTTGTCCCGCTGGGGAGACTCCCCGCTCGACCCGCTGGCGGCGGTTCACGCAGTCGTGACCGGACTCCCGGAGAACGCCGTCGTCGTGGAAGAGGCGATCACGTCCGGTGTGCTGCTGCGCTCGGTGCTGCGGCAAGACCGTCCACGCTCGCTCGTGCACACCCTCGGCGGCGGGCTCGGCTGGGGCGTCGGCGCGGCGATCGGCTCGCGCATGGGCGATCCCAGCCGCCCCGTCGTGGCCGTGCTCGGTGACGGCTGCACGATGTTCGGCTTGCAGGGCCTGTGGTCCGCCGCACGGCACGGGGTGCCGGTGACCTTCGTCGTGATGAACAACGGCGAGTACCGCACCCTCAAGGACACCCTGGACCGGTGGGACAGTCGCGCGACGCGCACGGGTGCCTACGTCGGGCTCGACCTCGGTCCGCCGCGGCTGGACTTCACAGCGGCCGCCGAATTCTTCGGCATCGAGGCCGTACGCGCGGAGAGCACCGACCACCTGGCGCAGCTCGTCACCAAGGGGGCGGCGTCGGACACGCCGCTGCTCATCGACGTTCCCATCACCGGCCACCAGACGAGGGAAACCACATGACGGCACTGGATCTCAGTTCCGGTTTCAGCCGCACGGAATCGATCCGCGAACCCGCGACCGGCGAACTGCTGGGCACCCTGGGTGTGGCGACGGCCGACGACGTGCACCGAGCGGTGGCAAAAGCCGTTGCGGCACAACCGGGTTGGGCGGCGAAGCCAGCCACCGAACGCGCCGCCGCCCTGCGCGCGGCCGCTGAAGAGCTGCACCGCCATCGCGACCGGGTCGTCCGGTGGCTCGTCCGGGAGGGCGGCGGCACCAAGGCCAAGGCCGAGGCCGAGATCGACTCAACGCTGGACGAGCTGTGGGTCGCGGCGTCACTGGCGACCCGTCCGCACGGGATGCTGCTGCCGACCGAGGAGGGACGGCACAGCGTCGCGCGCCGGGTTCCGCTCGGTGTCGTCGGCGTGATCAGCCCGTGGAACGTGCCGCTGCTGCTGGCGATGCGCGCGGTCGCGCCCGCGCTGGCACTCGGCAACGCTGTGCTGCTCAAACCGGACGTCAAGACCGCGGTGTGCGGCGGCCACGTGCTCGCACACCTCTTCGAGGAGGCGGGCCTGCCTCCGGACGTGTTCCAGCTGCTGCCCGGCGACGCGGTGCCCGGCGAGGCGCTCGTCGCGCACCCGGACGTCGCGATGATCGCGTTCACCGGATCGACCGAGGTCGGCAGGCAGATCGGCGAACGCGCCGGGCGCGCGTTGAAGCGCACCTCGCTGGAACTGGGCGGCAACAACGCCATCATCGTGCTGGGCGACGCGGATGTCGACGCCGCCTCGTCGGCGGGCGCCTGGGCCGCGTTCTTCCACCAGGGTCAGGTGTGCATGGCGGCGAGCAGGCACATCGTCGTCGACTCGGTCGCCGACGAGTACCTGGACAAGCTGGTGAAACGCGCGTCCGGGCTGCGGGTCGGTGACCCCTGGACGTCCGAGGTGGACCTCGGTCCGCTGATCTCGGCGGGTCAGCTGACCAACGTCGACCGGGTCGTGCGGGAAACCGTCGCGGCCGGGGCCGTGTTGCGCACCGGTGGCACGTTCGAGGGCCTGTTCTACCAGCCGACCGTGCTGCAGGGTGTGACACCCGAGATGCCCGCGTTCACCGAGGAGATCTTCGGCCCGGTCGCTCCCGTGGTCGTGGTGGCGGACGAGGACGAGGCCGTGCGCGTCGCCAACGCGGTCGAGCACGGTTTGACCGCCGCCATCCGCACCGCCGACCCGGTGCGCGGGCTCGCACTCGCGGCCCGACTGAGGACCGGGATGGCGCACGTGAACGACCAGACCATCAACGACAACGCGTTCGTCCCCTTCGGCGGCCGCATGGCATCCGGCAACGGCACCCGGTACGGCGCCGAGCACAGCATCGACGAGTTCACCCAGTGGCAGTGGCTCACGGTCCGCACCGGCCAGCCCTTCACCCCGTGGTGAGGCGTGTCCGCTACGAGAAGGACGGTCGCGTCGCCCGGATCACCCTCGACCGACCCGACGTGCTCAATGCGATGGACCTGAGCATGCACGCCGAACTGGCTGACGTGTGGGACGACTTCGAGCGCGACGACGAACTGTCCGTCGCGGTGCTGACCGGCGCCGGCGACCGGGCGTTCTCCACCGGAATGGATCTCAAGGAACTCGCCGCGCGCGACCGTGCGGGCACGTCCACGTTCGGCAGCAGGGGAAAACCCGGTTGGCCGCGCCTCACCGAGCGGTTCTCGCTGTCGAAGCCGGTGGTGGCGCGGGTGAACGGCTACGCGCTCGGCGGCGGATTCGAGCTCGTGCTGGCGTGCGACGTCGTCGTGGCCGCCGAGCACGCCGAGTTCGCGCTGCCGGAGGCCCGGCTCGGTCTGATCGCGGGCGCGGGCGGGGTGTTCCGCCTGCCGAGGCAGATCCCGTACCGCGTTGCGGTCGGCCACCTCCTCACGGGCAGAAGCATGTCCGCGGCTCGCGCGCTGCAACTGGGCCTGGTCAACGACGTGGTTCCTGCGGAAGAACTCGATGCGTGCGTGGACGGCTGGGTCGCCGACATCGTGCGGTGCGCGCCGCTGTCCGTGCGGGCGATCAAGGAGGCGGTGGCGCGGTCCGCGACGATGCCACTGGAACAGGCCTTCTCCACCCGGTACGCCTGGGAGGAACGCCGCATGCACAGCGAGGACGCCATCGAAGGCCCCCTCGCGTTCACCGAGAAACGCCCGCCCACCTGGCGCGGCAGGTGAGAGCGGGGGCTCACGCCCCCGCTCTCGTCACACCGTGGCCCGGTGGCCGTTCAGGAAGTTGCTACCGCTGCGGACACTCGCGTGCGCCAGCTTGTCCATCGGCAGCGCCACCCGGACCGCCCGCAGCATCCGCAGCATGTTGTTGCTGCGGCTCATCCACGCGGCACTGGTGCGCACCCGCCGCACGCGCTTGACCCGCGCGGTCTCGTACGCCCGCAACGACTGCGTCGGGTCACCGCCCTTGGCCAGCACGTCGGTCAGCACCCATGCGTCCTCCAGTGCCTGGTTGGCCCCCATGCCCGCGCGAGGCGGGATGGCGTGCGCCGCGTCGCCGAGCAGGGTGATCGGGCCGCGGCCCCACCACCTCGGTATCTTGTGCAGCGCGTGCGGGAAGAGGTGGATGTCCTCTTCGGCCACCGAGTCCAGCAGCGCGATCACCTCGGGCGCCCAGCCGCCGAACCACTCGCGCAGCCTCGGCAGCTGCGGACCGTCGTCGCCTTCGTGCCACGGTCCCTCGAACGCCCAGTGCAGCAGGCCGCCGCCGACGGGGTGGATCGCGCAGATACCGATGCTGCCGAAGAACGTGCGCACCGTGTTGCCGTCGATCAGGTCCGACCGAATGTCGGTGACCCCGTGCCAGGTGGCGACACCGGTGAGTTTCGCGGTGTCGCCGAACAGGCTCGCGCGCACCACAGACCGGTAGCCGTCCGCGCCGATCACGACGTCCGCCGCGGCCTCGGTGCCGTCGGAGAACGTCACCACCGCCTCGTGGCCACGCTGCCGGACGTCGGTGCACTGCTTGCCGAAGCGCACAGCGCCCTCCTCCAGCTCTTCAGCCAGCCGCTGCACGACCCGCCCGCGCGGCACCAGGATCGTGTCCTCTCCATAGGTCTCGGACACCTTCTTCATGTCGGTGAAGACGATCAGCGCCCCGCTCGACGTGAGCAGCTCGCCCCGGTGCATCGAACGACCCAGTTTCGCCGTGTCGAGGCCGAGTTGGCCGAGCACCCCTGTGGCGCCTGGCCACAGGATCACGCCATTGCCCTCGGTGCGCAGTTGTTCGCCGCGCTCGTACACCTCGACCTGGTGTCCAGCTGACGCCAGTCCGAGCGCGGTGGCCAACCCACCTATCCCCGCGCCGACGATCACGACCTTCATTCCCCAGACCCCTCTCGGTTCACGACGAGCCAGTCGTGAACTGTCTTCGCCGCCGTTTCGGACTGTTCCTCCAGGATGCTGAAGTGATCACCCGGCACGTCGGCCACCTGGTGCGGCTTGTCCCACGTCGCCGTCCACGCGCGGCCGCGCAATGACTCGGCGAACGGGTCCCGCGCCCGCAGCAGCAACGTCGGGGTGTCCACCTCGACTGGAGCCCACCCGGTGAAGACGCGGTCGTAGCCGCCGGTTGCGGCCAGCCTCGTCTCGTTGTTCAGCACGACGTCGCTCTCGCGCCCGGACGTCGCCTCCGTCATCGCCTCCCTGATCCACCACTGCCCGTCGAGCGCTGCGGGCGAGTAGGTGTCCATCAGCACAACGGCCGTGGCAGGGCGTCCAGTGGCTTCGAGGTGCGCGGCGACGGCGTTGGCGATCCAGCCGGCCGCGGACCGGCCGACGAGCACGAACGGCCGGTCCCCCGCGCACCGCGCGATACCCTCGGCGTGCGCGGCGGACAACGCGTCCAGGTCGGCGGGTAGCGTCTCACCGTCGAGGAAACCGGGTTGCGGCAACGCCCACACCTCGCGCACGCCGTGCAGGTGCGCCGCGAACCGCGCGTACTCGTGCGGTCCGGACGCCGGGCTGAACGACGGCAGGCAGATCAGCATCGGCTCGCCGTTGTCACCCTCGGCCAAGCGGATCGGGTTCGTCACGTGTGCCGCCCCCTCCGCCGCGGTGAACGTGGGCCGCAACGCCGAGACCGCCTTCAGCAGTTCGGTCGCCTCGCGCAGTTGTCCCCGCGCGGTCGCGTCCCAGTACAGCGCGGCGATGGAACCCGCGGACCAGTCCGGTGCGGCGAGCAGGTGGTGTGCGATGGCCTGCGCCGTCGGGTGATCGAAGACCAGCGTCGGCAGTGCCGCGCGGCCGGTGGCCACGGCGATCCTCCCGCTGAACTCCACCGCTGTCAGCGAGTCGAAGCCCACCTCCAGCAGGTCACGGTCCGGTGCGATGGCATCCGCCGACGAGTGTCCCAGCACAGCGGCGGCCGTCGTCCGCACGAAGTCGAGCACCAGGGCGAACCGGTCCTCCTCCGCCGCGGCGGCGATCCGCTCGGTGAGCGGGACGCCGCTCTTCTGCTGCACCGGCAGCAACGAGCCGAGCGAGACCCCCTCCGCGTCATCGGTTTCGACGGGACGCAGCCAGTAGCGCTCCCGGTCGAACGAGTAGGTGGGCAACGCGATCCGGCGCGCGGACGGCAGCACCGCCGGCCAGTCCACGTCGCCGTGGTGGGCGTGCACCTGCGCCACGGCGGTGAGCAGCGACCGCGTCTCGTCCCAGTCGCGGCGCAGCACCGGGATCAACGCGGGCTTCGCGTCGGTGAGGCACTCCCCTGCCATCGGCGTCAACACCGCGTCCGGCCCCACCTCGACGAACCGCCGCACCCCGGCGGCGTGCAGCCAGCGCACGCCGTCGAGGAACCGGACACCCTCGCGCACGTGCCGCACCCAGTACTCGGCGTCGTACCGCACGGGCGCGCCGGTCAGGTTCGACACCACCGGTACTTTCGGCTCCGCGAACGACAAGCCGGATACGACCTGGCGGAACTCGTCGAGCATCGGGTCCAGGTCGGCCGAGTGGAAGGCGTGACTCACCCGCAGCCGCTTGGTCTTCCAGCCGCGCCGCTGAGCCAGTTCCGCGGCCGCCTCGACCGCGTCGGCACCTCCCGATATCACGGTCGACGCCGGTCCGTTCACCGCGGCGATGTCGACCCCGTCGGACAGGATTTCCCGCACGTCGTCCTCGGTCGCCCGCACCGACAGCATCGCGCCACCGCCCGGCAACGCCTGCATCAGCCGACCGCGTGCACTGACCAGCGTTCCGGCGTCCCGCAGTGACAGCACGCCCGCGACGTGCGCGGCGGCGACCTCACCGACCGAGTGGCCAATCAGGAAGTCCGGCCGGACACCCCACGCCTCCAACTGGCGGTACAACGCCACCTCGAGCACGAACAGCTCCGGCTGCGCGCGGCCCGTCTCGTCAACATCGATGTCCGGAATGTCCACAAAGGACATTACCTCGTCGAACGCCTCGGCGAAAACCGGGAA
>JBDSAJ010000872.1:0-3515 GCA_039922235.1 Umezawaea sp.
ACCGATGACGCCTGGAAGCAGGCGATTGAGGGCGCCCAGAAGGCAGCCAAGTGACGGCTGACCTCACGGAGGTGCCGAGCGGGCGGGGCGTCGAGCCCCGCCCGCCCGTCCGCCGTGAAGCCCCAGCTGAGCACTCCAAGCTTCCCCTGCGCGACCGGCTGACCTGGTTCGACGTCAAGTACACGCCCTACCTGTTCATCGCGCCGTTCTTCGCCCTGTTCGCGGTGATCGGCCTGTTCCCCCTGCTGTACACGGGGTACGTCTCGCTGTTCGACTGGGAACTGGGCGGCGACGAGCACCCGTTCGTCGGCATCCAGAACTACGCCGACCTGCTGGCGGACGACCAGTTCTGGAACGCCATGTTCAACACGATCAGCATCTTCGTGTTGTCCAGCGTCCCGCAGATCATCACCGCGGTCCTGCTGGCCGCGTTGCTGAACACCGCGCTGCGGGCGCGGACCGCGTGGCGGATGGGCGTCCTCCTGCCGTACGTGGCGAGCCTGGTCGCGCTCGCGATCATCTTCAGCAACCTGTTCGGCAAGCAGTACGGTCTGATCAACACGTTCCTCGGCTCGATCGGCCTCAGCCCGGTCGACTGGCAGGGCAACTGGTTCGCCAGCCACGTCGCCATCGCGACGATGGTGAACTGGCGCTGGACCGGTTACAACGCGCTCATCGTGCTCGCCGCCATGCAGGCGATCCCGCGCGAGGTGTACGAGGCCGCGCTGGTCGACGGCGCGGGCGCGGTCCGCCGGTTCTTCAGCATCACGCTGCCCCTGCTGCGCCCGACGATGATCTTCGTGGTGATCACGTCCACCATCGGCGGCCTGCAGATCTTCACCGAGCCCAAGCTGTTCGACCCCGCGGGCGGCAGCGGCGGCGGGTTCTCCCACCAGTACCAGACCGTCGTGCTCTACCTGTACCAGTCCGGCTTCCAGGACTTCAACCTCGGCTACGCCTCGGCGATGGCCTGGATCCTGTTCCTGGTCGTCCTCGTCATCGCCGCCGCGAACTTCTTCCTCACCAGGCGGCTCGCGTCAACCGGGGAGTCCGAATGACCGCGCTCACGACCGCGCCACCGGTGCGCAGGCCGGGCCGCGCCAAGAAGTCGAGCGCGTCGACCTTGCTGGAACGCCCCAACTTCGTGGTCTACGGGATCCTGATCGCGTTCATCCTGGGCTCGGCGTTCCCGTTCTACTGGTCGTTCCTGGTCGCCAGCTACGACGCCAACGTGTTCACCGGCGACGTACCGCTGATCCCCGGTGGGAACTTCCTGACCAACGCCTCCAGGGTGGTCGACTCGATCCCGTTCTGGAAGGCGCTGGGCAACAGCATCATCGTGTCCGGCACCGTGACGCTGTCGGTCGTGCTGTTCTCCAGCCTGGCCGGTTTCGCCTTCGCCAAGCTCCGCTTCCGCGGCAGCAAGGGGCTGATGCTGTTCGTCATCGCGACCCTGGCCGTGCCGACCCAGCTCGGCGTCATCCCGCTGTTCATGGCGATGGCCGAGTTCGGCTGGTCCGGCACCCTCGGCGCGGTGATCGCCCCGAACCTCGTCACCGCGTTCGGCGTGTTCTGGATGCGGCAGTACATCGTCGACGCCGTCCCGGACGAGCTGATCGAGGCCGCCCGGATGGACGGGTGCAGCATGCTGCGCACCTTCTGGCACGTGTGCCTGCCCGCGGTGCGACCCGCCGCGGCGATGCTCGGCGTGTTCACGTTCATGCAGTCCTGGAACGACTTCCTGTGGCCGCTGATCGTGCTGAACCCCGAGGACCCGACCATCCAGGTCGCGCTGGAGAAGCTCCAGTCCGGCTACTACGTCGACTACTCGCTGGTCCTCGCCGGGACCACCATGGCAACGGTCCCGGTGTTGTTGGTCTTCCTCGTACTCGGGCGGCAGATCGTCGCCGGGATCATGCAGGGTGCTGTGAAGGGGTAGTTGTGGACCAGATTTCGTTTCCCGACGGGTTCGTGTGGGGCGCGGCGACAGCCGCTTTCCAGGTGGAGGGCTCGACGACCGCGGACGGTCGCACCGACTCCATCTGGGACACGTTCTGCAGATTGCCCGGCGCGATCGTCGGCGGCCACACCGGTGAGCCCGCGGCTGACCACTACAACCGGGTCGACCAGGACGTGAAGCTCATGGTGGACCTCGGTCTGCAGGCCTACCGGTTCTCCATCGCGTGGCCGCGGATCCGCCCGGACGGCGGCAAGGCCAACCAGGCGGGCCTGGACTTCTACGGCAGGCTCGTGGACACGCTGCTGGCCAACGGGATCAAGCCGTGGGTCACGCTGTACCACTGGGACCTGCCGCAGGCGCTGGAGGACCAGGGGGGCTGGGCCACGCGCGACACCGCGTTCCGGTTCGCCGACTACGCCACGACCGTGGTCGAGGCGCTCGGTGACCGCGTCACCTCGTGGACGACGCTCAACGAGCCGTGGTGCTCGTCGTTCCTCGGCTACGCGGCCGGCGTGCACGCTCCGGGCCGTCGCGAGCCCGAGGCCGCGGTCGCCGCGGTGCACCACCTGCTGCTCGGCCACGGCCTGGCGACGTCCGCGATCCGCGCCGTCCAGTCCGACGCCGAGGTCGGCATCACGCTGAACCTGTACCCGGTGTTCCCCGCCGACCCGGAGAACCCGTCCGATGTGGACGCCGCCCGCAGGCTGGACGGCATGCAGAACCGGATGTTCCTCGACCCGGTGCTGAAGGGCGAGTACCCGGCGGACGTCGTCGAGGACTTCCGGCCGTACAACTTCATCGAGAACGTGCACGAGGGCGACATGGAGATCATCTCCACGCCGCTCGACATGCTCGGCGTGAACTACTACTCCGAGCACAACGTGAGCAGCGTGGCCGACGGCGTCGTCCCGCTGCGCAACGGCAGGAGGCAGAGCGGGTCGCCGTGGGTCGGGCTCGACCAGCTCTCGTTCCCCGGTCGGGACCTGCCGCGCACCGACATGGACTGGGAAGTGCAGCCGGAAGGCCTCACGAAGGTGCTGCGGCGCCTGCACGACGAGTACCCGCGGCTGCCGCTGTACATCACCGAGAACGGCGCGGCCTACCCCGACGCGGTCAACGGCGACGGCGGCGTGCACGACACGGACCGGCTGGGCTTCATCGAGTCCCACCTCCGGGCGGCGCACGACGCGATCGAGGCGGGCGTCGACCTGCGCGGCTACTTCTGCTGGTCGCTGCTGGACAACTTCGAGTGGGCCGAGGGCTACAAGGAACGCTTCGGCCTCATCCACATCGACTTCCCCACCGGCAAA
Source organism: Umezawaea sp. (assembly GCA_039922235.1). Classification (GTDB taxonomy): domain Bacteria; phylum Actinomycetota; class Actinomycetes; order Mycobacteriales; family Pseudonocardiaceae; genus Umezawaea. The sequence continues at coordinate 3,271 of JBDSAJ010000872.1, forward strand.
CGCACCCCCAAGCAATCCGCCCACTGGTACCGCGACGTCATCAAGAGCAACGGTGATTCTCTTACACGCCCGGGATGAGCGAGGCCCTGCGAGCGAATCCCGCGGATATACGCGGATTACGCAGACATCCGCGAATACACGAACAACGCCAAGCGTGCACCGCCGCACGCTCACTCGCGCTCACATCTTCCGCAACACCTCACTCCGCCCGCCACGCCTTGCTCGCCACATCCCCGGTGAACTGC
>JBDSAJ010000873.1:0-21193 GCA_039922235.1 Umezawaea sp.
GCCGGGTGCTGCTCACCTTTGAGCGAGCGCCCGCCCGGCCCGCGAAGGTCCGCCTCGATCGCGGCGAACAGACCGGTGGGTGTGCCCTTGAGGTAGAAGTGGTCGCCGTGGAACACGCGCAGGGTGAATTCCCCGCTCGTCGTCTCGCGCCACGCGGCTATCTCTTCGAGATCCGCCTCCGGGTCGGCGTGGCCGACGAACGCGGACACCCGGCAGTCGAGTGGCGGTCCAGGCAGCGGCCGGTACGTCTCGTTGAGCTCGAAATCGGCTCGCAGCAAGGGCTCGAACAGCTTGAGCAACTCCGGTTCGGCCAGGACCTCCGGCGGCGTGCCGTTCAGCCGGGTGACCTCGGTGAGGAACTTCGCCTGGGCCAGCCGGTGCAGTGGGTCGTGCCGCGCGGGCAGGTGCGGGGCACGGCGGCCGGACACGAACAACCTCAGCAGCGGATGCCGTTCCGCGCTCAGCCGTCGCGCGGCCTCGTAGGCGAGCAGCGCGCCCATGCTGTGCCCGAACAGTGCGAACGGCCGGTCCGCAGCGGCTGAGATGGCCTCGCACAACGGATCGATCAAGGAGTCGATCCGCGTACGCGGCTGTTCACCGACCCGGCTTTCCCGGCCGGGCAGGACGATCGGGCAGACTTCGACGTCTCTACCCAACCCGCCCTGCCACGGTCGGTAGAACCGGCTGCCGCCACCGGCGTGCGCGAAGCAGAACATCCGGACCGCGGCGCCGGTCTGCGCCGCGGACATGGTCACCCATCGTCCAGCCACAGGACCGAACCTACGGAACAGACTGCCTGGATGGCCGCTCAAGGTTGATCGCGCTCATCCGATCGCGGAGGAACTCGGCGGCGGCGAACATCAGCCGTTCGGCCACCACGTCCACGTGCCGGCGCCGCCAGTCGGCCAGATCGGTGCCCTTGGCCCACTGGTTGAACGCTCCCATCGCGGGCCCGCAGTGAATCTGGTAGTCGACCCGTTCGGTCTGGACGCCGCTCATCGCGACCTCGGTGGAATGCCGGAAGTACCAGCGCAGCACCAGGGCCATCCGGCGTTTCGGGTCGCGCTCGGCCCTGCTGAGCTCGTCCGGTCGCCGCGTGGCGAGGTACGCCCGCACCTCGGTCCAGACCTCGTCCACCGACCGACCGAAGATCGTCCTTTCCAGGTTGTCCAGAATTGTGGGGTCTATGTCGTCCAAACTCTTGTGCTGACGGTAGATCTGGTAGAGCCTGCTGGCCCGCGCGGCGAACAACGTCGTTTTGCGCACCACTTGGACCTGGGCGCCCGCCTCGAACATGTCACCGGCGGGCGCGTATGCGGTGTCCTGGATGTCCAGATCTGCCAGGAGGTCCTTCACGTCGTCGGACGTGCCTGCCTCCGGAGTGCACTGGTTGATCGAGCCGGTGATCACGAAGTCGGCGCCGAGCAGGAACGCCGCGGCCAAGGCTTCGGGCGTGCCAAGCCCACCGGCCGCTCCGACGCGGATTCCGGCGTGGTACCCGCACTCCAGGGCCAGTTCGTCGGCACGCCTGCGGATCGTCGGCAGAAGCGTCAGCGCAACGGCCCCGTCGGTGTGCCCGCCGGAGTCAGCTTCGACGCACAGGTCGTTGCTGACGGGCAACTCGGCCGCGATCGCCGCCTCGTCCGCCGTGAGGAGACCCTGCTTCACCAGGCTGAGGAGGAGTTTGGCCGGTGCGGGCCGGGCGAACGCCTCGGCCACCTCCGGCCGGGAAACCTTGGCCACGACGTGGTGCCGCGCGATCGGATGCCCGGAGGAATCACGATAGGCCCCGGTGTAGCGGTACCGGACCAGCGGAGCGGTGATCCGCGTGTACGCCGCGGCTTCCACGTGGCGTACACCGCGCCGCAGGCAGAGGTCGACGACGTCGTGCTCGAGCTGTGGCTGGTCCGGCGTGGACAGCAGGTTCATCCCGTACCCGCCGTTCGATCCGAGCGCGTCCTGAATCCGGGTGATCGCGTCGTCGATCACCGCGAGCTTGAGGCCGCCCGTGCCGAAGAAGCCCATCAACCCGGCCTTGCCCATTCGGATGACGAGGCTGGTCGAGGCGATCGCGTGGTACATCGAGCCGGTCAGGTAGGCGTACCGGATTCCGTAATCATGGCGGAACTCTGCCGATCCCAGGGAACGTGGACCGAACACCGGATGCCGTTCGGCCGCCGAGTTCCACATTCCCCCGAGGACGCGCCCTGGCCCGAGTTCGACGACTTCGGTGACCCCGTTCTCCAGCAGGTGCTGCATGGTGTCGGCCCAGTGCACGGGCTGGTGGATCTGTTCGGTGAGCATCCGCCGGACCTGGCCAGGCTGATACGGCCGCCCGGTCACGTTGGACACCACGGGCAAGGCCGGATCGGCGAAGTCGATGTCGGCGAGCAGCACTTCGAACGCCTCCGACGCCGGTTTCATGTAGCGGGAGTGAAAGGCCGCGCTGACGTTCAACGGCACAGCTCGTCCACCCCTCGCCCGGACTTCCCGGCGCACAAGGGACAAACTGTCCACGGGACCGGAAAGCACTACCTGGTCCGGAGTGTTGTAGTTGGCGATGTCGATGTCGACCTGCCCGCACTCGGCGAGCACCGCGGGCATGCTGTCGGCGATGGACCCGATCACCGCCAACATGCCGCCGTTCGGTGCCTGCGCCATCAACTCACCGCGAAGTCGTACCAATCGGACACCGGTGGCGAAGTCGAAACAGCGGGCCGCGAACAGCGCCACGTACTCGCCGAGGCTGTGCCCAGCCAGGAAAGCGGGAGCTTCGTGCCGGGCAGCGTGGTCCAGGCAGGTCAACGCGCTCACGACGAACAGCGCGGGCTGCGCGAACCGCGTGTTTCGCAACTGGTCGTCGGGATCCTCGAGGCACAACCGGGCGATCGAGTAGCCCAGCTGTTCGTCCGCGATCTCGACGAGATCGGCGTACCGCTCGAACAGCCCTGTTCCCATCCCGCGCCGCTGCGAACCTTGTCCTGGGAACAGCCATGCGACCATCGCGCCTCTCCTCCTGCTGGGCAGTCGTACGACATGACATAGCTCCCACGAAGGCAGGCGACCTGCTGACTAAAAGTGAGCAGAGGACGCAGGTAGCGCCGGCTACCGTCCAGCTCGACGGCTTGCCGGAGGAGAGGTGCCCGATGACCGCGAGTTGCCTGCACACGATCTTCGAACGTCAGGTGGCCCGCTTCCCACAGCGGGCGGCGGTTACCGCGGGCGGACAGCGGCTGACTTACGACGAGCTCAACGTCCGAGCCGACCGTGCCGCTGCGGTGCTGCGGAAGGCCGGTGTCCGGCCCGGCACGCTGGTCGGGCTGTGCACCGACCGGTCGGCCGACATGGTGGTCGGCGTGCTGGCGATCCTCAAGGCAGGCGGAGCGTACGTGCCGATCGATCCGGACTACCCGGACGAACGGATCGAGTTCCTCCTGCGCGACACCGGTGTCGAGGTCATCGCCTCGGTGAGCGCGGTCGCCGAGGTGCTGGCGGGCAAGAACAAGCTGATCTGCCTGCTGGACGTGGAATGCCAGTCCGACGTGGAGACGATGCCGATCGACGCGGGCGAGCCTGACGACCTGGCATACGTGATCCACACGTCCGGTTCGACCGGTGTGCCCAAGGGGGTGCCGATCACCCACCGCCAGGTGGTCAGCCTGTTCGACCAGACCAGGGACGAGCTGGAGATCGACGACCTGGACGTGTGGACGTTGTTCCACTCGATCAGCTTCGACTTCTCGGTGTGGGAGCTGTGGGGAGCGCTGCTGCACGGCGGCAGACTGGTCGTCGTCGATTCCGTTGTGGCCCGAACGCCCGCGACGTTCACCCAGCTGCTCGCGACCGAGCGGGTGACCGTGCTCAGCCAGACGCCCGCGGCGTTCCGTCAACTGGTGTCGCTGCCGGACAAGGGATATTCACTGCGACTCGTCGTGTTCGGGGGAGAGCGGCTGGACGTGGGTGTTCTGCAGCCGTGGATAGCCCAGCACGGCGACAGCACACCTCGACTGGTCAACATGTACGGCATCACGGAGGTGACCGTGCACGCGGCCATCCGCCAGATCCGGGCAGACGATTTGTCCAGACCGGACATCAGTCCGATCGGCGTTCCGCTGCGACATACCCGGATCCAGCTGCGGGACGACGGCGGCATGCCGGTGCGGAAGGGACAGTCCGGTGAGATCCTGATCAGCGGACCCGGTGTGGCGCGGGGCTACCTCAATCGGGATGACCTGACCGCGCAACGGTTCGTCGAACTGGAAGGCACCCGGTGGTACCGCTCGGGTGACCGGGGCGTGCGGGTCGACGGCGAACTCCGCTACCTGGGCAGGCTGGACCGCCAGCTGAAGATCCGGGGCTACCGCGTTGAACCCGGTGAGGTCGAAGCGAAGCTGCTCGCCCATCGCGGTATCGCTACCGCTGTGGTGGTCGCCGACGACCACGGCGGCGGTGATGTGCGGCTGTTGGCGTTCGTCGTGCCGCGTGACCGGGATGCAGGTGAGCGGATCCGCCGCGACCTGGCCGGGCTCGTCGCCGGGCTGCCTCGGCATCTGCGTCCGTCCCACTACGAGATCGTGCAGGAGATTCCCTTGACACAACAAGGAAAAGCCGATCGCTCGGCACTGACGCCAAGTCAAGACGGGGTGGCCGAGACGGTCGCCGCCGTGTCGTCGATCGTCGCCGAGGTCCTCGGCCGTGACGGCACCGGTGCCGACGACGACCTGTTCGAGACGGGGATGACCTCGCTGGCTTTCGTCCGGCTGATCGCGATGGTCAACGAGAAATTCGGCCTCGACCTGACCGGCGCCGAACTGAACGAGCCCACGACCACGTGCCTGGCAGGCATCGTGCACACGCAGACGCAGCAGGGCGACCTGCAGCAGGTAGGAGGATGACCATGTCTGGTTTCACGCTGACCGCGGAGGAGTTGGCGAGCTTCCACCGCCAGGGCTACTTCGGCCCGTTCGACGTCTACGAGATCGACGAGATGAAGGCGCGCTGGAGGCGTGAACGGCTACGGCTGATGGACCGTTCCAACGCCATCTACCAGGGTGATGCCGCTGAGTCAGGGAACACCAACATCTCCAACTACGACCGTCACATGGACAACGCCTTCCTGGCCGACCACGTCTGCCGCGCACAGGTCGTCGACCGGGTGGCCAGCGTGCTCGGTCCGGACGTGCTCTGCTGGCGCAGCGAGTTCTTCCCGAAGTACCCCGGCGACGAGGGCACGGACTGGCACCAGGCCGACACGTTCGCCAACGCGTCGGGCAAGCCGCAGATCGTGTGGCCTGGAGACGCCGAGGACTTCGGCGGCACACTGACCGTGTGGACCGCGTTCACCGAGGCGAACGAGGAGACCGGCTGCCTGCAGTTCATCCCAGGCTCCCACCAGACGATGTTCTATGACGAGACCAAGCGCATGCACTACGACCCGAACTCGATCAACAGCCTCGACAAGGAAGGAGTCCGCCGCGGGTTCTTCGGATACGACTACCGCGAGCTGCAGATCGACCCGGACTGGAAACCGGACGAGTCCCAGGCGGTGTCCATGGTGATGCGGCCAGGGCAGGCGATCATGTTCTGGTCCACGCTGATGCACGCGTCCCTGCCGCACGCGGGCAAGACCGAGGAGATGCGGCTGGGCTTCGCCGGCCGGTACGTTCCCACGTCGGTGCGGGTCTACCCCGGCACCGACGTCGTGGAGGAATACGGCGGCTCGGTGTCGCTGGACAAGTGGGGCGCGGTGCTCGTATCCGGCCGGAATCAGTACGACTACAACAGGATCGCCGCTGCGACCACGCTCGGGCATCCGTTCGAGACTCGTTCGCCGCACGGCGCCGGCGTGGCCGGGAGCTGAGCAGGCCGTGGACGAGGCCGCGATCTTCGCCGTGGTCAGGCAGAACGTGCTCGCGGTCCTGCCCGAAGTGGACCCGGACGCGATCACACCGGACCGAACGCTGACCGAACTGGGCGCCAACAGCATCGACCGGGCCGACGTGACCGCGTTGAGCATGGACGACCTGGGAGTCGCGGTGCCGGTCACGGCCTTCGCGGGCGTAGCGAGCATCGGAGACCTGGTACAGGTCATCCGGAGGCATGCGTGATCTCGGTGACCGGACTGGGCGTGGTCACGGCCATCGGGTTGGACGTGCTCTCGTTCACCGAGTCGTTGCGGGCCGGGAGGTCCGCGACGGAGATCACGGGCTTCGACTTCGCCGAGCGGATGGACAGGTTCCCGCACGGGTTGGTCGACGCCGCCCGGCCGGTGGCGGCGTCGCCCTTCCCGGTGCAGGTGGCTGTCGTCGCGGCGGTGCAAGCGTGGGAATCCGCACGCCTGCACGAGACCGCGGTGCCACCAGACCGCGTAGGACTGATCGTGGGCGGCAACAACCTGACCGCTCGCTACAGCTACGACCGGTACGCCGAGTTCGTCGAGCGGCCAGGACGGTTGCGCCCGAGTTTCGTGTTGCAGTCGCTCGACACCGACCACGTCGGAACCGTGAGCGAGGTACTCGGCATCCTCGGCGAAGGGCACACCGTGGGTGGCGCCTCAGCGGCAGGTGGGGTGGCCTTGGTCGGGGCGGCGAGGATGATCACGTCCGGCGAGGTGGACGTGTGCCTGGTGGTCGGGGCGATGCTCGATCTCGGTCCGATGGAACGGCGCGCTCTCCTCGGCCTTGGTGCGATGACCCAGTCGACCGCGGGAATGCGACCGTTCGACGCGGCACACAGTGGTTTCGTTCCAGGACAGGGAGGTGCGTGCCTGGTACTGGAATCCGGCGAGTCCGCGTGGCGGCGCGGTGCTCACGTTCAAGCCGTGCTGGCCGGTTGCGTCACGCGTCTGGCGGGCAACAGGCTGGCCGATCCGAGCGTGGACGCCGAGGCCACGGTGATCCGGGAAGCCCTGCGCCGGGCCGGTGTCGACGCGTCCGAGCTTTCCTACGTGAACACCCACGGTTCGGGGTCACCGATCGGTGATGTGACGGAGATCCACGCCCTGCGTGCCGCACTCGGCGCGCATCTGGTCGTCCCTCTGATGAACTCCACCAAGGGGCTCACCGGCCACTGCTTGACCGCTGCGGGGGTGGTCGAGGCGGTGGCCACGATCGTGCAGATGGACGGCGGATTCGTGCACCCCAACGTCAACCTGTGCGACCCGATCGATCGGGGCATCAGGTTCGCGGGCACTCACGCGCGGCAGGCTCGCCTGGAAGTGGCGCTGTCCAACAGTTTTGGTTTCGGCGGGTTCAACTCGGCCGCGGTGTTCACCCGGCCGGAACGTTGGTCCGCACGTGAGATACGGGAGGAAAGATGACCACCACTTCACCCGCCCAGTTGGAGTCGATGCCGGAGGATTGGGACAGTGCGTTGGCTGTCGTGGCACATCCCGACGACATCGAGTTCGGCGCCGCCGCGGCGGTCGCTGCTTGGACCGCGGCGGGCAAGAGCGTCTACTACCTCCTGCTGACCCGAGGAGAAGCCGGGATCGACGGCATCGCCCCGACCGAGGCAGCGAGGCTTCGGGAAGCCGAACAGCGCTCCAGTGCGGCGATCGTCGGCGTCAAGGAGGTCGAGTTTCTGAACTACGCCGATGGCACCGTCGAATACGGGCTAGGGCTGCGGCGTGACATCACCGCGGCGATCCGCGAGCACAAGCCGGACCTGGTTCTCGGGTTCAACCACCACGAACTGAGCATCAGCGGCAAGTGGAACTCGCCGGACCACCGCAACGCGGGCCGTGCGCTGATCGACGCGATCGGCGACGCGGGCAACCGCTGGGTGTTCCCGGACATCGAACACGAACCGTGGCACGTGCGGTATGTCGCCATAGCGCAGTCGCCGCACCCGACGCACGCGGTCGACATCACCGACACCCTCGATGCGGGTATCGCCTCCCTGGAGGCCCACACGACGTACCTGGCCGGGCTGAACCCGCCGATCACCGACGTGCGCGGGCCGATGACCGGCTTCGCGCTGCAGGTCGGCCGGCGGTTCGGCGGCCGACCTGCCATAGCGCTCGAGGTCTATCACCGCTGAGCGCACTCACCGGGGTAAGCCCTGCGCGTACGCCGCGATGCGGCGTTCGTGCAGGGCGAGCGGCCACGGCTTGCGCGGCTCGATCATTCCCATGTCCCGGAAACGCTTCAGAAAATAGCCGACGCGCGACCGGGTCGTGCCGACGAGACCGCCGAGTTCCTCATGGGTGAGCCGGTGCGGGATCAACAGCATGTGGCCATCCCGGACGCCGAGTTTCCGGCCGAGCCGCAGCAGGGTGGCGGCCAGCCTGCGTTCCGAGTCCATCATCACGAATAGGGAGATCATCTGTTGCTGCTGGAGTATGCGATTTGTCAGGTAGTAGAGAAATTTTTCGCGGAGTAAATCGTTCGCGAGTGACTCGAGGAACTGATCTCGGCGTACCCTGCGCAGAACTGTCGGTAGCATCGCGGTGGCCGTCTCGGTGCGTTCTTCGCAAAGCAGACAAGATTCCCCGATGATGTCGCCGGGACCATAGATATCGAGCAGGCAGGCCTTCCCGATCGCGGAATACGTCATCGTCTTGACGCAACCGGACTCTACGACGTACAGCAGGCTTCCCTGCTCGCCCCAATTGTAAAGGCTGTCGTTGGTCGGCAGGCGAAAACTTGACGGCAGGATGTGCATCGCGTTCAGGTGGCGATTCAGCTGCTGGCCGAGTGTTTCGTTCGGTGTAGGCCCGATGACGAATTTGCGATCGAAAGCCGTAGTGGGAGATTGATCGGGAGTGCCCCTTTTGCCGGACTGGTCCGCTGTCGGTCCCCTACGTGCGCCTCCGTCTGTCCAGTGTGGAGGCTTGTTAGGGGCTCCCCCGTCCTGCCTGGGGTTCGAGCTCGTCTGCTCGCGCCAGTCGATCTCGCCGCAGCCGCTTCGGCACACCGCGTCCTTGAGATTCCCGTGAAGATCGAGCAGGACTCTGTCCTGTCCGGAATCTACCTGTGTAAAAGCTGTGAGGTTGTGGTCAAATTGTGTGCCGCGCTGGACTTGTCTTTCAAGACATCGCGGTTCCATGTGCGCCCTCCCCCGGTCGGGACTATGAGTGCCCAGTAAGTCGACTTTGACTCGGGACGTGCAAGAACACGCAACCTTCGGATCTTTTGCTTGGCCACTTCAGGTATTCCCGAATTGACGTGTACTCCATGGCTACCACCGTGCCCCGAACGTGTCAACCTCGGTCCGATTTCCACCTATTTGCCAATTTGATCACATAGCGTGATCGCCGGCGGTTGGATCGTTCGAATAGGTGAATCTGGAGCTGATGCGGTCGTCAACTGTGCCTGGTAGTGTGACTGCAAGTGTTCAAATATGTACTGGGAGGTTGGACGTGACGAGCACGGCCGTCGGTCGCTTGGCCGCAGTGACCTTGGATTGTATCGACCCGAAGCAGCTGGCCGCCTTCTATCACGGCTTGACCGGTCTTGATCTTGTGCACAACAGCGATGAGGGCTGCTTCCTGTCCGGGCCTGATGGCGGTGTGGCCATCGCTATTCAACGGGTGGAGGACTTCCAGCCGCCGAAATGGCCGAATCAGGACATTCCGGCGCAAATCCATCTCGATATCGACGTCAAGGATTTGGATGAGGCCGAACGCCAGGTGATCGCGCTCGGGGCCGTCAAGCCGGAGCACCAGCCCAACGAGGAGCGCTGGCGGGTCATGCTCGACCCGGCAGGCCACCCGTTCTGCCTGGCGAAGTTCGGCGGCTGATCCGCGGGCGGCCCGGTCGCCCGCGTGCTCACTGTTGAGCTGAGCCGTTCTGGTGGCCCGCCTAAGTTCTGCGACGAAGCCGACAACCGGACGAGGCCAGGTGATTTCGAAGTGGGTACGCAGGCGAAGAGCACCTTCGAGGTGCTGACGTGGGAGCAGAACCCGGTGCCGGGAGACGACGGTGGCGTCATGGTCACCCGCACGACGTCGGGGCATCGTTTCAGCGGCGACATCGACGCTGAGGCCGTCGCCGAGCTGTTGATGACGCATTCGAGCGATAGCTACGCCAGCATCGTCGGATACTTCAGGGTGACCGGTAGCCTGTCGGGCAAGAGCGGGACTTTCGTGCTGCGCAACGAGTCCACGTTCGAAGGCGGTGCCGTGCGCGGTGACCTGACCGTCGTGCCCGGCTCGGCGACCGGCGAGCTGGCAGGTCTGTCCGGAACCGGTGAGTACCGGTCGGAGGGTGAGCGCGCCGGAGTGATCACCCTGGATTACGACCTCGCGTGAGCTCATCGGGCGCTCGCCGCGGGCTCGAAGACGCCGAGGAGGCAGAACACCGTGGCCGGAAAGCCCATCACGACCCGCTCGCTCAACCGCGCACTGCTGGCCAGGCAAGGCCTGATCGAGCGGTTGACCGTCCCATTAGTTGAAGCGGTCGAAGCGGTGGGCGCCCTGCAGGCTCAGTCCTGGACCGCACCCGGCGTCGCGCTGTGGTCAAGGGTGGAGGGGCTGCGGATCGATGATCTGCATGGCGCGCTCGACGACGGCTCGTTGGTCAACGGCACCTTGTTGCGTGCCACTTTGCACGTCGTGAGTGCCCGCCAGCACCCTGACTACGCCAGGGTCGCCGTGGACTCCGGCGTCTGCGACTGGCACCGGGCCAAAGGTCCGGTTCACCCCGACTCGGAGTTGCTGCGTCCGGCGGTGGCGGAGTTCGCCGCCGGGCCGTCCCGGTCGGTCGACGAGATCTCGGCCTTCGCGGACAGCTGGGCGAAGACGCACGACGACGCCATCAGCTCCGAGGAACTCCGGTTCCAGCAGGACCACAAATGGCGGCCTGTGCGGGCGGCACCATTCCTGGTTCGGGTGCCCGTCGGCAGCGGCTGGACGAAGGAGCCCAAGAACTACCGGGCAGCGCCTGAAATGGGTGACTCGACCTCGGAGTTCGCTCTCGACGCCGTAGTAGGACATCACCTGCGGGCGTTCGGGCCGGCAAGTGTGGATGACATCGCGTACTGGACCGGTGCCGGCACACCTGTCGTGCGCAAGTCGTTGGTCCGTCTGGGTGATCGGCTCGTCGAGTTGGCCGACGAGAACGGCGCCGTTCTGCACGATCTCGAGGACGCACCTCGGCCTGCGGGCGATACGCCGGTGGCGCCGAGGTTTCTCGCCGCGTTCGACAGCGCGCTGCTGGCCTACCACGCGAAACGGCGCGAGCGGATCCTGCCGGAAGCCCACCGCGAGGCCGTTTCTGTCCGACCCAACCTGCAGATCAAACCGACCTTCCTGATCGACGGCCTGGTCGCGGGCCTGTGGGCGGCGGAGGCGAAGCGCAAGACCGCCACGTTGACGCTCAGCCCATTCGACAAGCTGCGTGCCACTGATCGCAAGGCGTTGACCGAGGAAGGCGAGCAACTCTTGGCCTTCTTGTACCCCGAGGCCGTCGGCTACGAGGTCGCCGTGGCCTGATCGGGCCGCATGTGCAGTACTGAGCAGCCACTCTGGCGTCGTGCCGACAAGGTTGGTGGCATCGCTCAGGTGGACGGTCAGGCCGCGGTCCAAGCGCCCCGTCCCTTGCCCAGCACGGCTGGGTGTGCCCGAGCGGGATATCGCCGGGTGAAAGGGAGATGCGACGTCATGACCGGAATCCGGGCCGTGGCCATGCCGGACCTCGTTCGTTCCCAGCTTGCCGAAGACCCGGAATCACCCGCCCTGGTCGTGGACGGGCACGCGGTCCTGACCCGCGGCGAGTGGGAACGCCGTGCGACGCGTGCGGCCGGGGGACTGGCGGCCCGAGGCGTCAAACCGGGCGTTCGGGTTGGCGTGATCTGCACGGACTGGATCGACTACGCCATCACGGCGATGGCCGTTCATCTGGCGGGCGGCACCGTCGTCGGCTTGTCACCGCGGTTGCCGGGAGCCGAACTGGTCCGACGGCTGGAGAACTGTTCAGCGCGCGGTGTGGTCCGGACAGCGCCGGTGCATGGTTTTCGGGGGTGGACAACCAGTCTGAACGAGCTCGAACTCGGTGGTCCGCCTGCTGGTTCGCCGGACGTCGACCCGGAGTCACTGGCCGAGATTCTGCACACCTCGGGCACCACCGGAGTGTCGAAGGCGGTGGCCGTGACGCACGCCAACATCACCTACGGCCGGGCAGCCCGTGGACGATTCCTCGGCCCGAGCACGGACACCTTGTGCGCCGTGGCGGTCGGCACGAACGCGGGTCACAGCGCGGTGATGCTCGCATTGACCTCACCAGGCGCGACGCACGTGCTGAGCAGTGCTGATCCGGAAACTGTCGCGGCCGCGATCGCACGCCACCACATCGAGGCCGCCATCATCTCGCCGTGGATCCTGCAACGGTGGGTGGCCGACGACGTGCCTGCCCGGCACGACTTCACCACCTTGCGGACCTTGATGATCGGGTCCTCGGCAGTCCCGATGGCGACTCTCAGCGCACTGTCCCAGCGTGTGACGCACGTGCGGACCTTGATCGGTTATGGCGCGACGGAAGCAGTCCCGGCATCAGTGCACACTCAGCTCTTGGGGTGGGACGAGCACTGCGATCCCGAGTACTACCGGCGACCCAGGCCGGTGGGCGCACCCGCTGCGGGTACCGAGATCAAGATCGTTGATTCGCACGGAAAGACGTTGGGGCCCAATGAATTGGGCGAGATCTGCCTGCGCGGCCCAGCGCCGACGCGCTGGTACCACGGTGATCCGACCCGGTCCGCCAGGGTGTTCGTCGACGGCTGGGTCCGGATGGGCGACCACGGCCACGTCGACGAGAACGGCGACCTGTACTTCTTCGACCGGTCCAAGGACGTGATCCGCCGCGCCGGCCAGTTGATCTCGTCGAGCCAGGTGGAGGGCGCGTTGCTGTGGCACCCGAAAGTCGCCGAGGCAGCCGCGTTCGCCGTGCCCGATCTCGACACGGGCTTCCAGGTTGCCGCTGGTGTGGTGCTGACTTCGCCCGTCGCAGCTGAGGAACTGGGGGAGTTCGTCCGGTCCGAATTCGGCGACGTGCGGATCCTCGTCATGGATTCGTTGCCGCGCGGGGAGATCGGCAAGCCGCTCAAGCGGACATTGCGAGTCGAGTTCGCAGACTGGAGCGACCGATGAGAGTGCGAGTGGACCCGGACCGGTGCGTGGCGTCCGGTCAGTGCGTCGTGTACGCCGGGAAGGTCTTCAAACAGAGCGAGCAAGAGGGCACCGTCGAGCTGGTGCAGGCGTCGCCGCCACCGTCGCTGCACGCGGCTGTCCTTGAGGCACAAGCACTTTGCCCCTCCGGGGCGATCGTCACCGAATCCTGAAGGAAGCCGAGCATGCGTGTATTGCTGACGAACTGGGCCTGGCCGACGCACATGCACCACCTCATCTCGCTGGGTTGGGCATTCGCGGCCAACGGCCACGAAGTCCGCGTTGCCAGTCAGCCCGCTCTGAGCGACGTGATTGGTACGGCGGGCCTGACGGGCGTGGTGCTGGGCAAAGACGTGGACCTGCTCTCACCCGAGGTGCGCGAACGTGCGGGGATGCCGGTGAGTCAACTGCCAGAGCCGGGCTCACCACCGGACTACCTGCGGATGTGGCAGACCACGACGACCCGGATGGAAGTCCTCGCGGAGGCGATGACGTCCGAACTGGTGTCGTTCGCCAAGGATTGGAAGCCCGACCTGATCATCTGGGACTGGATGACCTTCGCTGGGCCGATCACCGGCCGGCTGCTCGGCATCCCCACCGCACGGCTGCTCTACGGGCCAGACATGTTCGTCCGGCTTGCCGACGCCGCGACCGCCGTCGAACCCGATGCCGTCCCGAAATGGCTCGACTCGCTGTACGGCCGGTTCGGTGCGTCCGTGGACACCGCCGCGCGGGGCTGGGGCGAGACCTGGTGCGTGGACACCAGTCCAGCGAGCATCCAGATGCCGGGCATCGACGGTGTGCCGATGCGGTACGTGCCGTACAACGGCGTCTCCGTCGCCCCCGCGTGGACTGCTTCGCCGCCATCTCGTCGACGCGTCTGCGTCACCATGGGCACAAGCTCGAAACGGCTTCGTGGCCGTGATTCCGTCTCGTTGCCCGTGCTGCTCGAGGGCCTCGCTGATCTCGACGCCGAGATCGTGGTCGCCGGAACCACGGCGCAGGCGTTGGACGTTTCCGAGGCGGAGCTGCCGGGCAACGCCACCTTCGTCGAGTACCTGCCGTTGCACGCCCTGCTGCCGACCTGTTCGGCAATCCTGCACCAGGGCGGGATCGGTAGTGCGATGACCTCCGCCCACGCCGGCGTCCCGCAGGTCATCGCCGCTGCCATCGCCGATCAGCCCTTCAACGCCGAACGTTTCGGCTCTGTCGGTGCTGCCATCCCGGTCGCCGCCACCGTCGGCTGCGAACTCGATGTCATCGACGCGGTACACCGTGTTCTCGAGGAACCGAAGTACTCGGTTGCCGCGGCCTCGGTCCGGGACGAGATCCTGTCCCGTCCCACACCGAGCGCGGTGGCGGAGTGGCTGGCCGCTGAGAGTTCCTGACCGCCGCCTCGGTCAGGTCCCGGAGCCTTCCCGCTGTTTGACCTCCTCCGCCTTCTTCGGCGGAGGAGGTTTGGGCGCGGAACGCAGAGGAATCTCTTTGAGGAAAAAGGCAATCACGAGACCGACGACGGCAAGGACGACGCCGGTGAGGAACACGGAACTCAAGGCGTCGGACAGTTGACCCGGCGTGCCGGTTTCACCGGTGGCGCCGAGGTTGCTCAACCGCACGGTCATGACGGTGCCGAGCAGTGCGATCGCGACCGGGGCGGCAAGTGTCCGGGAGAACTGGACGAGACCGGTGCCGACGCCCAGTTGCTCCATCGGGACGGCACTCTGGATCACGGTGGTGGCCAAGGGGAACAGCAGGCCTACGCCGATCCCGATGAGCACCATGGCTACCAGCGGCAGTACTTGGTTGCTGTCCGGGGCGATGCCGGTGAGCATCAGCAGTCCGCCTGCCATCGCGGCGAAGCCGACCACCGCCAGCACCCGGTACTTGGGCACGCTGACCAGGAGCTTCCCGGTGAAGGGCGGTACCACGACCATGGCGAGGGCCAACGGGATCAGCAGGCTGCCGGAGAACGTCGCGCTTACGCCGAGCACACCTTGGTACAGCAGCGGGATGAAGTAGCTAGTACCCATCATCACGAACGCCGACAAGAATGCGATCGTGGTCAAGATGGCCACCTGGTTGACCTTGAAGATGCCGAACGGCATGATTGGCTGCCGCGCGTACCTGGTCTCCACGAAGTAGAACGCCACGAGGACCACCGCGCCTGCGATGATCGGGATCAGCACGCCTGCCCGGCCCCAACCGTGGCCGTTGCTTGCCACCGAAAGCCCGGCGAGGATCGGTACGAACCCGGCGGTCAGCGTGAGCACACCGAGGAAGTCGATGTCCCGCCAGTTCGCCCTGGACCGGATCGACGGCATCGCCGCGACGGTGACCAGTGCCAGCACGCCCAGCGGCACGTTGATGTAGAACACCCAGCGCCAGCTCAGCACGTCGGTGATCAGACCGCCGAACGGCGGACCCGCGACCATGCCAACGCTGGCGACGCTGAAGCACAGGCCCATGATCTTGGCACGCCGCTCGGCCGGGTAGATCTCGCCGATCAGCGTGAAGATGTTGGCATTCAACACACCCGCGCAGACACCTTGCAGGGTCCGGGCCACGACCAGCATCGTCATTCCGTCCGCGATACCGCCCAGAACGGAGGAGATCACGAATCCGGCCAGCCCGGCCAGCAGGAACGGCCGACGGCCGAACATGTCGCCGAGCTTCCCGGAGATCGGGATGACCACCGCGGCGGCCATCGCGTATGCGACACCGACCCACGAGTACAGCTCGAGGCCGTGCAGTTCCTCGACGATCTTCGGCATGGCGGTACCGACGACCGAGACGTCGATCGACGCGAGCGCCAACGCCACCAGTGCGCCAAACGTGGTGAGCTTGCGGGCGGAATCGGAGATGGATTGGGGACCAGGCGGTGGCGATTCGTTTTGTGTTGCATTCGATTTCGCTTGTGGCTGGTCTGGATTGTCCTTGGGCATCAGTGGTGACCTCTGCGTCGACTACTACGACTGGACAATAGCTGTGCGTGTGCGACTGCTCGCCAAGTGTAACACCTGTATTGGCTGGCTATGATCCGGTTTTGCTTTGTCTGACAAGGGTTTTTCATGATTAATGTTCGGTTCGACCGGTTTGGTGCGATGTTCTGCGAGTGCGGGCAACGCACAGTCTTGAGCGGTGGCAACGACTTGCGGCTTCTACCTTCAGGATCGAGCGCGTCGATCCACCACGATCACGGAGGAGACCCATGGCGTCCACGCCGGAGAACGCAGCGCCGCCGGTACACCAGACGGGGATCGGCCGAACCCTCAGCCAGATCGTCTTTCGGCCGTGGGACTGCCAGATCGTGGCCGCGGCCGTTCGATTCGGTCTGGCTGAAAAACTGTCCGAGCGCCCACGGCCCGCGAACTGGTTCGCCGCCGAGATCGGCGGGGATCCCGCGACGACCGAACGATTCCTGCTCGCGTGCGGCGTCATCGGCTTGGTCGAGCGAAACGCGGAACACGACTTCGCGCTGACCGAGCTGGGCGCCGCCCTGAGGGCGGGCGAGAACACGATGCCGAACATGGCGCTGATGAACATGAGCGAGGGCATGTGGTCGCGGATGTCCCGGTTGCCGGAAACAATTCTCACCGGACGACCGGTCCGAGATGCCAACGGGGAGGACTTGTACGACTACTACGCCCACAACCCGAGTGAGCGTGGCTGGCACGCCGCAGCGATGGCAGACCTGAGCAACGACGCTGGTCTGGCGCTGGCCGAACAGTTCGACTTCGGGCCGTACAACAAGGTCGTCGACATCGGCGGCAGCATGGGCGTGCTGCTGTCCAAGGTGCTCACCGCGGCCTCGCACGTCAGCGGCACGGTGTTCGACCTGCCGAAAATCGTGGAGAGCGCCCAGCAGGCGGCGCCCGCGTACCGGCTTGGGGACCGACTCGTCTTCGAGGGTGGGAACTTCTTCTCCGACGACGTGCCCAAGGGCGACCTCTACCTGATCAAACAGGTGCTCTGCGACTGGAGCGACGAGGACGCCGCGCGGATCCTGGCCAACACCTACCGCGGCGCGCCATCGGGCAGCGTGCTGGCGGTGGTCGAATGGGCGCGACCGGACGATCCGCAACCCAACCACCTGGACATCATGAGCCTCTGCCTCGAGGTGGTCACCGGTGGCCGGGTCCGGACCGAGTCCGAGTTCGTAGCCCTGATCGAGAGCGTCGGCTACCGCTTCGAAGCCGCGACCACGGTGGCCAGTGGTATCAGTCCCCGTCCGTGGAACGTGCTGCAGGCCGTTCGTCCCTAGGAGAGGTCCATGATCGCCGAACAACTGGTGAACTGGGGTACAAAACTCGTCGCGGGCTACCCGCCGGAAGGACGCAAGTACTGGGCAGCCAGGTTCTGGGACCGTGCCGGAGCCGAACAGGACCAGAAGCTGGGCCCGCACTACCGGACCCAGAAGGCCGCACTGACCGACCTGATCAAGAAGTACGGCGCGGACGCGGACACGATCGTGGAATTCGCCTGCGGCACGGGAGAGTTCTCCATGATCGCGGCCGAGGTCACCAACGCGGGAAAAATGGTGGCGCTGGACATCTCCGCGGAAGGACTTTCCCGGACGCGCGAGCGCGTCAAGCACCCGAACCTTCGGCTGGTGCAAGGCGACTTCTGGTCCGAACACGACCTGCCGCGGGCACCACTGGTGTTGTGCGTGGACGCGATCCACCACATCGGTGAGGTGCGCAGCGTGCTGCGGCGGTTGCGTGGCCAAGTCTCACCGGGTGGCGTGCTGGTCGGCAACCTGTGGACAGTGGACCACTTCCACGAGGTCCAGCGCCAACGGTACGGCTGGCTTCGGCACACCACGTACTCGGCGTTCTTCCTGGGATCGGCCTTGTTGCTACGGGCGACCGGCGGTCGGATTCGCACGTCGTTCTACCGGACCCAGTTGCTGCGCTCGGCCGCCATCCCGGCTTTGCTGGAAGAGGAGTTCGACAAGGTGCTGGACATCGTGCCGGACAGGTACTTCGTCGGCTTCGCCTGCGCGGTGTGAGGTGGGGGATCCGATCAAGGCACCGGCAGTCGGGGTGAGTCACGGGCTGCGCTGCACGGGCGCCGCTCCGGTCGTCGTCGGCGCCAACGGATTCATCGGCGCCCGGCTGTGCGAAGCCTTCCAGGACAGCGGAACCGGACGGCTCACCCGCGAACAGCCTGCTGTGCTGGACAGCGGGTTGCACCCGGCGCTGTCCGGCGCTGATGTCGTCTTCTACCTCGCGACGACGATCAACCCGGCACTGGCGGATCAGTACCCCGAGCGGGTTCGTGCCGATCAGGACATGTTCGTACGCCTGCTGGACGGGCTGGCCGGACTGGCGGATCCACCGTTGGTGGTATACCCCAGTTCGGGCGGCGCCATCTACGATCCGTCCGCACCGCTGCCCTTCGTGGAACGGGGAACCCCAGCCGTGCCGGTCACGGCCTACGGGCGGGCGAAGCTCGTCATGGAGAAAGAACTTCGACGCAGGCAGGACGCCGTTCCGAGCGTCATCCTCCGATTGTCCAATGTGTATGGTCCTGGGCAGTTGCCGATCCGCGGGCAGGGTGTGGTCGCGCATTGGATGCACGCGATGCTGACGGGGCAGCAGATTCGGCTGTTCGGCGATCCGGGTGCGATCCGGGACTACGTGTACGTCGACGATGTCGTCGAAGCGATGCTGGACGTGCGGGGCATGTGGCTGGCCGGCGAATCGCTGCCGCCGGTGATGAACATCGGATCAGGCGAGCAGACCTCGTTGCAGGATTTGGTGCAGGCCGTGCAAACCGCGATGGCTGAGGCGATGCGTGTCGAGACGGCGCCGGGGCGGAAGTTCGACCGGCGGGACGCGGTGCTGGACGTCGGTCTCGCCGCTGACACCCTCGGCTGGAGGCCGCGCACGAAACTGGCTGATGGGTTGGCGGCCTCTTGGGCCTGGATCAGTGGACCGGGATTCGCGCGGGCGAACTCGGCCGTGGAGGCGGAGCGATGAGGATTCTGGTCACCGGTGGGGCCGGGTTCATCGGTTCACAGGCCGTCGGGCGATTCCTGGCCGCTGGCCACGAGGTACGAGTACTCGACCGGTTGGTTCCCAGCGCTCACCCGGACGGCGTCTACACCCCGCCCGCGGGCGTCGACTTCTGGCACGGCGATGTCGCGGATCCGGATCTGGTCGCAGGGGCGTGTCGTGGCATGGACCTAGTGTCGCACCAGGCCGCGATGGTGGGTCGTGGCAAGGAGATCCTGGACGGGCCGAACTACGTGCACAACAACG
The DNA here is from genome assembly GCA_039922235.1 of Umezawaea sp. Classification (GTDB taxonomy): domain Bacteria; phylum Actinomycetota; class Actinomycetes; order Mycobacteriales; family Pseudonocardiaceae; genus Umezawaea. The sequence continues at coordinate 19,369 of JBDSAJ010000873.1, forward strand.
ACCTCGGCACCGCTACGCTGCTGAAAGCGATGACTGAAGCCGGGATCGGCAGGCTGGTGCTCGCCAGCTCCGTCGTGATCTACGGTGACAGCCGCTACGACTGCCCGCTGCACGGCAGGGTCCGTGCCAGTGCCCGTAGCCGTGCCGATTTGAACGCGGGCCGGTTCGAGCCGCGCTGTGGTCAGTGCGGCACCGAGCTCACGGCGTCGGCGGTCGAGGAAGACGACGTTCTCGACCCGCCGCGAAACGTCTATGCCGTGACCAAGCTCGCGCAGGAGTACCTGGTCGGTGCTTGGACACGGGAAACCGGTGGTACTGCGGCAGTCTTGCGCTACCACAACGTCTACGGACCTGGGATGCCCTTCGACAGCCCGTATTCCGGTGTCACGGCGACCTTCCGCTCGTCAGTGGAACTCGGCGAGGCGCCGAGGGTGTACGAAGATGGTCTGCCACGCCGTGATTTCGTGCACGTGGCCGATGTCGCGGAGGCCAACCTCGCGGCTCTCGCCTGGACCCGGCCGGGGTTCAGGGCGTTCACCATCGCCAGTGGCGAGCCGCGATCGATTGGCGAGCTCGCCGCGACGATGGCGGCCTTCGCGGGTGCTCCCGAACCGGTGATCACCGGCGAATACCGGATCGGGGACGTGCGGCACATCTTCGCCTCGCCGAAGCGGGCGATCACAGAGCTGGGCTGGCGTCCGGCGGTGTCGTTCGACGACGGGATCACGGAGTTCGTCGGCAAACCGATGCGCAGGGGTTGACGCTCTCCGGCGGAACTACCTCGGAATACTGTTGATCACTGTCGTACCGGGCATGACCGGGCGGAACGCCAGCAAAGAGATGATGACACTGATGCGGCTGATCGGAAGCTGTTCGGCGGTGTCACCACGCCCGGCTCAACCGTGGCCACCACCTGGGATCGCCGAATCGAACTGGTGGGGCGGTAGTCGCCGCGACAGTTCGGGGACCCGACCACGCCAGAACTCGTCAGTCCTTGCCGAACACGCTCAGCGGGGACCACCAGGCCAGTGGTCGTTCGCGATCCGGATCGGGCAGGGCGAGCAGGCCGTCGATCACCGGCCGCACCAGCCTCGCCCAGGTCTGGTCGTCCACGCCCCACAGGTACGGGTACTGGCGCTTCATCATGCCGTCGGCGAAATCCCGGGGGGAGAAGCCTCGCTCGTTGGGTCCGACCGCGTGCTGGGTCACCACCCGGAGACCGGCTGTTTCGCTGCTCGTGGCCAGCGCTTCGAAACTGTCCTGGCGTTCTCGCAGCGGTGCCAGAGGATCCATCGCGAGCGTCACGTCGTGGTCCGGATCGGCGAAGGCGTCGCCGTGCAGGACAACCAGCCTGCCACCCGACCGAAGCACCCTGGCCGCCTCGGCAATGGCCTCGTCCATGTTGGCGACCAAGTGCAGGACGTGCGCGCAGACGACATTGTGGACGGTGTTCGTGGCGAAAGGCAGTCTGGTCGCGTCGCCGCGTGAGACGAGCCCTGGCATCCGCTCGGCGGCTTGGACGAGCATGTCCGCGGCGATGTCGACACCGCAGGCCGGGTAGCCGAACTCTCGCAGACCCGCGGCGACGACGCCGGTGCCAACACCGACTTCCAGCACAAGCCCTGGTACCAGGTGCTCAGTCAAAATAGCCGCGACAGCGCGGCCACGTGCCTCGCCACCGCGGGTCTGGTCGTACTGCTTCGCGATCCGGTTGAACGAGACCGAGGTGCTGGCGGAGGGGCGGCGGTCCATGTCGCAAAGTTAAGGCCTGCCACCGGTTGTGCTGTGCTCAATAGTGGTCATCGGCCCTGAACGCCGCGCCTGT
>JBDSAJ010000874.1:0-33387 GCA_039922235.1 Umezawaea sp.
AGCAACTACACGCTCCAGGGCGTTGCCACCCTGGACGAGGGCAAGCGCCAGGCCAGAGCGCTGTTCGGCGGCGCGAACGGCTCCTCCTGGGTGCAGTTCGACAACGTGCCGCGCCACCTGGGGACCAAGCTGCACGCGTGGGTCAGGGAGATCCCGTGGACCGGCCAGATCGGTGACTCGGCCCCGCCGCGGCTGATCACCGAGCAGGACGTGACCGTGCGGAACGGGTCCGTGTCCTTCGACTTCGGCGGCGCGCTGCCCTCGTTGAAGGAGTCGTCGGCCTACGAGGTCGTGCTGACCCCGGCTGGTGGCGCCTCCCGGACCACGGTCACGCCGGACCTGTGGGAGGGCGGCTACGAGGCCGAGGACGCCAAGTACACCGGGTCGGGCTACAGCCGCAACGGGCCGGAGGGCTCGCCGTCGGACGTGTCCAAGTTCTACACCTCCGGCGGTTACAACGTCGGTGGGCTGCGCACCGGGTCGGACGGCGTGCTCGACTTCAGCGTGGACGTCCCGAAGGCGGGGCGGTACGACCTGAGCGTGTTCGCCAACTCCCTCAACACCGACGCGCGGGTGAGTGAGCAGGGGCCGACCAACGTGTTCGTGCGCGTGGACGGCGGCGCGGAACAGGAGCTGTTCCTGCCACTCGGCTACAAGTGGGTGGTCTGGGACCACGCTGACACCACGGTCGAGCTGACCGCGGGCAAGCACGTCATCTCGCTGGCCGCGCGGAGCCTCGACGGCTCGAAGGCGACCAAGGGTGACGCGATCGTCGACCGCGTCACGCTGGCCCTGCCCAACCCCAAGGCGGCCAAGGTGGTCTACGAAGCCGAACTGGCCGAGTTGGCAGGCGCTCGCCCGGTCTACGACGCCGCACACGCTCGGTGCGACGTCTCCGGATCCGGCGTCGTGGACATCGCCAAGAACGGCACGGTGACGTTCTGGGTCTACTCGCCCGCCGACGCCGAATCCACCGTCGAGGTGCACACAACGGGCGGACAGGCCGCACTCGCCGTGAACGGCAGGCAGGTGCTCAAGGTCGACTCGGGCTCGTCGAAGGTGGCCGTGTCCCTGTCCGGCGGCGTCAACAAGGTCACCGTCACCGGGAAGTCCCGCAGCACGCTGCTCGACCGGATCGAGGTCGAGCAGACCTCCGGCAGGCTGGCGGCCAAGACCTACGAAGCCGAGGCCGCCAGGCTCGCCGGCACGGCGAAGGCCTCGCCGTTCACGCTGGCGGGTGGAGGTTCGGCGGTCGAGGGCGTGGGCGGTGAACCGGGCAACGCCAACACCCTGACCTTCCAGGTCACGGCGGAGGAAACCGGCTCGTACGCCATGCGGGTGAGGTACGCCAACCGGGAGCGGTCCGAGGCCACGCACTACAACCCGGATCCGCTGGCGCAGCACGCCGACATCTCCGTCAACGGGGCAGGGGCGCAGCGGGTGCTGTTCCCGCACACCTTCCACGGCAACAACTTCTGGGAGATCACCGTCCCGGTGGAGTTGAAGAAGGGGAAGAACACGATTTCGTTCCGGTCGGAGGAACTGCCCAACTTCGACGGCACGACCTACGCGTCGGACACGTTCCCCGGCGCACTGCTGCGGTCCCGGTACGCCCCGATCGTCGACCGGATCACGATCGCGCGGTTCCACAGCTCCCGGCTGAGGTGATCCCGTGCCCGCCCAGCCGTCGAACCGATTCCTTCATGGCGTCATCCGGTGGCGAACCGTTCTGCTGAACGGGGCTTGACCGCTTCGCCCTGCCTCCGCCGCTCACTTGGCGGGGGCAGGGCGATACCCACTGCCACCACCGAAAATCAACTGTTTCGGAATGGCTCCGAACCTTGTGCGCCCTCGATTCCGGCGCTAGCTTCATCGCCACGACATCGTAGTCGAACCGGTTCGACAGGAGAGCCATCGTGACCCGATCCCGCATGACCACCGGCCTGCTTGCGTTCGCCCTCACCGCGTCGCTGGCTGCCTGCTCCTCGAACAGCCCGGAGTCCGGCGCGGCCGCGGGCCCACTGACCCTCTGGGACCCCTACCCGCAGCTGGCCGCCGACTCCGACTGGGCCAAGGCCATCGAGGCCTGCGGTTCGGCGTCCGGTGTCAAGATCGAGCGGACCAGCCACGACACCACCGACCTGACCAACAAGGTGCTGCTGGCCGCGCAGCAGGACGCCGCGCCGAACGTGCTGGTGGTGGACAACCCCGTCGTGTCGACCCTGGCCGAGGGCGGGGTGCTCGCCACCACCGAGGACCTCGGGTTGGACACCTCCAAGGTCGAGCCCAACCTGCTCGACGCGGGCAAGCTCAACGGCAAGACCTACGGCGTGCCGATCGGCGCGAACACCCTTGCCCTGTACTACAACAAGGCGATCCTGACCGGGGCCGGGGTGGACGTGGCCTCGATCCGCGACTGGGCCTCGCTCACCGCGGCGCTGGACAAGGTGAAGCAGTCCGGCAAGAAGGGCATCACCTTCTCCGCGGTGGGCACCGAGGAGGGCAGCTTCCAGTTCCTGCCCTGGTTCTGGGGATCCGGCGCGAAGCTGACCGACGTGGCCTCCGCGGACGCGGTGTCGGCGTTGGCGCTGTGGAAGGACTGGCTGGACAAGGGCTACGCGCCCAACTCGGTCATCGGCAACACCCAGACCACCAGCTGGCAGGAGTTCGCCACCGGCGAGTTCGCCTTCACCGAGAACGGCACCTGGCAGCTGGCCAACGCCGCCAAGTCGGGCCTGGACGTCGGCGTGCTGCCCATTCCCGGCAAGTCGGGCGGAACCGCGCCCGCCCCCACCGGCGGTGAGTTCGTCACCGTGCCCGTGCGGTCCGACCGGTCCCGCGACAACACCGCCAAGGCCGTCGTCACCTGCCTCACGAGCGCGGAGAACGCCCTGACCACCGACACCGCGCTGTCCTACGTCTCGGCACTGCCCGAGGTGCAGGCCAAGCAGGTCGCCGCGAAGCCGGAGCTGAAGGCGTGGGTCGAAGCGGTCAAGGCGGCCAAGGGCCGCACCGGCGACAACCTGGGCACCAAGTACCCGCGCGTCTCGGAGCCGCTGTGGAACGCCGTGCAGGCCGCGCTGACCGGCGCCAAGTCGCCGCAGGAGGCGTTGACCGAGGCACAGGCCTCATCGGCGGCGAAGTGAGCATGCAAGCCCTGGAAACCCCGCAGGCCGCCACGACGCGGCCCACGGATCGCGGCAGGCCGGGCGGATCGGGACCCGCCCGGCGGTCGCGGTCGGCCCAGCAGGTGACGGCGTGGGCGTTCCTCGCGCCACTGGTGGTCTACCTGCTGCTGTTCTACGTCTACCCGCTCTACCGCAACGTCGACCTGAGCCTGCGCTTCTACACGGTGCGGTCGTTCATCCAGGGCGGCGCGGAGTTCGCCGGACTGGCCAACTACGGCACGGTGTTCGCCGACCCGACGTTCCTCAAGGCGTTGGGCAACACGCTGGTGTTCACGGTCGTGTCCCTGGCGTTCCAGTACGGGATCGGGCTCGCGCTGGCGGTGTTCTTCGACCGCCACTTCCCGCTCTCGACCACGCTGCGCGCCCTGTTCCTGGTGCCGTGGCTGCTGCCGCTGATCGTGTCGTCCTCGACGTGGGCCTGGATGCTCAACAGCGAGTCCGGGGTGGTCAACTCGCTGCTGTCCGTGGTGGGCATCGACCAGGTCAACTGGCTGACCTCACCGAGTTGGGCGCTCACCTCGGTGATCATCGCCAACATCTGGATCGGCGTGCCGTTCAACCTGGTGATCCTCTACAGCGGTCTGCGCTCGATCCCGGCGGAGGTGCACGAGGCGGCGGCCCTGGACGGGGCGAGCGGCTGGCAGCGGTTCCGCCTGATCACCTTCCCGCTGCTGCGACCGGTCTCGGCGATCACGCTGCTGCTCGGGCTGGTCTACACGCTCAAGGTCTTCGACATCATCTGGATCATGACCAAGGGAGGGCCCAGCGGCGCGTCCACGACGCTGGCGACCTGGTCCTACCAGCTCGGGTTCGGCAGCCCCGTGCCCCGCTTCGGGCAGGGAGCAGCGGTGGGCAACCTGCTCATCGTGTTCGCGCTGGTCGCCGGCCTCGTGCACATCCGGTTGCAGAGCAGGGGGGAGAGGCGATGATCAGGTGGAAGACCGGCGTGGGGGTCTTGCTGACCGCGCTGATGCTGTTCCCGGTGTACTGGATGGTCAACGTCTCCCTCACCCCGACCGACCGGATGCGCAAGGACCCGCCCGACCTGGTGCCGCTGAACCCGACGTTCGACGGCTACCGCCGCGTGTTCGCCGAACAGTTGCCCTACCTGGGCACCAGCCTGGCCATCGGCCTGGCGACGGTGGCGCTCACCCTGACCATCGCCGCGCCCGCCGCGTTCGCGCTGGCCAAACTGCGGCCGCGGGGTGCCAAGACGCTGAACTTCGCGCTGCTGATCGCGCAGATGATCCCCGGCATCATCATGGCCCTGGGCTTCTACGGCGCGTACGTCAGCTTCGGCATCGTCAACCAGGCGTGGGGACTGGTGATCGCGGACTCGACCATCGCCGTGCCGTTCGCGGTGCTCATCCTCACCGCCTTCATGTCCGGCATCCCCGACGAACTGCTGCAGGCCGCGAGGATCGACGGCGCGGGGGCGCTGCGGGCGTTCCGGTCCATCGTGCTGCCGATCAGCCGCAACGGACTGGTGACCGCCGCGCTGTTCACCTTCCTGTGGTCGTGGTCGGACTTCATCTTCGCCTCCACATTGGACGGTGGTGGAACGCTGCGGCCCATCACCCTGGGCATCTACAAGTACATCGGCAACAACAACCAGGAGTGGAACGCCATCATGGCGACCGCGGTGGTGGCATCCGTGCCCGCGGCCGTGCTGCTGATCATCGCCCAGCGATTCGTCGCGGCGGGGGTCACGGCAGGCGCGGTCAAGGACTGAGCACCACTCCGCTGAGAGGAACCCCGCACGTGACGACCACGACCACCGACCTGTCCTTCTCCATCACCGAAGTGCCGTTCAGCTGCGCCGGGTCGTGGCTCGACGTCTCGCCCGTCGTCGCGGAGAACCGGGTGGAGCGGGACCTGCACCTGGTGTCCCACCACACCGGCCTGCACGCGGTGCTCGCGCTCGTGCCGGTGCTGGCCGGCGGGCGTGCCGAGGTCGCGATCACCGCGTCCCCCGCCGTGCTGACGTGGACGAACGACCAGGGACGCGTCGACCTGGCGTTCGAGACACCGGACACCATCAGGATCACCGGCACCGCACTGGGCCTGTCGCTGACGGCCGCGCACCCCACGCTCACCCCGTTCAGCGGCACGTACTTCTTCCACGACCCGGTGACCGGCGCGCACGTCTTCACCTCCTACGAGACAGGTCGGCGCTACCGGGTCACGGTGCTCGCCGGGACGGTCGAGGCCGTCGGCTCCGAGGCACTGGGCACGCACGAACGCGGCGTCGTGGTCTCGGCCGACGAGGGCTCCTGGGAGGTGGTCGTCGAGACCTACCGGACGTCGCGGCAGCCGTTCCGGTCCGCGAAGGGGTTCGACGAGGTCGTGCGGGACCGGGGCGCGCAGTTCGACGCCTTCCTCGACGCCGTCGCGCCGTGGCGCGACGGGTCGACCCCGGCCGCCGCGCTCGCCGCCTACGTCCTGTGGTCGGCCACCGTGGACCCCGAGGGCTTCGTCCGCCGTCCCGCCGTGCTGATGTCCAAGCACTGGATGGACAAGGTGTGGAGCTGGGACCACTGCTTCAACGCCCTCGCGCTGGCCGGTGGCGCCCCGGAACTGGCCTGGGACCAGTTCCTGACGCCGTTCGACCACCAGGACGAGAGCGGCGCGCTGCCCGACTCGGTGACCCACTCCGAGGTCCTGCACAACTTCGTCAAACCCCCGATCCACGGCTGGGCGCTCGGGCAGTTGCGCGGGCGGCTGGTCCGGCCGCTGGACCGCGCGCAACTGGACGTCGCCTACCGCCACCTCGACGCGTGGACCCGCTTCTGGCTGGACCACCGACGGGCCGAGGGGCACCGCCTGGCGCACTACCAGCACGGCAACGACAGCGGCTGGGACAACGCCACCACCTTCGACGGCGGCGGGCTCGTCGAGAGCGCCGACCTCGCGGCGTTCCTGGTCCTCCAGATGCGCCAACTCGCCGCACTGGCCGACGAACTGGGCAAGGCGGAGGACGCGCGGGAGTGGGAGGCGCGAGCGGAGGACATGCTCGTCGCGCTGCTGGACGAACTGTGGGACGGCGAGCGGTTCGCCTCCCGCCACGCGATCACCGGAGCGCACCGCACCACCGACAGCCTGCTGGACCTGATGGCCGTCATCCTCGGCGAGCACCTGCCCGAGGAGCACCGCCTGCGGCTCGTCGACCGCGTCGAACGCCACCTCGCCCACTCGGGGCTGGCCACTGAGCGGGCCGACTCGCCGCACTACGAGGACGACGGCTACTGGCGCGGACCGGTGTGGGCGCCGTCGACCGTCCTGATCGAGGACGGCCTGCGGCGCGGCGGGTCCACCGAACTGGCGGACCTGGTCAGCACCCGGTTCCGCGAGGTGTGCGAGAAGTCCGGGTTCGCGGAGAACTTCGACGCCAGGACCGGGGGAGGCCTGCGCGACCGCTCCTACACCTGGACCGCGGGCGCTTACCTGGTGCTGGCCGGGGACGCGGTCCGGCGTCGGTCCTGAGGGGAGTCCCTGCTCGGTCAGGTCCGGGGACGCGGTGAGGTGCTGCTGCGCAGCGAGATCGGTGGGGCGAACAGCTTGTGCCGGGCCGGGGTGTCCGGGGCGGCGATCCGCTCCAGCAGCAGCTCCACCGCGTCCGTGCCCATCTCGACAGCGGGCACGTCGGCCGAGGTCAGGGGCGGGTGCAGGTCCTCGGCCAGGTGCCGGGCCACCACACCGATGAGCGAGAAGTCACCCGGCAGCCGCAGCCCGGCCCGGTGCAGGCCGCGCTGCACGCCCGCCAACGCCGCTTCGTTGATCGTCACCGCCGCTGTCACGCCCGGTGTGCGGAGCACCTCCTCCGCACACGCCTCACCGGCGGGCGCGTTGTCCGCGCAGCACACGGTGCTGCCCCGGACCCCCCGTTGCCCGGCGGCGGAGGTGAACCCGGCCAGCGCGCGCATCGCGGGGCCGTAACCGGAGGCCACCAGCTCGGCCGACCGGTTGATCAGCACGATCTGGTGGTGGCCCAGGTCCGCCAGGTGGTGCACGCACCGGGAGATGAGTTCCTCGTAGTCGACGTCCACCCACCAGGACCCCTCCGGGTGCTCGACCCGGCCGATGGTGACGAAGGGCAGTTCCGACTGGCGCAGCCGGTCCACCCGAGGGTCGTCGAAGCGGACCTCCATCAGGATCACGCCGTCGACCCGCCTGCCACCCAGCAACCGCTCGAACGAGCGGTCGTGGTCACCACCGCTCGGTGAGACGAGCACGTCCAGGTCGTGCACGGCCGCCGCTTCCACGACGCTGGCCACGAAGTCGAGCTGGACAGCGGTCAGCCGCCTGCCCGCGGGGGGCACCACCAGTCCGAGCGTGCGCGTCCGGCCCTCGGCCAACGCCCTTGCGGCCGCGTTCGGCTTGAAACCCAGCTCGGCGATCACGTCCTGGATCCGCCTCCGAGTCGCCTCGGACACCGTTCGCTTGCCGCTCAGCGCGTACGACACCGTACTGCGCGACACCCCGGCCCGCCGCGCGATCTCCCCGATGTTCATGCACCCTCCGCACTGCTCGGGCGTCCAACGGTAGAGCACGCCACGACGGTGATTATGCCAACCGGTTCGACAGTCGGGGGGAGCCGTGCGCCCACCGCCTCCGGGTCGTCACGCGCAGGTGGCCGGAGTCCGATGTGGACCGCGGCTGTCCGTGCGTCGGTCAGGACGGCGTGCCGGTCATCGAGTCCCCCCGGATCTCCAGGCGGCCCGCGTGCAGCAGGTTGTCGAGCTTGCCCCCGCGCGGCGATATTCGATCGCTGTTACCCGGTCTTCTGGGGGAGCATGAGGTCGAGGTGCCCCCGGAGGGAGTCGGATGGTCGCGCCAGGCTCGGAAAAACCTGTTCGCAAGAACGCGGTGCTGCTCGCACTGCGGCTGTACGGAAGGGAGTTGCGGCGCCACGGAGTCCTCTCCGTCGGCGCGCTCGTGTCACCCGCGCTGGGCGTCACCTGCCAGCTCTACCTCGCGCCGCTGGCGGTCGGAGCCCTGGTGGGCCGACTCGCAGGTGGCGGCGACACCAGTCTCGGCACCGTGCTGCCGTACGTGCTGGCCTTCGGTGGCCTCATGCTGCTCTCGGAAGTGTTGTGGCGCATCGGGGTCCACTGCCTCAACCGCACGGACGGGCGGGGGATCGAGCACCTGTCGGCCCTCGCCATGGACGAGCTGCTGGGCAAGGACGCGGCGTTCTTCCACGACAACTTCGCCGGATCGCTGACCAAACGGGTGTTGAGCTTCGCGTTCCGCTTCGAGGATTTCGTGGACACGCTGGCGTTCAAGATCGTCGCCAACATCATCCCGCTGGGCTTCGCGTGCGTGGTGCTGTGGGGCTACAACCCGCTGCTGGTCGTGGTGCTGCTCGGCTTGATCCTGGTCACGGGTTTCGTGATCGCGCCGCTCATCCGCCGCCGCCAGCGGCTGGTCGACCAGCGCGAGGCCGCCATCGCCAAGGTGTCCGGCCACGTCTCCGACACCCTGATGAACATGGAGACGGTGCGGGCGTTCGCCGCCGAGCAGCGGGAGGGCGCGGAGCACCGCACCCGTGCCGCCGAGCAGCGGACGCTGGCGCTGCGGTCGTGGGACTACGGCAACCTGCGCATCGACACCGTGGTCGCGCCGCTGTCCGTGCTCGCCAACGTGCTCGGCCTCGCGGTCGCGGTCGGGGTCAGCGGCGGGCTCGGCGTGGAGGCGATCGTGGTGACGTTCGCCTACTTCGGCAACGCGACGCGGATCATGTTCGAGTTCAACCAGATCTACCGCCGGGTGGAGAGCACGCTCACGGAGGCGGCCCAGTTCACCGAACTGCTGCTCGACCCGCCGACCGTGTGCGATGTGAAGCACCCGGAACCGCTGCGCGTCGAGGACTCCCAGGTCCGGTTCGAGGACGTCGTGTTCGCGCACGGCGGCAGCGAGCCGCTGTTCGACGGGCTCGACCTGGACATCCCGGCGGGCACGCGGATAGGCCTCGTGGGTCGCTCCGGCGGCGGCAAGACCACGCTCACCCGGTTGCTGCTGCGGCTGATGGACGTCGACGGGGGTCGCGTCCTCATCGGCGGCCAGGACATCGCCCGCCTGCGTCAGGCCGACCTGCGCAGCCTGATCGCGTACGTGCCCCAGGACCCGGCCATGTTCCACCGGACCCTGCGCGAGAACATCGCGTTCGCGCGACCGGGCGCGACCGACGCCGAGATCCAGCGCGCCGCGCGCGCCGCCCACGTGACGGAGTTCGTGGACGCGCTGCCCGACGGGTTCGACACGATGGTCGGCGAGCGCGGCATCAAGCTGTCCGGCGGACAGCGGCAGCGGGTGGCGCTGGCCCGCGCGATCCTGCGCGACGCCCCGATCCTGCTGCTGGACGAGGCGACCAGCGCGCTCGACTCGGAGAGCGAGGTGCTGGTCCAAGACGCGCTGTGGCAGCTCATGGAGGGCCGCACCGCGATCGTGGTGGCGCACCGGTTGAGCACGGTCGTGCGGATGGACCGGCTGATCGTGCTCGACCGCGGCCGGATCGTCGAACAGGGCACGCACGCCGAGTTGCTCGACTCCGACGGGACGTACGCGAAGCTGTGGCGCCACCAGTCCGGCGGCTTCCTCGACGAGGTGGTGCCCGATGAGCCCCTGTCCGACGAGAGGGGCGCGGTGGGCGCGAAGTGACGTCACGACCGGCGCCTGCCTCGGGTCGGTGATCCGGGGCGGACGCGCCACGGACCACCGGCGGCAGCCCTGTTCACACCATGTGGCACATTCGGTTCCTCGTGGCCCGGCCGAGGCAGCGGTCACCCTCAACGGCACCACGGCAGGAGCGGAAGAGTGAAGTTCACCGATGGGCACTGGCAGCTGCGTCCCGGCGTCGAGGCCGCCTACCCGGTCCAGGTCCACGACGCGGTCGTCGGTGACGGGGAGGTCGTCGTGCACGCGCCGACCCGCCCCGTCCTGCGCCGCGGCGACACGTTGCAGGGTCCTGTCGTCACCCTGGAGCTCACGTCGCCGAGGGCCGACGTGATCGGCGTGAAGATCACGCACTTCTCCGGGGAGACGGGTGGGGAGCCCACCTTCGCGTTGACCGCGGAACCGGCGCACCGGGCGAAGGTGGTCGACGACGACACCGGGGTGGTGCTGACGGCGGGCGCGTTGTCGGCCCGCGTGCACCGGGGTGACCGGTGGCGGATCGACTTCGCCGCCGACGGCCGGGCGCTGACCGCCAGTGACGCCAAGGGAATCGGCTTCATGACCGTGGGCGGCCGTCACCACGTGCGCGAGCGGCTGGACCTCGGCGTCGGCGACGTGGTCTACGGGCTGGGGGAGCGGTTCGGGCCGCTGGTCCGCAACGGCCAGGCGGTGGACGTCTGGAACGCCGACGGCGGCACCAGCACCGAGCAGTCCTACAAGAACGTCCCGTTCTTCCTCACCAACGCCGGGTACGGCGTGTTCGTCAACCACCCTGGGCAGGTCTCGTTCGAGGTCGGCTCCGAGGCGGTGTCCAAGGTCCAGTTCAGCGTCGAGGGGCAGTCGCTGGAGTACTTCCTCATCTACGGCCCCACCCCGAAGGACGTGCTGCGCAGGTACACCGCGCTCACCGGCAGGTCCGCGCTGCCGCCCGCGTGGTCGTTCGGGCTGTGGCTGTCCACCTCGTTCACCACCTCCTACGACGAGGCCACGGTGTCCGGCTTCCTCGACGGCATGGCCGAGCGCGGTCTGCCGCTGAGCGTGTTCCACTTCGACAGCTTCTGGATGCGCGAGTTCCACTGGTGCGACTTCACCTGGGACCCGCGCACGTTCCCGGACCCGGTCGGCATGCTGGCCCGGCTGCGTGAAAGGGGTCTGCGCGTCTGCGTGTGGATCAACCCGTACATCGCGCAGCGGTCGCCGCTGTTCGCCGAGGGAATGGCGGGCGGCTACCTGCTGCGCAGGCCCGACGGCCGCGTGTGGCAGTCGGACCAGTGGCAGCCCGGCATGGCGCTGGTGGACTTCACCAACCCCGCGGCCCGCGCCTGGTACGCGGCCAAGCTGGACGCCCTGCTGGCCCAAGGGGTCGACTGCTTCAAGACCGACTTCGGCGAGCGCATCCCCACCGACGTGGCCTACCACGACGGCTCCGACCCGCACCGGATGCACAACTACTACACCTACCTCTACAACCGCACGGTGTTCGACCTGCTGCGCGAGCGGCGCGGCGACGCCGACGCGGTGGTGTTCGCCCGCTCGGCAACGGTCGGCTCGCAGCGCTTCCCCGCGCACTGGGGCGGCGACTGCGAGTCGACCTACGAGGCCATGGCCGAGAGCCTGCGCGGCGGCCTGTCGCTCGGCCTGTCCGGCTTCGGGTTCTGGAGCCACGACATCGGCGGCTTCGAGGGCACCCCGCCCGCGGCGCTGTTCAAGCGGTGGACCGCGTTCGGCCTGCTGTCCTCGCACAGCAGGCTGCACGGCAGCCGCTCCTACCGCGTGCCGTGGCTGTTCGACGAGGAGGCGGTGGACGTGCTGCGGCGGTTCACCACGCTCAAGATGCGCCTGATGCCGTACCTGGACCAGGCCGCGCGGCAGGCCGCCGACGAGGGCCTGCCGGTGATGCGGGCGATGGCGCTGGAGTTCCCCGACGACCCGGCCTGCACCTACCTGGAACGCCAGTACCTGCTCGGCGAAGACCTGCTGGTCGCACCGGTGTTCTCCGACGACGGCGATGTCACCTACTACGTCCCCGAGGGCGTTTGGACCCACCTGCTCACCGGCGAAACGGTGACCGGGCCTGGCTGGGTGCGTGACCGCTGCGACTTCCTCACGCTGCCGCTGCTGGTGCGGCCCAACACCATCCTGCCCGTCGGCGCGGTGTCCGACCGGCCGGACTACGACCACGCCGACGGCGTCACGCTGCGGGTGTACCGGCTGTCCGACGGCGACCACGTGACGACGGTCGGCGGCACGACGTTCCGCACGCGCCGCCAGGGCGACGAGATCCGGGTCGACGCCGAGAGCGCGCCGGAACGGTGGCGGCTGCTGCTCGTCGGAGCCGGGTCGGTCGACGCCGTGGACGGTGGCGCGGTCGTGCCGCATCCCCACGGGGTGCTCGTCAACGCCTTGAGCGGCACGGTGACGGTGCGGGGGATCGGCTGAGGCCGCCGCGCCGCCCACCGGAAGACCGGGATCGCCGTGGCGAACGCGGTCGCGGCCGGAGTCCTGTGTGGACCCCGGCCGCCCGTGCGTCGGTCAGGACGTCGTGCCGGTCACCGAGGTTCCCGACTTGGTCACGTGGTAGGTCGAGGTGGTGCCGCTCCAGAAGTGGAACGTCACCGTGACCGGCTCGCCGTCGCGGACCGGCTCGAAGAACGCGGGTGGCAGGATGATCGCCTGGCCGGGGTAGTCCGGGCGGACGGTCGTGTAGAACTCCTGGAACGGGGTCCAGTTGGTCGGGCCCGCGGCTGAACCGTCCGCGTACTTGGCCTCCATCGTCGCCAGCACGTCGCCCCGGAACTGGGTCGGCACGGTGAGGGAGTTCCCGGTGCCGGTCGCGTCGGCCAACACCGGCGCGTCGTTGCTGATCACGTTGATCTGCCAGGGGATGCCGCGCGAGAACCTGGCTTCGATCGTGGTGTTGACGCCGTAGGCGCGGTTGCCGACGAGCTTGGTCAGCGCGGCGGCGGTCAGCGTCAGCTTGTCGCCGGACACGGTGTAGTCGCGGCCCTCGCGCAGCCGGGTGCGGCCCTGCCACAGCCCGCGGAAGCTCGTGCCGTTCAGGTTGAGCGTGATCGTCTGAGGGGCGATCGGAGCCGACTTCGGCACGAAGAGCAGGTCCGAGGACGTGGTGCCCGAGCGGGTGGTCCAGCTCGACTTGATCTGGGCGAACAGGCCGGGGTCGCGCCATTTGAGGGTGTTGCGGTTGATGAACGAGCCCGCGTCCCACAGTGCCGTGACGACCCCGGTCTTGCGGGCTTCGTTGCCGACCGCCTCGAAGTACTTCAGGACCTCGCCGCGCTCGATGATGCCGGGACGGGTGTAGTCGTAGGCGAGCAGGGCGTACTCGCCGAGGTAGACCGGGATGCCCTTGGCCACGAAGATGTCGTGCATCCGGGCGAAGGCGTCGGTCATGTCCTTCTGGACGGTCTCGTCGAAGCGGGTGAAGCCCGCGATGTTCACGCTGAACGGCCAGAACCCGTAGAAGTGCACGGTCGCGATCAGGTTGGGGTCGTGCAGCGAGGTGATCGTGGCGGACAGGTCGTCCATCAGCTTCTGGTCGGGTGAGCAGCCCTGGGTGGGCAGCATGAGCAGGCGCGTCGCGTTCCGGCCGCCCGACTGCCGCACGATGCGGTGGAACGAGGTGTTCAACTCGTTGAGCAGCCGCACTTTCCCGGCATCGTCGGTGTTGTTGAAGACCGGTTCGTTGACGCTCTCGAACAGCAGCTTCCGCGACGAGTTCTTGAACGTGGCGGCGATCTGGGTCCAGGTCGAGTCGTACCGGGCCAGCACGCCGTCGTGGTCGGTGGGCATGTTCGCGATCCACTGCCACGAGTCGTGGTGGATGTTGAGCAGGACGTAGAGGTTCTCGGCCAGCGCCCAGTCCGCCACCTGCTTCACGCGGGCCATGAACTTGGCGTCGACGGTGTAGGGGGCCGTGGTCGACTGGTGGGCGTTCCAGGTCACCGGGAGCCGGACGCTGCGGTAGCCCTGCGCGCGGATGGTGTGGAACAGCTCCCGCGAAGCGAGCGGGTTGCCCCAGGACGTCTCGTCGGGGATGGCGTCGAGGGTGTTGCCCAGGTTCCACGAGGGCTGCATGGCGGCCGCGACGTCCATCGTCCGGTGCGGGACGCCGAAATCAGCGTCGGCCTGGGCGGCGGGCGCGGTGACGCAGGCGAGGGCCGCGACGACCACCGCCGAGATGCCGACCACCCGCCGCAGCCTGGCGCGCCAGGACGGTCGTTGTGCTAGTTCCATGTCGATGCCCTCATTAGTCGGTGGGACCGGAGTCGGACCAGTCGAAGTGGACGGTGCCCGCGGTGGCGTACAGGCCGATCACCCGGCCGGTGAAGCCGCCCGCGACTTCGGTGGAGAGGTAGCGGCCGTCGAGGGTGGCGAGGGTGGTGAACGCGCCGCCGGGTTCCGCGAAGCCGAAGGAGACGGTGTCGGGGCCGGATCGCGCGTCCCACGTGCTCTTCCGCTCGGCCACCTCGACGCCGAGGACCAGCGGCCCCGCCGGCACGGCCTGGGACGCCACCACCGTCCTCAGTGGACCGATCCTGGCGATGACCCGCACCTCGTCGGCGGTCGCCTCGACCTCGTAGTGGTGCTCCTCGTCCAGCCGGACCGCGAGACCGCCGGTTCCCGCCGCGGCGTCGACGAGCGCGGTCGTCCGGCACGACAGGTGTTGTTGGCGGCGGCCGACGAACACGACGTCACGATCGTCCAGCGATCCTCCGCGCGCGTGCAGGGTCAGCCACCCGGCGCGCTCCTTCGTCGTGCAGTGCCGCTCGTCGCGGTCGCGCAGCGAGATCCAGTCGGGCTGGAGGTCCGGCAGGTCGAAGTCGTCGCGGCCCGCCGCCACCGGACCCGGCTGGAGCGGCCAGGGCACGGACGCCTCGGGTGCCAGCTCGCCGACGACCGGCCAGTCGTCCACCCAGGACACCGGGGCGAGGAACGTCTCCCTGCCGAGCACGTGCCAGCCGGGCGTGCCGCCGCCGGGCCGCGCGCCGAGCAGCACCATCCACCACGAGTCGTCCGGCCCATGGACCAGGTCCCCGTGCCCGGTGTTCTGGATCGGGTGGTTGGTCCCGCGGTGGGTCAGGATCGGGTTGGCCGGGCACGGCTCGAACGGGCCGTTCGGCGACTTTCCTCTGGCGATCGACACCGCGTGGCCGCGTTCGGTGCCGCCCTCGGCGATGAGCAGGTACCAGTAGTCGCCGATCCGGTACAGGTGCGGGGCTTCCGGCGCCTGCGCGCCGGGCGTGCCGGACCAGATCTGCCGCGGTGTGCCGAGCAACTGCCCGGTCAACGGGTCGATCGGGACCTGCGACACCCCGGCGATCGTGCACCAGCAGGTGCCGTCGGAGTCCCACGCGAGGTCCGGGTCGATGCCGGGCAGGTCGGGCAGCGGAATCGGGTCGGACCACGGTCCCGCCGGGTCGGTGGCGGTGACCAGCAGGTTCCCCTGGCCGCTGACGTTGGTGACGATCAGGTGGAAGCGGCCGTCGTGGTGCCGCAGCGTGGGGGCGTAGATGCCGGCGGACGATGGCGAGTCCAGCGGCAGGACCAGTTGGCCAGGCCGGTCCAGTACGTTGCCGATCTGCCGCCAGTGCACCAGGTCGCGGCTGTGGAAGATCGGCACGCCGGGGAAGTACTCGAAGCTGGAGCAGACGAGGTAGTAGTCCTCGCCGACGCGGCAGACGCTGGGATCGGGGTAGAAGCCCGCGAGCACGGGGTTGGTGAACGGGGAACCGTGGGGCGACATCCGCTGAAGCCCTTTCTGCGGTGGGACTTTCCGGAGTGGGTCCTGGTGGGGCTGGTTCAGGGGACGCGGAGCACGGCGCAGCCGCCGGGCGGGAGTTCGGCCACCGGCCCGTCGGTGAGCAGGTCGTGCGCCGGTTCGGGCAGGGCGACGGCGTCGGCCGTGTGGTTGGTCAGGAACCGCCACCCGCCGCGGGTGACCGCTTCGACGCCGCGCGGCCACTCGCGGACGACGTCCGCCTCGTCCAGCAGCCTGCCGACCAGCGCGGCGTGGTCGGCGGGGTCGAGGACGGTCGACAGGTACCAGCCCTGGCCCGTGCCGAAGGCGTGACGGGTGAGGGCGGGACGTCCGGCGAGCATCCCGTGGGTGTAGGTGGCGATCGTGTCGGCGCCTTCGAGGCGCAGGGACTCGCTCCACACCGTGCCCTGCGTGCCGTCGGACAGGGTGATTCGCGCGTCCCGCGCCAGCGGTCGCAGCTCTTCGACGCGGATGCCGAGAGCTTCGCGCAGGGGCCCGGCGGGGTAGCCGCCGAGGCGGGCGTGGAGGCGTTCGTCGACCGCGCCGCCGAAGTGCTGGACCAGCAGCGTGCCGCCATCGGCGACGTACCGCCGCAGGTTCTCGGCGGCGCTGTCGGACAGCAGGAACAGGGCGGGGGCGAGCACGAGCCGGTAGCGGCCGAGGTCGTGCTCGGGGTGGGCGAAGTCGGTCACCACCCCCGCGTCCCACAGCGCCCGGTGCGCGCGCCGCAGCATCAGGTGGTAGTCGAGGTCCGGCGAAGGGAGGCCGTCCACCCCCAATGCCCACCAGACGTCGGAATCGTGCAGCACGGCGACCTCGGCGGCCACGGTCGCCCCGGCCACGTCCGCGAGCCGCGAGACGGCCTCGCCGACCGCGGTCACCTCGCCGAAGATCCGGCTGTCCGGCCCGGCGTGCGGCACCATCGCCGAGTGCCACGTCTCGGCGCCCGCCTTCGACTGGCGCCACTGGAAGAACAGCGCGCCGTCCGACCCCCGCGCGATGTGGCCGAGGGTGTGCCGCAGGATGTCGCCCGGCTCCTTGCCCAGCGTCCGATCGCCCGCGTAGACGGTGTTGGTGCCCTGCTCCATGAGCAGCCACGACCTGCCGCCGCCGAACGACCTGGCACGGTCCGCGGCGAACGCCGTGTCCGCCGCCGCGTCGATGCCCGCCCGGTCCGGGTAGTGGTCGATGGCCACCAGGTCCACCTCGCGGCCGAACGCCCACAGGTCGAGGTTCTGGTAGGTGGGCGTCATCAGGTTGGTGGTCACCGGGCGGTCGCTGTGCGCGCGGATCGCGTCGCGCTGCTCCCGGTACGCGGCCAGCGTCAGGTCGGACCAGAAGCGGCGGAAGTCCAGCGCCTGCCCCGGATTGTGGTGCCACTGGGTGGCGCGCGGGGTCACGACGTCGTCCCACGAGGAGTAGTGCTGGCTCCAGAACGCCGTGCCCCACGCGTCGTTGAGGGCATCCAGCGTGCCGTGCCGCTCGCGCAGCCAGGTGCGGAACGCGGCGGCGACGTGGTCGCACCAGCACAGGGTGGTGTACTCGTTGTGCACGTGCCACAGCGCGACCGCCGGGTGGTCGCCGTAGCGCTCGGCCAGCGCGGAGGCGATGCGCCGGGCCGCGTCGCGGTAGGCGGGGGCGGCCAGGCAGTAGGTGTCGCGGCTGCCGTGGACCAGCCCGACGCCCTCGGCGGTCACCGGCAGCGCGTCCGGGTGCGCCCTGCTGAACCACGGGGGAGGGGACGCGGTCGGCGTCGCCAGGTCCACCGCGACGCCGTTGGCGTGCAGGCGGTCGAGGTGGGCGTCGAGCCACGCGAAGTCGTAACGGCCCTCCTCGGGTTCCAGCAGGGCCCAGGAGAACACGCCGACCGTGGCGAGGTTGACCCGCGCCCGGCGCATCAGCTCGTCGTCCTGCTCCCACACCGCCTTGTCCCACTGCTCGGGGTTGTAGTCGCCGCCGAAGGCGAGGCCGCCGAGCCGGTCGGTCAGGTCCGTCATCGAAACTCCCATCGGTGGACACCCCGGTCTTCGACGGGGGAGAAGTCGGTCCGGATCGGACAGCGGATCAGGACCGGGGTTCCCGCTGCGGCGCGGGTCCGGTGCTCTCCCGAACGGTCAGGACCGGGGGCAGCAGGACGAGTTCGTCCTCAGGCACCTCGTCGCGCCCGACCTCGGTGATCCGCTTCATGACCTGTTCGACGGCGACCCTGCCGAGTTCCTGCGCCGGGCCGGTCACGGCGGTGAGGGTGGGCGCGTACTGCTCGGCGAGCGACTCGGGGCACAGCGCGATCACCGAGACGTCCTCGGGAACCGTCCGCCCGGTGGTGCGCAGCAGGCTGAGCAGCGGCCCGATCGCGCCCTCGTTCTGCACCACGAACGCCGTGGTGTCCGGCCGGTCGGCGAGGATGCGGGCCAGCGTCCCGGCCGTGCTCTCGTACGTGCCCTCGCACGGCCGGTGGACGAAGCGCAGCCCCCGCTCCTCGGAGCGCTCCCGGAAGCCCACCAGCGTGCGCTCGGCGTACCCGGCGTGCCTCTGGTACACGCCCGAGCCGTACCCGATGAACGCGACTTCCCGGTGGCCGAGGTCGGCGAGGTGGTCGGCGCACTGGGCTCCCGCGCCCGCGAAGTCGTGGTCCACGCAGGACAGTCCGTGCCGGTCGTCGGGCATACCGATGAGCGCGGCCTGCGTGCCCAATTCGCGCAGCACCGGGATGCGTTCATCGTCCAGCTCGACGTCCATCAGGATCACGCCGTCCGCCAGCCCGCTCCCCGCGACCCGGCGCACGCCCTCCGGACCCTCGTCGTTGGTGAGCAGCAGCACGTCACACCCGTGCTGCCGCGCCGTGACGGTGACCGAGGTGGCGATCTGCATCATTATCGGGACGTACACGTCCGCCCGGAGGGGCACCACCAGGGCGACGATGTGCGAGCGCCTGCCTGCGAGCGCCTTGGCCTGGGCGTTGGGGTGGTAGTCCAGTTCGGCCACCGCGCGCTCGATGCGGCGCCGGGTTTCCTCGGAGATCGTGCGCTTGCCGCTGAGCGCGTAGCTGACCGTGCTCGCGGACACGCCCGCGTGCCTGGCCACATCGGCGAGTGTCACCATGGGTGCCGCTCCTGCTTGTTCGTACGTTTCCGGGCGCTGTGGTGCGCCCTGTGAGGCAGAGTCTGCCGAGTCAACCCTTGACCGCCCCGGTCAGCACCCCGACGCGGAAGTGCTTCTGCATGAACGGGTACACGAGCAGCAGCGGAACCAGCGTCAGCACCACCACGGCCATCTGCAGCGCCAGCGGCGCGGTCTGCGAGAACTGCGAGCCGAAGCCGGAGTTCACCGAGCCCGGCAACCCGTTGCCCCGGTTGACGTAGGTCAGGAGCACGTACTGCAGCGGCCACTTCTCGCTGTCCGTCGGCATGTAGAGCATCACGTTGAAGAACGAGTTCCAGTAGCCGACGGCGTAGAACAGGGAGATGACCGCGGTCACCGCCCTGGACGTGGGCAGGACGATCGACCACAGGATCCGCCAGTCGCCCGCGCCGTCGATCCGCGCCGCCTCGATCAGGTCGGCCGAGGTGCTGGAGTAGAAGGACCGCAGCACCAGGATGTTGAACACCGAGACCGAACTCGGCAGGATCAACGCCCACCACTCGCCGTAGCCACCGAGCCCGGTGACGACGAGGAAGGTGGGGATCAGGCCGCCGTTGACGAACATCGTCACCACCAGCAGCACGAGCAGGAAGCGGTGTGCCACCGAGCGAGACCGGGAAAGCCCGTAGGCGCACATGATCGACACCGCCATTGACACGGCCGTGCCGACCACCGTGATGCCGAAGCTCACCAGCAGCGCGTTGCGCACGGTGGTGTCTTCCAGCATCACCCGGTACGCCTCGAAGGTCAGGCCGTCCGGCCAGATCACCAGCCCGCCCGCGCGGTTGACCGCCGCCTGGGTGGACAGGCTGGTCACTACGATGACCCACATCGGCACCAGCACAGTCGCCAGCACCACGCCGAGGGTCAGGCCCTTGGCGGTCTGCCCGATGGCGGTCGGCGGCTCCTCCCAGGCCGGGACGGAGGCCCGCTTCCTGCGGCCGAGGGGCGTTCGGCTCGTCGCGCGGGGCTCGGCGTTCGCGCGGTCCGCTACCAGCGTGTCGGTCATTTGCGATACAACCCGTCTTCACCGAAGGCGTGCGCGAGCTTGTTCGCACCCCAGATGAGCAGCAGCGAGATGGCGCTCTTGAACAAGCCCGCCGCCGCGCCGTAGCTGTAGTTGTTGGTGGCGATGCCGTAGTAGAACGAGAACGTGTCGAGCACGTCCGCCGCCTCGTGGCCGACGGCCTCCCGCTGGATCAGGAACTGCTCGAAGCCCACCGTCAGCGAGTTGCCGAGGCGCAGCACCAGCATCAGCATGATCACACCCCGCAGACCGGGCAGCGTGATGTGCCACAGCCGCCGCCACGGCCCCGCGCCGTCCGCCGCCGCCGCCTCGTACTGCTCCGTGTTGATGGCGGCGAGCGCGGCCAGGAAGACGATGATCCCCCAGCCTGCTTCCTTCCAGATCGCCTGCGAGGTGACGAGCAGCGCGAAGGTGTCGGCGTTGGTCATGATGTCCCAGGTGCTCATGTCCTGGCCGCGCAGGAAGTGGTTGACCACGCCCGCACCGCCCAGCATCTGCTGGAAGATCGTGATGGCGAGCACCCACGAGAAGAAGTGCGGCAGGTAGACGATCGACTGGATGAAGTTCCGCAGCCGTTCGCTGAGCATCGAGTTCAGCAGCAGTGCCAGCGCGATCGGGATCGGGAAGAACAGCACCAGCTGCACGAAGCTCAGGTAGAGCGTGTTCCTCAACGCGCCCCAGAACAGCGAGTCGCTGAACAGGGCCTCGAACTGGTCGAGACCGACCCACTCGCTGTTCCAGACCCCGACCAGCGGGTTGTAGTCCTGGAACGCCGTGAGCAGCCCGAACAGCGGGATGTAGTTGAAGACCACCAGCAGGAGGACGGCAGGCGCCGTCATCAGCAGCAGTGAGCGGTCTCGCCGGAGCCTGACCCGCAGGCTCGGCCCGTTCCTCCGGGCAGGTGCCTCCGGGTCGACCGTGCTCACTGCCCGGTGCCGTACTTCTGGAGGACGTTCTCGTCCGTCCACTGGATCAGCTTGTCGCCGCCGCTCGACTTCCAGGAGGAGATGGCCTCCTTCACGTCGGAGACCTTCTTCTTCCCGTGGTAGCAGTCCTTGATGGTGTCCTCGACGGCCTGCGCCGCGTCGGCGGTGTTCATGGAGCGAGGCAGGCTGATGTTCATGTTCCAGAACACCGGCTTCTTCAGGTACTTGACGGTCGCGGCCTGCCAGGCGGCGTAGTCCTTGGTCACCACGTCCGAGCCGGGGTTGCTGATCACGGCAGGCGCCGAGGCCAGGAACGGGTACGTCTGGGCCTGGACGGTCTTCTTGCCCTCCTCGGTGGCCGTCGGCACGCCGTTGACCATCGTGTGGTGGACGCCCTCGACGCCGAAGTTGACCAGCGTGTACTCCGCTGAGCCGTACGGCGCGGCGAGGTAGTTCGCGACCGCCAGCAACTCCTCGATCTGCTCGGGCTTCAGGTTGTTGTTGAGGTAGCTCATGATGGCGGTGCTGGGGCCCATCCACATCGTCGGCTCGCCCTTGCCGTCCGCGGTGAAGGCGTTGAAGGAGCCGCGCCGGTAGTTCGGGTTGGCGGCCGTGCCGGACTGGTAGTCGGCGAGGTTCCACGCGCCGGTGCCGTCGCCGCCGATCAGCGTCTTCCCGGAGTAGAAGCGGACTTTGCCGTTGGCGTTGTCACCCGCGATCGCGTCCGGGTGCAGGTAGCCCGAGGTCGCGAGCGTGTAGTGCCACTCGAGGGCGTCCAGCAGTTCGGGCATGTCGTACTTGTGGACCAGCTTGCCGTTGTCCACCTTCCACTTCAGCGGCACGTTCCACGCGGGGGACAGGTAGGTCCACACGTCGCCGAACGCCCACACGCCAGCCTTGGCGTCGGTCAGCTCCTTGCCGAGGTTCATCAGGTCGTCGGCGGAGCGCACCTGGTCGGCCGTGATGCCCCTGGCCTCGAAGATGTCGCGGCGGTAGTAGGTGGTGCCCGAGACGACGAACCCGCTGGAGAACGACGGGATGCCGTAGATCTTGTCGCCCCAGGCACCGGCCTGCCAGCCGCCCGTGGGGATGGTCGCCAGGTTGGGGTACTTCTTGATCTTGTCGCCGGACAGGTAGGGCGTCAGGTCCGCCAGTTGCGTCCCGGCCAGTTCGCCGACGCTGAAGTTGGGGTTCCACCACGTCGGGAGCTGGATCCAGTCGGGCAGCTTCTTGGAGGCGGTCATGGTGGGGATGATCGTGGCGTAGTTGTTGCCGTCCGCGGGCTTCATCTCCAGCGTGACGCCCAGCGCCTTGTTCATGGCCTGGTAGAACGAGTTGTCGGCGGGCGGGATCGTGCCCCACAGCGGCGTCACGGTCGTGTACTTGCCGCCCTTGCCGGGGACGCCCTGGACGGTCGTGGGGCGGTTCGACGGGTAGGTCAGGAAGCCGGGGTCGGTCAGGACGTCCGCGCCGCCCGCCACCGACGGGATGTCCGGCTTGATCAACGGGTTCGGCACGTGGGCAGGCAGCGCCGCCTTGAGCGCACCGCTGTTCGCGCCGGTCGTCTGGGTCGCGCCGCCGCCGCAGCCGGAGAGCAGACCCTCCGCCGCGGCGATGCCTGCGACGGAGGCGGTGACGGTGAAGAACCTCCTGCGATTCAACTCGAACCCCATGGTTCGGACCCGCCCTTCTTCGTTGAAGTGGTGTGTCGAAGCGCTTGAACAATGTGGCGAGGCTAGTGACCTGCACCGGGCTGCGGCAAGAGGTCAGGCACAAAGATTCTTTGCCAGTACTGGGTAATTGACACCCCTGGCGGGCGCATGGCACTGTCGAAGCGCTTGTCTGGATCTTCGTCAAGGGGTTGTGCCACGTGAGTCTGACGCCTGTGCCCACCGCCGATCGACTGCCGTTCCGCGACCCTGGGCTCGATGTGCGCAAGCGCATCGACGATCTGATCGAACGCCTCACGCTCGACGAGCGCGTCGCGATGCTGCACCAGTACTCGCCTGCCGTTCCCCGGCTGGGGCTCACCGCGTTCCGCACCGGCAGCGAGGCCCTGCACGGTGTGGGGTGGCTCGGGGTGGCGACGGTGTTCCCGCAGGCCGTGGGCCTGGGCGCGACCTGGGACGAGGACCTGGTGCGCAGGGTGGCCGAGGCGACGTCGATCGAACTGCGCGCGTTCCACCGGCACCGAGCGCCTGCCGCGGGCGAGGGCCCGACGAGCCTCCAGGCGTGGGCACCCGTGGTGAACCTGCTGCGCGACCCGCGCTGGGGGCGCAACGAGGAGGGCTACTCGGAGGACCCGCTGCACACCGCGCGCCTCGGGGAGGCGTACTGCCGCGGTCTGGCGGGCGACGACCCGTGGTTCCTGCGCGCGGCCCCGGTGCTCAAGCACTTCCTGGCCTACAACAACGAGGACGACCGCTGCACCACGTCCTCCGGTGTGCGTCCGCGCGTGCTGCACGAGTACGACCTGGCTGCCTTCCGGCCCGCGGTGGCCTCCGGCGTGGCGACCGGTGTCATGGCCGCCTACAACCTGGTCAACGGTCGCCCGTGCCACGTCAGCCCGCTGATCGAGGACGAACTCCGCAGCTGGGTCGAGCCCGGCGGGCACGAGTTGTTCGTGGTCAGCGACGCCGAGGCGCCGTCCAACCTGGTCGACCCCGAGCACTACTTCGACGACCACGTCGAAGCCCACGCGGCCGCACTCAAAGCGGGCATCGACAGCTTCACCGACCACGGCGAGGACAGCGCGACGCCGGTCGGCAGGCTCCGCGCGGCGCTGGACCGCGGCCTGATCGACGAGGCCGACGTCGACCGGGCGGTGCGGCGGCAGTTGCTGCTGCGGTTCCGCCTCGGCGAGTTCGACCCGGAGGTCGACCCGTACGCCGGGATCGGCCCCGAGGTGATCGACAGCCCCGAACACCGGGCGCTCGCCGCCAGTGCCGCCACCGAGTCGGTCGTGCTGCTGAAGAACGACGGACTGCTCCCGCTGGACCAGGCCCGTGCGCCGCGCGTCGCCGTCATCGGCCCGCTCGCCGACGTGCTGCACGAGGACTGGTACAGCGGCACGATGCCGTACGAGGTCACCATCGCGGGCGGACTCGACGAGGCGGTCGGCGAGGTGGTCCGCGCATCGGGCGAGGACCGGGTCGTGCTGCGCTCCACGACTACTGGCCTACCGCTCGGCGACACCGAGTTCGACGTCGCAGACTGGGGTGGCGTGCTGACCCTGCGATCCGCCGACACCGGCCGTTACCTGGGCGTGGAGGACGGCGCGCTGGTCGCGGGCGACGTGCGGATCAAGAGCTGGGACGTCCACCAGACGTTCCGGTTGGAGCCCGTCGACGGCGCGGTGCTGCTGCGCCACGTCCTCACCGGCCGCTACGCCGCCGTCGACCCGGCGAACAGCCGCGTGACCGTCGCGGCCGAAACGCCCGCGACCGCCGAGCGGTGGTCGCGCGAACTGCTGCGCGACGGCATCGGCGAGGCCCGCGCCGCCGCAGCGGACGCCGACGTCGCGGTCGTCGTCCTCGGCAACCACCCGCTCATCAACGGCCGCGAAACCCAGGACCGGACGGGCCTCGAATTGCCCGAGACCCAGGCGGCGCTGCTCCGCGCGGTCGCCGAGGTCCGCCCGGAGACGGTCCTGGTGGTCATGAGCAGCTACCCGTACGCCCTCGACTGGGCCCACGAGCACCTGCCCGCCGTGGTGTGGACGTCCCACGGCGGGCAGGAAACCGGCCACGCGCTCACCGCCGTGCTCCTCGGCGACGCCGACCCGGCCGGACGGCTGCCGCAGACCTGGTACCGGGGCGACGACGCCCTGCCGCACCCCCTCGACTACGACGTCATCAAGGCGGGCTGGACCTACCAGTACCACCGCGCCGCGCCGCTGTACCCGTTCGGCCACGGCCTGTCCTACACCGACTTCGCCTACAGCGGCCTGCGGTCGTCGCCGACCGTGACCTCGGGCGGCTCGGTCGACGTCTCGGTGACGGTGGCGAACACCGGCGCACGGGCGGGCAGCGACGTGGTCCAGCTCTACGTGCGGGCGCTGGACGCCCGCTACGAGGCACCCCGGTCGCGCCTGGTCGACTTCCGCAAGCTCCGCCTGGAGGCGGGGGAGAGCGAGGAGCTGACGTTCCGGCTGCCTGCGGAACGGCTGGCCCACTGGGACGTCGCCCGCGGCGCGTTCACGGTCGACCCCGGCGACTACGAGATCGTCGTCGCCCGTTCCGCCGAGGACGTCGTCCTCGACGCACCCCTCACCGTCACCGGCACGGCGCCCGCACCGCGCACCGTGGTCGACCGGCACACCTCCGCCGTCGACTTCGACGACTACACCGACCTCGTCATCGTCGACGCCACCCGCGTCACCGGTGACGCGGTTGCCCCGGCCGACCCCTCACGACCCGCGACCCTGGTGTTCCGCTCCGCGGACCTGACCGGCGCCGCGGGCGTGCAGGCGGCGTTGGCGCGGGAGGGCGGTTCGGGGGACGCGCGGCTGGAGTTCCGCGTGGACGACCAGCCCCCTGTGGTGATCGACGTGCCGGTCACGAACGACCGCTACACGTGGACCACCGCCGTCGCACAGTTCCCGGAGCCATTGGACGGAGTCCACGACCTGCGGCTGACCCTGCACGGCGACTTCCGGCTCAGCGGGTTCCGGGTGATCTCGTCCGCAGCCGACTAGGAACGACGAGCAACCGCACCGGCAGACCTTCCTCCGGCTTTACACCACTTCGGGGGAGCCGGCTCTCTTCCACAGCCCATTCGTACCCGATACCGAGGAAGCCGGCGGCGGTTCCTGAGGATGTCGGTGAGTTCGCCAAGATCTCTGGCCACTGCGCTCCTGAAGACATCAGGGACTGAGCAGTGCGGGCTTGAGGTCGGTCCAGGTCCGCAGTGCGCAGGCCACCTCGGCGGACGTGACTCGTGGTGCGAAGGCGTGGATGTCGTGGATCCGATCGCGCAGCACGCGTGATCGCCTGATGTCGTCGGCGGTCAGTGGTCGTCGGGTGCTCAGGCGCTCGGCTTCGGCGAAGGACTCCGCCATGGCGGTGAGCCACCGGTCCACGGCCGCGTCCACCTCGTGGTCACGTGCGGTGGACAGCGTTGCCAGCGCCGCGTCGGTGGCGGAGTCCACGCCTCGGTCGGCCGCGAGCCGGTCCAGCGCGCGCCGGAGGTGCTCAGCGGTTCCGGTCTGGGCGCGCAGGTAGTTCCACCAGTCGGTCCGTTCCGGGTCCGTGGCGGGGGAGTGGCGGTCGACCCAGACGGCGAGGTCGTCGTCGGAAAGCGTCCGCAGGTGCTTGACGCGGTCGGTGAACGCCCGGTGTTGGCCGCCGTAGCGCAGGGCCGCTGCCCCGCTGCCGCCGGTTCCGAGCACCTTCTCCACGAAGCCCGCCGGTTCCTGCCGTCCGGCGGCTTCGGGGTCGTCGAGGTAGAGGACGCTCATGCCGGTGGTGGGTTCGCGGCATTCGGCGTAGCCGGCGTTCGAGGGTCCGAGTCGTGGGACCTCGACCAGGTCGAAGCCGCGGGCCCGAACAGCCGTGCGCAGTTCGTCGAAGTCGAGCCGGGACCGGAACTCGCCGTAGCGGTCCACCACGGCGGCTCCGACCTGGTCGCCGCTGAAGAACGGCAAGCGGTGCGCTTGGGCGCCGAAGTAGGTCACGTGCCAGTCGTGCTGGGAACTGTCGCGCCACCAACCGAACTCGACCAGCCCACTGTCGGTGATCATCCCGGACGGTGCTCGGCTCGCCGGTCCGAGCACCTCCTCGACGTCGTTCAGCGTGCTCGTGTGGTCCAGGCCCAGCACGGTGCCGGTGACCAGGAGGTCCACGAAGAAGTCCAGGTCGTTCACCCGGACAGCGTGGCAGCGGGTGAACGACCTGTCGCCTGGATTCGCGTTTCGGACCGGCGGGTCCACGTCGCCGCCGACCGGTCAGAGCAGGCCTTGCCCGCGCGCGTTGGCGATGAGCTGGGCCCGGTTGCGGGCGGCGAGCTTGTGCATCACGGTCCGCAGGTAGGTCTTGACGGTGTTGATCGACAGGTTCAGCTCGGTGCCGATCTCGGGGTTGGTGTGCCCCGCCGCGACGAGCCGGAGGACGTCGTACTCGCGTGCGGTCACCGGTGCGCTGGACGAGGCGGACGTGCCGGTGTGGAAGGCGCCGGTGCGGGCGACGCAGCGGATCGCGTCGCGGACGGCTGCGCCTCCCGCGTGCTTCACCAGGATCCCGCAGGCACCGGCGGCCAGCGTCGGCGCGACGGCGGCGTGTTCGGGGAACGCGGTGAACAGCAGGATGCGGCTGTCCGGGCTGACCCGGCGCACTTCGGGCACGACGTCGGCGGCGAGGCAGTCCGGGAGCCGGAGGTCGAGCAGCACGATGTCGGGGCGTTCCGCGGCGCAGACGGTCACCGCGGCCGCGCCGGTGCCCGCGTGGCCGACGACGACCACGTCCGGGTACCGCTGCAACTGGGCCGCGACGCCGTCGTGGACGACCGGGTGGTCGTCCACGATCACGATCCGGGTCTGCGCGCGGGTCAGCACGGCAACCGGGCCCGCCAGGCCGTGCCACCGTCCGGATCGGACACGACGCGGACGGAACCACCCAGCCTGCCGAGCGCTTCGGCGGTGCTGGTGAGGCCGAGTCCCGGCGTGTGGTCCGGGCGCAGGCCGACGCCGTCGTCGTGCACGGCGACCGTCAGCCACGGACCGCTGCGCCGCACCGACACCGTGACGGCGCAGGCGCAGGCGTGCTTCTCGACGTTCAGCAGTGCTTCGCGGACCGCGGTGAGGAGGACGTCCGATCGGGACGGTGCGAGTTCGGGCGGCTCTTCGTCGAGGATGACGAGTTCCGCCGGCAGGCCGGTGCGGTCGGCGAAAGCCGTGCAGTCGGCGCGCAGGGCGACGCCGAGCGCGAGCGCGGCAGGCGACGAGCGCAGCGTGCGCAACGACTCCCGCAGAGCGGTGGTCGCGTCCACGGCCTGCCGCTGGAGCCGGTCGAGCCGGGCACGCAGCTCGGGATCGGCCTGGGTGGTCTCGGCGAGGTCGGCCACGCCGGAGCCGATGGCGAACAGCAGCGCACCGACGCTGTCGTGCAGGTCGGCCGCGAGCCGCCGCCGCTCCTCGTGGACCGCGATCTCCCGACTCAGCCGGGCGCGTTCGGCGATCGAAACCGCCAGCGCGGCCTGTACCGCGATCGCCGACACGTGTTCGATGTCGCGGTCGCCGAACGTTCCTCCCTCACGCGGGCCGATGGCGAGGACGCCGAGCGGTTCCCCGTCGCGGAGCAGCGGGACGGCCAGCACCCGCCGCACCTCTTCGGCGGCCATGTGGCGGTCGAAGTCGTGGGTGATCTTCTGGCTGCCGAAGTAGTCGTCGACCCACTCGGCCCGCCCTGCCCGGTACACCTTGCCGGTCAGCCCAGTGTTGGGCGGCACCCGGAGCGCGCGGAGCACGCCGGTCCGGTCGCCGGCGACCTGGTCGAGCGTCAGCACGCCGTCCGCGTCGGGACTGGCCGTCCAGGCCACCTCCGAACCGACGGCGAGCAGCGCCAGTGCGCGCCGCAGCGCCTCGCCGCGGTCCAGCGCCGCGAGCAGGTCCGCGTACTGCTCCCCGAGGTCGAGGAGGGGGTGTTCCCGCACGCCCTCATCAAACACGCCCTCGCCTGCACCTGTCACGACTGGAACCGGTCGATCAGAACGCGGCGCATGATCGGGTACCTCCTCGTCGTCCCAGCTCACGACACCGCATCGGCGCTCGCCCCGGTACACCCGTTCGGGTGTGCCACGGGGTGCCGCCGGTCTGCCAGGGTCCGGTCGCTCCCATCGCTGTGAGGAACGAGGCCACCAGTGCTTGACGTGACGATCGAACACGACGTGCCGGCTGCCATGCGCGACGGCGTCGTGCTGAGGGCCGATGTGTACCGGCCATCGGGAGACGGCCCGTGGCCCGTGCTGCTGGCGCGGCTGCCCTACGGCAAGAACACGCCGATGTTCGTGGGCTTCATGGACCTGGTCGGCAAAGCGCGGCGCGGATTCCTCGTCGTCGTCCAGGACACCAGGGGCCGCTACGCCTCGGACGGCGAGTGGGAGCCGTGGACGTTCGAGATGGACGACGGCTACGACACCGTCCGCTGGGCGGCGGCACTCCCTGGTTCGAACGGGTCCGTCGGGATGTTCGGGGGCAGCTACTTCGGCAACACCCAGTGGATGGCCGCGCTCGCCAAGCCGCCGGAGCTGAAGGCGATCGCGCCGATGATCACCTGGTCGGAGCCGGACGACGGGCTCTTCGCCCGCGGTGGTGCGAGCGAACTCGGGATCTCGGTGCCGTGGTCGCTCATGCAGGGCGTCGACACCCTGCTCCGCAGGCATGCCGACGATCCGATGGCGCAGGGGCAGGCGCTCATGGGGCTGCTCACCGACATCGACGCGGTCGCGAAGACCACGTACTGGGAGCTGCCCGCCGGTCACCACCCCGTCTTCGAACGGCACGGCATCCGGGAACTCGGCTTCGAACGGTCCCTGCGGGAGCCTGAGTGGAGCGACGCCTGCCGCGTCGCCGGGCGACAGGTGGAGGTCGACCTGCCGAGCCTGAACACCGGGGGCTGGTACGACATCTTCAGCCAGGGCACGCTCGACAACTTCACGGCGATGCGGGCGGCCGGTCGCCCGGCGAAGCTGGTCATGGGTCCGTGGTCGCACACGGGCACCATGGGCTACCTCGGCGACGTCAACTTCGGGATGGCCGCGAGCACGGAACTCCTCGGCTTCCGCGGCAGGCTCGCCGACCTGGAGCTGAGCTGGTTCACCCAGTGGCTCGCGCCGGGCACCGCTGTCGACGAGGCGCCACGGCCCGAACTGCCGCCGGTCCTGTTGTTCGTCATGGGCACCAACCAGTGGCGCGAGGAACAGGAGTGGCCGCTCGCCCGAGCCGTCGACACCGACCTGTTCCTGCGCGCGGGTGACCGACTCTCCTTCGAGGCCCCCGGAGACGGGGAGGGAACCGACACGTTCACCTACGACCCGACCGACCCGGTGCCGACCACCGGCGGCAACCTGCTGATGTCGAACGAGTTCCCCGCGGGCCCGCTGGACCAGGCCAAGGTCGAGGCGCGGCCCGACGTGCTCGTCCACACCACCGACCCGCTCACCGAGGACATCGAGGTCACCGGGCGCGTCCGGGCCTACCTCACCGCGGCGACCGACGCGCCGACGACCGACTGGGTCGTCCGCCTCTGCGACGTCGACACCGACGGCGTCTCGCGGAACATCGTCGACGGGATCATGCGCGCGGTGGCGCCGCCGGGCGAGTTCACCGAGCAGGTCGTCGACCTGTGGTCCACCAGCTACGTGTTCCGCGCCGGTCACCGCATCCGGGTGCACGTCACGTCGAGCAGCTTCCCGCGCTGGGACCGGAACCTGAACACCGGTGAGCCCATCGAGCGGGGAACGCGCTCGCGGCCTGCCCGCCAGCAGATCGCCCACGACGCGAGCAGACTGTCCCGCATCGTGCTCCCCGTGATCCCGGCTCCCACGAGAGGTCAGTAGCGTGAACAGCAGCCACCGCGCCCCAGCCAGGTCGTCCTACGCCTCCGGTCCCTCCGACGTGCCGCTGCTCGGCGACACCATCGGCGACAACTTCGACCGCACGGTCGCCGCGGACCCGGACCGCGAGGCACTGGTCGAGGTCCCGACGGGCAGGCGGTGGACCTACGCGCAACTGCGCGAGGACGTCGACGTCCTCGCACTGGGGTTGCTGGGGACCGGCGTGGCGAAGGGCGACCGGGTCGGCATCTGGGCGCCGAACGTGGCCGAGTGGACGCTGCTGCAGTACGCGACGGCGAAGATCGGCGCCGTCCTGGTCAACATCAACCCGAGCTACCGGACCCACGAGCTCGACTACGTGCTGAAGCAGGCCGGGATCTCCCTGCTGGTGTCGGCGCGGGCGTTCAAGACGTCGGACTACGCCGGGATGATCGAGGAGGTCCGCGGGAACTGCCCCCAGCTGCGCTCGGTGGTGCTGATCGGTTCGGGCGAGTGGGATCGGCTGCTGGAGGTCGGTCGAGCTGGGGACGCGGCCCGGCTGGTGAAGGCGGGTGCCGCGCTGTCGCCGGACGACCCGATCAACATCCAGTACACCTCCGGGACGACGGGCTTCCCGAAGGGTGCGACCCTGTCGCACCACAACATCCTCAACAACGGCTACCTCGTCGGCGCCCTCTGCGGCTACACGCCGGACGACCGGGTGTGCATCCCGGTGCCGTTCTACCACTGCTTCGGCATGGTGATGGGCAACCTGGCCTGCACCTCCCACGGCTGCACGATGGTCATCCCGGCGCAGGGCTTCGACCCGAAGTCGACCCTGGAGGCGGTGGAACGGGAGCGGTGCACCTCGCTGTACGGGGTGCCGACGATGTTCATCGCCGAGCTCAACCACCCGGACTTCGCGTCCTACGACCTGTCATCCCTGCGCACCGGGATCATGGCCGGGTCGCCGTGCCCGGTGGAGGTGATGAAGCAGGTCGTGTCCAGGATGGGCATGGAGCAGGTCACCATCTGCTACGGCATGACCGAGACCAGCCCCGTCTCGACCCAGACGCGCGTGGACGACTCACTCGAACTGCGCGTCTCGACCGTCGGGCAGGTGCACCCGCACCTGGAGGTCAAGCTGATCGACCCGGTCACCGGTCTGACCGTGCCACGCGGCGAGCCGGGCGAACTGTGCACGCGCGGGTACTCGGTGATGCTGGGGTACTGGAACGACGCGGAGCGGACCGCCGAGGTGATCGACGCCGCCCGGTGGATGCACACCGGCGACCTCGCGGTGATGGACGACGACGGGTACGTCAACATCACCGGCCGGATCAAGGACATGGTCATCCGCGGCGGGGAGAACATCTACCCCCGCGAGGTCGAGGAGTTCCTCTACGCCCACCCCGACATCGTCGACGCGCAGGTGATCGGCGTGCCGGACGTCAAGTACGGCGAAGAGCTCTGCGCGTGGGTCAAGCTCCGCGACGGCGCGGGCGAGGTCACGGCCGAGAGCCTCCGGGCCTACGCCACGGGGAAGCTCGCGCACTACAAGATCCCGCGCTACGTCCTGGTCGTCGACGAGTTCCCGATGACCGTCACCGGTAAGGTCCGCAAGGTCGAGATGCGGGAGAAGTCCGTCCGGATGCTCGACCTGGGGGAGGCCGCCGCGGTCAGGAACGCGTGACGTGGACTGCGGCTAGCCCAATCGGTGCCGCACCCATCGGCGTACGGCTTCGGTTGCCGTGGTGTGCGCGAACCTCCGTTCCCACATGCGGACCACGGAGGCCGCGAACGCCGTGAGCGCTTCGGGTGGCGCTGCCGCGAAGCCGTCGAACTGGCAGGCCCACTTCTCCGCTGCTTCGGGGTCGTGGCCCTCGGCGACGAGGCGGATGACCAGGAATGCCGGATCTACCCACGGTGCGGCGGTTCGCCACCACGCCCAGTCGATGATCTGCGCGCGATCGGAGACCAGGACGTTGGCAGGGTGCAGATCCGTGTGGGCGAGGCTGGAGCCCTCCAGGTAGCCGGGTGCGCGAACCGCCCACTCATCGAGCAGCCTGATGTTCTCCGTTGACCACGAGTCGGTCGTCAGTGGAGACCCGATCTCCGCCTCCAGCCTGCGGGCCCACTGCTCGGACATGGACCGTCGCACAACGGGAGCCGGGGGCAGCGGGGTGCGGCCGATCTGCGCCACCGCGTCCGCGACCAAGGGCAGGTCCGCCGAATCAGGGGACAGGTCGGCGTGCCGCCCGGACACGTATTCGAACCCGAGCAGCAGCCACCCTTCCGCCTCCACGTGCCACAGCAGACGCGGCGCGAGCCCGTCAGGCAGGAACGGGTTCACGGCCATCTCGTTGCGATGCATCGACGACCAAGCCGATGACGCCGTCGTGATCCCCTTGCAGTACACCGGTCCGCTCTCGGTCCACAGTGTCAAGGCCAGTTCGGAATTCCGGCCCGCACTCGGCGAATCGGTCTTCAACACCGGCCCGATGCTGCGCTCCACGGCTTGACGCACACCCTCGGGCAGGTCATACCAATCACGACGAACCTTCACCGACATCCTCGTCCTAGCAGTTGGGTGGGTCGCCTTGGCCGCAGTTGGCGCATCCGCTGTGGCACTGCGTGCAGTCACCAGGGGTAGTGATCCACAGGTCAGGGTCGACCGTGAACCCGGAGTCCACCATCGCCTCCACCGTAGGGGCGAGAACCTTCGCGGTCTCAGCTGACCCGCCGCTCGGAGAGGTGAACTCGTCCGGCGCGTGGTGGATGAAGTACCCGGCGACACGCTCGCAGAACTCGGCGCAGTCCTGGGTGTTCAGGATGAACTGGTGCCACCCGAGGTCGACCCTCTTGCTCGGGCGAAGGTGCTGGCCGGGGTTGTCGACGCACGTCTTCAGGAAAGCGACGGCCTGGTCCACGATCCGCACGGCCTCGTCCCCGGTCATCCCGGCGCGCTCGTTGATCAATCGCACGGTGAGGCGAGATCGGAGGTCGTCCGAAACCAGCCCTTCAGCCCTGATCCACCGATGTGATTCCGGGATGATCATGTCGCGGTGTGTGGGTGATGGCCGGGGATGAGGACGTGCGTGATCCGCTGGTCTGTCCAGCATT
>JBDSAJ010000875.1:0-28416 GCA_039922235.1 Umezawaea sp.
GACCCCTGTGAAGTTGATCTGTGAGAGGACCACTTCGTAGCAGGAGTCCCGCGTGCCTTCGCATGTGCCCGAGTCCAGCGCGCCCCAAGATCACGCAGCGTCGCGAACCGTTACGCGGAAAGCCTCATTGAGTCAAATCGGCCACAGCACGATGGAAGCCGAAGCCGCCCTACACCCCATGAGAAGGCACGCGCAAAGACTTTGCCGAAACCCTGCCCTGGCTGGGGGACGTCTGATTGGTCGTGAGCCGTTCGTGGTCTGCCGTCGGGAGACGGACACCGAGGGCGCGCCGCTGAGCCATGCCGGAAGTCACGCCTCACCGGAACCCACCACGCTGCCCCCAAGCGCCGTGAGGGGCGCTGGCGGCGCCCCTCACGACACGAGGTCTACGGGCGTTGGGGCTTGTCGTGCTTGCGGGGTTCGCGGCGGGACTTGGCGTCTTCGATCTGCCGGATCATTTCCTTGCGCACCTCGGTCAGGGCAACGTCCAGTTCGGCCTCGTGGGACGTGGCGACGAAGGGCGGCCAGCCTGAGAGGAAGGCTTCGAACGTGACCTTCTGGTCGCGCTGGCCGCGTTCCTTCACCGACAGCGCGAGGTCGACCTGCGCCGGCTGCCAGGTGTTCAGGTGCGGTGCGAGGTTGGCCAGCGCGTGCACAACACGCCCCTGGTCGCTCGGACCGAACCCGTTGCCCAGACGGAGGCGCTGCTCAAGGACTTCGGTGTCACTCATGTAGCCACGCTACGCCGTTCGCTAGTTCCGCCGTGCGACCGCCGCGTAGAACCCGACGTGCTCGGTTCGCTGGGTCAGTTCGGGCGTGTGGTCGTGGTGCCACTCGGTCGCGTCGACGAGGCCCGGCGGGATCAGGTCCAAGCCGTCGAGCATCGCGGTGATCTCGGCGTGGGTGCGGGTGTAGACCGGGTTGGCGGAGCGCTTGTAGACCGCCAGCGCGCCCGCGGCCTGCTCCGGGTTGTGGTCGGACGTGACGTGTGACAGCACCACGTGGCTGCCGGGCACCACGACGTCGCGGTACGCGCCCAGCACGGCTTCCGGGTGGCGCTCGTCGGGCAGGAAGTGCAGGACGGCCACGGCGAGCACGGCGACCGGCTGGGTGAAGTCGATCATCTCCAGCACGGTGGGCGCGGTGAGCACGTCCTCCGGCACGGTGAGGTCGGCCCTGGTCACGGTGGCGTTGGGGTTTTCGCGCAGCAGGTGCTTGCTGTGCGCGTACGCGACCGGCTCGATGTCGACGTACGCGACGCGGCTCTCCGGGGCCAGGCCCTGGGCGACCTCGTGCACGTTGCCGACCGTCGGGATGCCGGAGCCGAGGTCGAGGAACTGGCGGATGCCCTGCGACACGCAGTAGCGCACGGCGCGCGCCAGGAAGGCCCGGTTGGCCCGCACGGCCTCGCGCATCCACGGCATGACCTGGATCGCCTGCTCGGCGAGGGTGCGGTCGGCCTGGAAGTTGTGCGCACCGCCCAGGTAGTAGTCGTACATCCTGGCCGGGTTCGGCTGTTCGAGGTCGATGTCGTCGACCCCGTACCGCTCCTGTGTCACTCCGCCTCCTGCAAACCGAGGAAATTCTCGAGCTGTGCCACGACGAACGCGTGGTCTTCTGCTTGCGGCAGCCCGGAGATGCCGACCGTGCCGACTGGGCCGACACCTTCGACGATCACCGGGAAAACCCCGTCGTGCGCCGCGTAGAGACCTGCGTCCAGCCTCGACGACTCCTCGAAGGTACTGCCTCCGACCCGGAACTGGGTGCCCACGTAGTAGGAACTCCGCCCGTACCGGTCGACGACCCGCGTCTTGCGGTCGATCCAGTCGTCGTTGTCCGCCGACGTTCCTGGCAGCGCCGCGTGGAACAGGCGTTGTCCGTTGCGCCGCACCGAGATCGTGACGGCGAGCCCGGCGGCGCGCGCGGCCTCCAGCAGGTGGATGCCGAGTGCCAGCGCGGTGTCGTTGTCGAAGCGGGTGAACCGCAGCCGTTCCTCCTGGGCCGCGAGTTCGGCGAGCAGTTCGGCGCTCATACCGCCACGACCTGTCCGGTGTTGGCGGACTCGAACGCGTCCTCGATGATCTCCAGCGCGGCGATGGCGGACTCGGGGTCGACGGGCAGCGGGCCGCCGTCGCGCAGTGCCGTCACGAGTTGGGCGTAGAACTGCTCGTACGCGCCGGGTTCGCTGGTCACGGGCTTGGTGTCGTCCAGCAGACCGAGCGAGCCCCACGCGGACTCCGGTTCGACGCCCCAGCCGGGCCGGCCGGGACGCAGGCCTGCGACGAGCGCGTCCTCCTGGCCGTCCATGCCGTGGCTGGTGAACGCGGCCTGGTCGCCGAGCAGGCGGAAGCGCGGCCCGTTGTTCGCGGCGGCGGCGCTGGCCCACAGGTGCGAGCGGACGCCGTTGGTGTGGGTGAGGGCGACGAACACGTCGTCGTCCACGAGCGCGCCGGGGCGGCGGCGGTTCAGTTCGGCGTACACGCTGCGGACCGGCCCGTTGAGCTGCAGTGCCTGGTCGACGAGGTGCGCGCCGAGGTCGTAGAGCAGCCCACCCGCTTCCTCGGGTGCGCCGAACTCGCGCCAGTTGTCCCAGATCTCCGGGACCCAGCGCTCGTAGCGCGACTCGAACCGGCTGAGGTTGCCGAGCTTCCCACTGGCCACGACCTCGCGCACGGTCCGGAAGTCGCTGTCCCAGCGCCGGTTCTGGAAGACCGTGAGCGGGACGCCCTTCGCCTTCGCCGCGTCGACGACCCGCCGCGCTTCGGCGGCGGTCGGGGCGAACGGCTTGTCCACGACGACCGCGATGCCCCGGTCGATCGCGGCGAGCGCGAGGTCGACGTGGGTCTTGTTCGGGGTGCCGATGACGACCAGGTCGATGCCGGAGGCGAACAGGTCGTCGGCCGTGTCGAGCAGTTCGACGTCCGGGTACGCGGCGGTCGCCTGCGCGCGGCGGTCGGGGTCGGTGGTCACGATCGCGGAGAGCGCCAAGCCGGGTGTGGAGGAGATCAGCGGCGCGTGGAAGACGCGGCCCGCGATCCCGTACCCGATCACGCCGGTGCGGAGGTCTGCAGCCATGTGGAGTATTAAAGCAACGCTGTAGTGTAATTGCCAGCCCAAACCGGACAACTCATGCGATCATGGCCCTGTGGCGAACTTGCGGTTCCTGCGGGGCTACAACGACGCGGTGGTGC
The DNA here is from genome assembly GCA_039922235.1 of Umezawaea sp. Lineage (GTDB taxonomy): Bacteria > Actinomycetota > Actinomycetes > Mycobacteriales > Pseudonocardiaceae > Umezawaea. The sequence goes on from JBDSAJ010000875.1 coordinate 3,192, forward strand.
TGGGGCTGGCTCGTCGGGGCGAACCCATGACCAGGGTGGAGCTGGCCGAGCAGAGCGGACTCACACCCCAGGCCGTGTCCAAGATCGTCAGCAGGCTGATCGCCGACGGTCTCCTCATCGACTCCGGGCGGCGCAACGTCGGCGTCGGCAAGCCCCGCACACTGGTCCGGCTGGTGTCCTCCAGCAGGCTGGCGCTGGGCGCCGCCGTCGAGCGCGACGAACTGCGCGTCGTCCTCACCGACCTGTCCGGCACGGTCCTCGACCGCACGGTCACCGCACTGCCCCGCGACTTCGGCCCCGGCGTGTTCGTGGATGAACTGGCCAACCTCGTCAACGTGCTGCGCTCCCGCAACGAGGTGTCCGACGAGCGCCTGCTCGGCGTCGGCATCGGCTTCGTCGGCCCGCTGGACCACCGCGACGGCGTCGTGCACGACGCCACCGGACTGGTCGGCTGGCACGACGTGCCGCTGCGCGACCTGGCCGCCCACCGCCTCGGCCTGCCGGTCGTGGTCGACAAGGACACCAACACCGCGATGATCGCCGAGGCCTGGCGGCGCGGCGACGAGCTGCGGCACGCCGCACTTGTGATCGTCGGCACGGGTGTGGGCGTGGGCCTGCTGCTGGACGGGCAGGTCCATCGCGGCGCCCGCACGAACGCGGGGGAGTACGGCCACACGACCATCCAGCTCGGCGGCCCGCGCTGCGCCTGCGGCCGGTCGGGCTGCGTGGAGATAGTGCACAACCTCGCGGTGGCCGCGGGCGACCTGAAGGGTGCGGTGGCGGTGCTGGGCATAGCCATCGCGGGCCTCGTGCAGTTGCTGGACCTGGACCACGTGGTGCTGGGCGGCCGGGTCGTGCAGGGCGCGCCGGACTTCTACGCGGACGCGATCCGCGAGGTCGTCCGCGAACAGGTCCCGCGCTCGGACTGGCTGGAAGTGGAGATCAGCGTCAGCCCGCTGGGCGACGACCTGGTCGCCGCGGGGGCCGCGATGCTGGTGCTGAGCGAGTTCTACAGCCAACGCGGACCGTGATGGAGGAAAGTACTTTCCAAGCGGGAAAGTAAGTGGCATCCTGGTCTCGTACCCGACGAGGTCAGGAGACGCCATGCACGAACAGCCACCCCCGCGTGAAGCCGCCGAAGCGCTCGCGGAGATCCGGCAACGGCAGGAGCAGGTCATCGAGCGGGCACTGACCCCGAACTGGTTCTGGTGGGCGATCGGCCTGCTGATCGTCGGTTTCTCGACCGCCGTCGACACGGACAACGGCCTGGTGATCGGCATCGGCACCACGGTGTTCGTCCTCGGCCTCTGCACCGCCGTGGGCGCGGTGGTCGTGCGCTCCGTGCGCCACACGCAGGCGCGCAGCACGCTGCTCGGCAACGCGGGTGCCCTGGCGATCGCGGGTTTCGTCCTCGGGGTGCTGGCCGTGACGCTGCCCGTCTCCTTCGCGTTGAAGGCGCTCGGCACGCCGTACGCGGGGACGTGGGGCTCGCTCCTGTGCGCCGTCCTCATGGTCGTGGGCGGGCCGGTGCTGATGCGCCGCCTGCGGACCACGATGCTGGACCGCGCCGCGACGGGATCCCGATGACCGAGCCGAAGTTCGACGAACTGGTCCACGCCCCCACCCGACTGTCGATCGTCTCGCTGCTGGCGGCGGCGGAGTGGGCGGACTTCAAGTTCCTCCGCGACACCGTCGGGATGTCCGACTCCGCGCTGTCCAAGCAGTTGACCACGTTGGAGGACGCGGGCTACGTCGAGATCCGCAAGCACTTCGTCGGCAAGCGACCGCGCACGTCCGCGCGGCTCACCGACGCGGGCCGCACCGCGTTCGACGGGCACGTGGCAGCGTTGCAGGAGATCGTGGCACGCGCGGGCGCGACCGTGCTGCCGCGCTAGTCCTCCAACACCCGGCCGACGGCCCGCGCGTACATGCGGTCCGGGCTGGGAGTGCTGGACGGCGTCAGGAAACCGGGGAGCATCGGCAGGTCCACGGCGAACGGCAGCAGCCGCTCGAACAGCGTCGTCGCGTCGGCGGGCCTGCGTTCCAGGTCCTTCTCCAACATGTCCTGGAGCAGTTCGTCCAGCGCCACCGGAATCCTCGGCACGGACGACGGCCGCTGCTTCACCTGCTTGTCGAACACCGTGTACGCCGTGTCGCCGGTGAACAGCTGCCTGCCCGTCAGCATCTCGTGCAGCACGCACCCCAGCGCGTACAGGTCGCTGCGCGGCTCGGCGTTCCCGCGCTGGATCTGCTCCGGCGCCATGTACGCCGGGGTGCCGAGCATCTGGCCCCACCGGGTGAACTGGGCGACGTCGGACTCCCGCAGCACCGCGAGGCCGAAGTCGAGCACTTTCACGCTGCCGTCCGGGCACAGCATCAGGTTCGTCGGCTTCAGGTCGCGGTGGCAGATCGACAGGCTGTGCGCGGCGGCCAGCACGGCGCACGCCTGCGCGGCGATCGACGCGGCCCACGGCACCGGCAGCGGCCCGTGCTCGCCGACCAGGTCGGCGACCGTGACGCCGTCGATGAACTGCATCACCTGGTACATCCGGTACTCGAACACGCCGAAGTCGTAGAGGACCGGCGCGCCCGCGTGCTCCAGCTTCGCCAGGATGCGGGCCTCGCGGGTGAAGCGGTGCTCCATCTCCTCGTCGCGCCTGCCGGGCAGCTGGAGGAACTTCACCGCGACCCGGCGGTCCAGGTGCCGGTCGTAGCCGCCGTGCACCGCTCCCATCCCGCCCTGGCCGAGCGGCAGGTCGTCCAGCTCGTACCGATCGGCGATGAGCACCCGGCCTCCCCTCCGTGTCCTAACTCCGCGGTCGGAGGTGACCGTCCATCAGGCCGCCGAAGCCTAGCCGGATCACGCTTTCCCCCAGAGCCGCCGTCTCGCGCAGCGCGTCCTCCAGTGTGCCCAACTGCCGGAAGGCCTGCCCGTAGGCCTGCTGTTCGGCCAACGGCAGCCGCGGCACCTGCGTGCGCCGGGCGTCGACCCGGCTCGACCCCAGGTGCGCCCGCGCCGCCGCGGCGCGCAGCACGCCCGCGAGGAAGTACGGGTCCAGCCTGCTCGGGTCCACCCGGTACACGGCGAGGTACGGGCCAAGCACGGCGTGGTAGCCGACGACGCGGGCGGTGCCCATCGGCGACGCCACGACATCGCCCGGCTCCACCTCGACCAGGTCCGGGTCGGGGGCCGTGCGCTCGGACGGCTCGACGCCCGCGGCCAGGTCGTCCGCGGTGAGCACCGGCAGTTCGCCGTTGCCCGTGGTGAGCTTCGCCCCGGCGTGCTTCATCGTCAGCAGCCCGGCCTTGGCCAGTTCGCCGATCGTGGTCATCGGCGGTGCCTGCTGCGACGCCTTGGCCAGTTCCGGCGTCGGCAGCACCGTCTTGGTCAGCGCGGTGAGCGCCTCGACGAACGCGAGGTGCGTGTCCTCGCCCCCGCCGCGCCGCAGCGTCTGCACGGCCGGGCTGAGGTCGACGTCGTCGTCCAGCACGTCCACGATCGGCACGGAGTGCCCGCCCGCCGGGTCGGTCTGGAACGCGGCCCACCGGCGGTCCACAGTGGACAGCTGGTCCACCTCGGTCAGCAGCACGTGCGACGGCGTGCGGTCACCGGCTTCGGGACGCCGGAGCAACCACAGGTCCGGGCCCGCGGGCAGCGTCACGATGGCGCGCAGCGCCCCGGCGCGCAGCAGGTTCGCCCGGATGCGGCGTCCCGGCCGACGGCTGGCCGCCGCCGACGGCATCAGGATCGCCACCAGGCCACCCGGTTTCGTGTGGCTCAGGCAGTGCTGCACCCAGGCCAGCTCGGACTCGCCGCGCGGCGGCAGCCCGTACTCCCACCGCGCGTCGCCCGCCAGCTCGTCGTAGCCCCACGCGCGCTCGGTGAACGGCGGGTCGCACACGACCGCGTCGGCCAGTTCGCCGGTGAAACCGTCCTGCCGCAGGGTGTTCCCGACCGTGATTTCACCCGGTTGTGAGCGAAGTCGCAGCCGGTGCGCGGCGATCGTCGCCGTGGTCTCGTCGATCTCCTGGCCGAGCACGCGCGCAGCGGGCGTGTCGACGAGCATCGTGCCCAGCCCGCACGTCGGGTCGTACAGCGTGCCGCCGTCGGGCCTGGTCAGCCGCACCAGCAGTGCGGCGATGCCTGCCGGGGTGGCGTCGAGTTGGCGTGAATGTGCCTCCAGGTAGCGGGCGCAGAGGAACTCGAACGCCGCCAGGGCACCGCGTTCGGCTGCCAGCGCAGCCAGTTCGCCGCCGTTCTTCGACAGCAGCGCCGCCCCGGCTTCGGCCACGCGCTCGCCGAGGCACAGGTCGTCGCCCGCGCCGCGCAGCGCCTGCCAGGCCCGTTCCACGGGGGACACGTCGACGCGCTTCCCGTTGCGCCGCAACCAGTCCTCGACCTCGTCGAGGGAGAACAGCGGACTGGACGCCGTACCGGCAACCGGCTGCGGGAAGTCCTCGTGCCGTCGACGCCAGTTGCTCACGGCGGCACGCCCCACGTCGACGAGGCGGGCGATGTCGCCCGCGCTCACGGTGGCGTCCTGGTCCATGCTTCACACACTAGTTCACAACCGATGCACAGTGCTTCTGCTTGTGAACTGAATCAACCAATGTTTCACTGTTGTCATGACGCACAATCGGCTCGCCCACGCCGTTGGCACCCATCCAGGGCTCCGCCGCGAGCTGAACGAGGATTCCGCCTGCGCCGAGCCGCCGCTGTTCGCCGTCGCCGACGGCATGGGCGGGCACGCGTTCGGCGAGATCGCGAGCGCCACCGCCATCGACGTGCTGGCCCACTACGACGTGAGCGGCGACCCCGTCCCCGCGCTGACCGCGATGATGGACGAGGTCGCCCTGCGCCTCACCGACATGGCCGAGCAGGACCTCCGCATGCGCGGCATGGGCACCACCCTCACCGCGCTGCTCTGGGTCGACGGGTCCAAGTTCGCCGTCGCGCACATCGGTGACTCGCGCTGTTACCTGGTGCGGGACGGCGAGGTCCAGCAGGTCACCCGCGACCACACGATGGTCCAGGCACTGGTCGACGAGGGCCGGATGCCTGCTGAGCAGGCCGTCCTGCACCCCCGTCGGTCCATGCTGATGCGGGCGCTCCAGGCGGGCAACTCGCCCGAGCCGGACGTGTTCCTGCACGAGGCGCAGGTCAACGACCGGTACTTGCTGTGCTCCGACGGGCTGTCGGACGTCGTGCCGCCCGAGACGATCCTGTCGGTGTTGACCGAGACGCAGGACCGGGACGAAGCCGTCGTCAAGCTGATCGCGCTCGCCAACGCGGCGGGTGGGCCGGACAACATCACCTGCGTGCTGGTCGACGTGGTCAACGACGAGTGGCTGGCGCACTGGAGCGGTCGCTTGCTCTAGGTCGCCTGCTCCAGGTCGTCGCTAGGCGAGCTTCGCCAGGCCGCGCAGGAAGTCGGGCGCGGCCTGGCCCAGGGCGGCGAAGTAGTCGGCGTCCGCTTGTTCGACGTCCTTCAGTGCTTTCTTGAGCAGTTTTCGGCCTGATGGCGAGACGTGGAGGAGCTTGGCCCGTGCGTCTTGGGGGTCGGGTTCTCGTTGTACGAGGTCGCGGTCGGCCAGTTTGCGGATGACCTGGCTGGTCATCATCGGGTCCGTGCCCGCCTGGTCGGCCAGGCGCTGCTGGCTCGGGGGGCCGCTGTGGTCTTCCAGCCACCACAGGGCTGCGAGCAGCACGAACTGGACGTGGGTCAGGTCGTGTGGTGCCAGTGCTGCCCGCATGGCCCGCTGCCAGGCCAGTGTTACCCGCCAGAGGAGGAAGCCGGGACTTTCCCCCGGCCCCGCCCATGCCGACGTCGGCTCGTTGCTCATGGTGTTGACGATGCCAGTTTGACGAGTGCCTCCACGGCTTCGGGGAGGTCTGAGGTGACGAAGGGGCCGATTTCCTGGGCTTTTGGTCCTTCGATGGTCACGCTGTGGGTGACTCGGGTGTTGCCGTTGGGCAGTGGTTCCAGGGTGTGGTGGAAGTGGAGGACCGCGCCTGGGATGTGGGTTTCGTCGGTGAAGCTCTTGTGTGGGGTCACTTCGGTGAGGGTGAAGGTGATGGGTGGCTGGTCGGGGATTCGCATGGTGCCGCTTGAACCCCTGGCGAAGGGGCCGTTCAGTTCTGCGTGGTCCAGGCCTGTGTCCCAGGAGGTCCAGGTGGTGATGTCGGACCAGAGGGCCCAGATGGCTTGGGGGGTGGCTGTGGTTTCTTCGCTGTGGTGGAACTCGTAGGTTGTCATGTGCGCAGATTATATGCGCGCTTAGGGGTTTGCAATGGGGGTGGAGGGGGTTGTTGGGCGGGTTGCTGGTGGGTTGACGGTGGGTTGCTGGTGGGGGATTTGTCTGGTTTCTGGGAATGTCGGACCCTTGTCGTAGCGTGTGTGTCGGGGGGTTCTCACGTGTGGGGGACCCCGGTTTTGGCGCAATGCCAGTAAGTTAAGGCCGCTCAAGATCAACACGTAGCCAGGCGACCTGCACGTGCGCGGCATTGGAAGATCAACTCGGATGCTTAACTTGCTGGCATTGGGTTTTGGCGTGGGGGCCCTGCGGGGATTGCTTGGGGTGGTGCGGTCTTACCCCGATTCGCGATTGTTTCGATGCCGCTTGAGCTTTGTCAAGGCGGGAAAGATGCCTTGACAAAGCTCAAGCGGCATGAAAAGCGCTCAGGATCGGGGTGAGGCCGGGGAGTGGGTTCGGCCTGGTTTGTCTCGGGTTGTGTCGTGGGTGGGTTTGGGCCGGGGGCCATTGCGGTTGGGTGGTGGTGTCTTCGTGAGGACACACGACTAGCCGACCGGCGCTCTGGGTCCTTGTCCTCCTTGTCCTCTCTGCCTGAAACGCCCGTCCCAGCCATCTGCGACGTCATCGCTTGGGGCCACTCGTGCGTCGGTCTATGGGCTCAAACGATCCTGGCGCCCGCATAAGGCTTCAGCGTGATCGAGTTCGCGGCCTTCTGGATCCCGCCCAACATCTTGCCGCTGCCAGGCAGGTGCGGGAGCACGCGCATGAACTGGTTGCGCATCCAGATCCCGCGACGGGTGCGTGGGGCGAAGCCGTTGGCGCCGCCCGGTGGGTGCTTCATGTTGGCCGTCACGTAGGCGCGCATTTCCTTGTCGTACTGGGCGAACGCTGCCTGGTGGTCGCCGTTGGCCGTGGCGAGTTCGCCCGCGAGCACGTAGGCGCCGATCAGTGCCATGCTCGTGCCCATCCCCAACGACCCGCCGAAGGCCGAGTCACCCAACAGAACGGTGCGGTCGCGGTGCCAGTGGTCGATGTGGATCTTGCAGACTCGGGCGAAGTACAGGTCGTCGGTTTGCTGCAGTTGCTCGAGCAGGGTGGGGAATTCCCAGGCTGCGCCGGCGAACACGTCGGCCAGCAGGTTCTTCTGGGTCTGCACGTCCTGTCGGTCGTAGGTCGTGTTCGGTGTGACGAAGCCGAACAGTGCTCGGATTTCGCCGGTGTTCCCCAGCGGGTACAGGAGGGCTACTCGGCCGTTGACGCCGTTGCCCGCTGGGAGGTTGTACATGACTTCCCAGCCTTGGAGGTCGAGTGTGGTGTGGGCGGGGAAGTACGAGGTGTAGTAGCCGAGGTCTTGGACGAACTGCTGGTCCTGGCCGAAGGTCAGTGCGCGCACGCCGGAACGCAGGCCGTCCGCGCCGACCACCAGGTCGAAGGAGCGTGGCGGTGTCTTGTCGAACGTGACCTGGACGCCTTTGGCGTCTTCGGTGATCTTGGTGATCACGTTGTCGTACAGGATTTCCACGTCCGTGCCCGCTGTTTCGTGCAGGATTCGCACGAGGTCGCCGCGCAGGATCTCGATCTCGGCGACGATGCCGCCCGAGTCGCCGAAGGCGTCGCCCGTCATGGTCGAGACGCGCTCGCCCTTCTCGTTGAGCCAGGCGATCCCGTGCGTGCCGGTGTGGTGGGCCCGAACTGTGTCCATGATGCCCATCCGCGTCACCGCCTCGCGGGCCGTGCCGCGGATGTCTACGGCCTGGCCGCCGGACCGCAGGGCGGGGGCGCGTTCGACCAGGGTGGGGTGGAAGCCGTGGTGGCGCAGCCAGTACGCCAGGGAAAGGCCGGCGATGCCTGCGCCGGAGATCAGAACAGTGCGCATGTGTACAACGTATATCCAGTTCAGCGCGTCGTACGCAGGTCCTAGTGCACTACTGTTGTAGGTGCATATCAGAACATTTTTGCAGATGAGTGCACTAGTGCGCTTGGAGGCTGGCTTGGCGCCTTACCAGAGGATTGTCGCGGAGATCCGGGGTCGGATCGCGAGCGGCAGGCTGCGTCCTGGCGACAGGATCCCGTCGACCAGGCAGATCACTCGTGAGTGGGGCGTCGCGATGGCCACCGCGACCAAGGTGATCGCCGCGTTGCGGGACGAGGGTGTCGTGGACACCAAGCCTGGCGCGGGAACCGTGGTGCGGTCGGTTCCCCGCGAGCGGGAACTGGGGCGGGAGCGGATCGTACGGGCGGCGATCGCGGTGGCGGACGCGGAGGGCATGTCAGCGGTGTCGATGCGTCGGGTGGCCACCGACCTCGGTGCGTCGACCATGTCGCTGTACCGCCACGTGGCGGGCAAGGACGACCTGATGCTGCACATGGCGGACGTGGTCGCCGCCGACGAGACGTTGTCGGCGCGGCCGCCCGCGCACTGGCGCGAGTGCCTGGAGTTCACGTCCCGTCTGTTGTGGACGGTCTGCCGGCGGCATCCCTGGGTGGCCGAGGTGTTGTCCATGACCCGACCTCGGGCCAGTCCTAGCCTGCTGTTCTACTCGGAATGGGTGCTGGCCGCGTTGCGCGGGCTGGGGTTGGGCATGGACGACATGATGTACATCCACCTGAACCTCTTCAGCTTCGTCCGGGGTCTGGCGCTGTCGCTCCAGTCGGAAGTTCGGGACCGCCAGGACACGGGTCTGACCAACGACGAGTGGATGGACACCCAGATCGCGGAGTTCCAGGGAATCGTCGCCAGCGGGCGGTACCCGACCATGGAGTACGTGGTGACGCAGGACTTCGAGCAGGACCTGGACGTCATGTTCGAGTACGGGTTGCGGCTGTTGCTCGACGGGGTCGAGCGGCAGGTGGAGGGTTGAGGGCCGGGTCAGCGCAGGGTTTCCGGGTTCAGGCCCAGTAGGTCGTGCAGTGCGGTTTCGCCGGTTGGGGTCACGCGGACCGCGCGGGTGGTGCCGATTCGGCTGACCCAGCCCTGGGCTTGGAAGTGGTGGCACAGGTGTGCGCCCGCGGTGCCTGCCAGGTGGGTGCGGCGTTCTGTCCAGTCCAGGCACGGGCGGCCGAGGGGGCGTTTGGTGGTGCGCAGGGTGGTCAGGTCAGCGCCCAGCGAGCCGGTCAGCCAGTGCAGGCCCGCTTCGGTCACGGTGAAGCCGTTGGTCTGGGTCAGCAGGCCGCGGGCCGTCATGGCGTCGGTGATGGCCACGCCAAGGCGGCCGGCGAAGTGGTCGTAGCAGGTGCGGCCGCGGGCCAGTGCCGCCGACGCCGTGGTGGAGCGGAGGGTTTTGGCGGGCTCGGGTGGTTTCACGTGGGCTACCAGGTCTTCGAGCAGGTGTGCCACGCGCTGGTCGGCCAGTTGCACGTACCGGTGTCGGCCCTGACGGCGTTCCACGAGCAGGCCGCCCTCGACCAGGCGGCTGAGGTGCTCGCTCGCGGTCGAAGGGGCTACGCCCGCGTGCGCGGCCAGTTCGCTGGAGGTCCACGCGCGGCCGTCCAGCAGGGCGACGCAGAACGCCGCGCGGGTGCGGTCGGCCAGTAGTCCAGCCAGGTCGGCTAGTCGTTCCACGTGTTCACGGTAGGCCAGGGACGTTTCGGTGCCTGCCGAAGTGTTCCGGGGTTAGCGTCGGTGCATGTTGAGCGATCCGGATTACACGGTCCCCTCGGTGCCCGGTGCGGCCGGAGGTGTGGCGTGGTTGCGGGCGTCCGTCGCCCGGTTCAGCACCGGGGCCGCGCACGAGCGGCGGCGGGCGTTGGCGGTGGCCGAGTTGGCGGCTGTCGAGCCGTCTGACCTGCGGGAGTTGGCGCGGCTGAGGCGGTCAAGTCCGGTGGCGGTGTTGGCCGAGGCGCTCGGTCTTCCGGTGGTGGCGGCGGATGTCGAGCTGGTTGCCGGGTCGTACCAGCCGCACACCGTGATCACCGATGAGGCTGATGAAGCGATGGCGCGGCTGGTCGGTGCGTGCGGTGGGTACGACGAAGCCACCGCCAACCGGATCGGGCTGCTCGTGCAGGCCTGTGTGGCCACGGCGAACCTCGTCGCAGGCGTGCACCCGCCGGTGGCGACGACCCGGCGGGTCGGTCCGGACGGTTCGCTGGTCGAGATCGACCTGACCGACCACCCCTTCGGGCTGGGTGTGCACGCTTGTCCTGGTGAGCGGCACGCTTTGGCGATCGCGGAAGGTCTTGTCCGATGACGTTCCACGACCTGCACCACGCCGACCGCCCGCTGGTGCTGCCCAACGCGTGGGACTTCGCGTCCGCCGCCGCGCTGTGCGCCGCCGGGTTCGCGGCGGTCGGGACCACGAGTCTGGGGGTGGCCGCTGCGGCCGGGTTGCCGGATGGTGAAGGTGTTGCGAGGGAGGAAACTGTGGCGTTGGCCCGGCGGATCGTCGAGCTGCCGGTGCCGGTGACCGTGGACATCGAGGCCGGGTTCGGCGCCGATCTCGGGGAGTTGGCGGCGGAACTGGCGTCGCTGGGTGTCGCGGGCGTCAACATCGAGGACGGGCGGCCCGGTGGTGTGCTGGCCGATCCGTTGGAGCAGGCCAGAATGGTGCGCGCGGTGAAGGAAGGGGCGCCTGGGCTGTTCGTCAACGCCCGCGTGGACACCTGGTGGCTCGGGGTCGAGCAGGAGTCCACAGTGGAGCGGGCCAGGATTTACCGGGACGCCGGGGCTGACGGGGTCTTCGTGCCGGGGTTGGCCCGGGAGGAGGAGATCGCGGCTGTGGTCGCGGCGGTGGAGTTGCCGCTGAACGTCCTGCACGTGCCCGCGTTGGGTGTGGAGCGGTTGGCGGAGCTGGGGGTTCGGCGGATCAGCACCGGGTCGCTGCTGTTCCGGGCCGCTTTGCACGCCGCCGTGCTGACCGCGTGTGCCGTCCGCGACGGTTCTCCCGTCGCGGACGGCGTTCCGGGTTATGCGGAGGTGCAGGCGCTGATCACGCCGGGTTCTGGGCGTGGGTCAGGGTTTCCCAGGCGATGAACAGGTTGTCGGTGCCCTGCGGGCGCTGCTGCTCGGTGTAGCGCTGGGTGTTGGCCATCGTGATGCCCAGTCGGGTGTTCAGCGCGTTGAACGCCACTTCCGTTGTCGGACCGAGGTTCTGGTTGCGGGTGCCGCCGCACAGCCAGGACGGCATCGGCTCCAGCTGGTAGCGGGTGTGCAGGCCGTACGCGTGGCGCATCCGGTCCTGGTTCTCGCCCCACAGGTCCTGGCCCTGGTGGTGCGCGGTCTCGGCGATGTGCGCCGCGGCCGCGAGGCCGTAGCCGGTGTGGGTGAAGTCGCGGCACGTCTCCTGGGCGACGCCGTCCTGGAACGTGGACTGGCCCTGCCAGTAGCTGATGATCTCCGCGCGGGTGTCGATGCCGCTGCCGGGTGGCGGCTTCGGCAGGGCGCCGTCGGTGGCGAGGTAGACGTACGCGTGGAGCCTGGTGCGGAAGGTCGATACGGCCTTGTCGTAGGCGGCCTTGTCCTCCAGGAAGACCGCGATGCCGATCGAGGCCTCCATCATGCTGAGCTCCCAGTTGCCGTTCGTGCTCGCCGCCCCGGCCTGGATCTCCGGCAGGTAGACGGTGCGGAGCATGGTGGCGAACCGGGTCACGCTCGCCGCGGGCCAGCCGGTGTAGGTGTACCGGATGATCTCGGCCGCCTTCGGCCACGACGAGCCCGACCACGCCGTCTGGAGGCGGGCGTTGGTGTTGGTGTGGTCCTTCAGGACCGGCGACCACGCGTCCATGACCTGGATCGCCTTGGTCGCGTACCGGGCGTCCTTCGTGACGTACCAGGCCAGCGACAGCGTGTACGCCGCGATGGCGTCCTCACGCTCGTCGGTGCAGCCGTAGTTCGGGTTCGAGTAGGAACCGCATTCGACGACCGCGCGCGGCTTCGGTGTGCGGGTGAGGGACGCGTACTTGCTCGCCATCATCTGGTCGTAAGCGGATTTCCACGGTTGCGCGTTCGCGAGCACCTTGGTGCGCATGAACTCCAGTTGTGGCCTGCTGACGAGCACTCCGGGGTGGGTGAACGTCGCGGGCGCGGTGATCGCGACGTCGCCGCCGGGTGCGGTCACGGCGGCCACGACCTGGGTTCCGGATAACGTGAGCAGGGCGGACAGGACCGCCACGGTGAGTTTGCTGCGGGTCATCTGGTCTCCTCGCAGGGTTGGGGAGACGGCCAGTGTGAGTGGTCCAGACCAGTTGGGTCAACGATTTCCCGTACCGGAACTTTTCCCCCGGCTTTATGCGCGACCGGGCACACTGGACGAATTCATCCATGTGAACAAATCGAATTCCGGAAAGGCCGCCGCACATGCCAAGAGTGACGTTCGGGGACATCGAACTGGAGTACGAGACCTTCGGCGATCCCGCCGACCCGGCGCTGGTGCTGGTGATGGGGCTCGGGACCCAGATGATCACCTGGGACCTCCAGCTCTGCGAGCTGTTCGCCGCGCAGGGCTTTCACGTGATCAGGTTCGACAACCGGGACATCGGTCTGTCGACGGTGTTCGACCACCTGCCGGTGCCGGACCTCCCCGCGCTGGTCGCGGGCGACACCTCGACCGCGCCGTACCTGCTGTCCGACATGGCGGACGACGTGGTCGGGTTGCTCGACGGGCTCGGGATCGAGCGCGCGCACCTGGTCGGGGCGTCGATGGGTGGCATGATCGCCCAGCAGACCGCCATCGACCACCCGAGCCGGGTGCTCAGCCTGTGCTCGATCATGTCGACCACCGGCGACCGGTCCGTCGGGCAGGGCAGGCCCGAGGTCGTGGCCACGCTGCGCCAGGCTCCGGCGGGCGACCGTGAGGCGACCATCGAACAGCGCCTCGCCTCGTCGCGGCTGACCCGCTCGCCGGGCTTCTCCGTGGACGAGGACGCGGCGAGGGAGCGGATCGCGGCGAGCTACGACCGGTCGAACCGGCCGCTGAGCGCGCTGCGGCACCTCGCCGCCGTCATGGCGTCGCCCGACCGGACCGAGGGGCTGCGCGGCGTGATCGCGCCGACCTTGGTGATCCACGGCTCGCACGACCCGCTGGTCGACAAGTCCGGCGGCGAGGCGACCGCGGCGGCGGTCCCCGGTGCCGAGCTGATCATCATCGAAGGCATGGCGCACGACCTCCCGGTCGACGTGTGGCCGACCGTCGTGGAAGCGGTGACCGCTAACGCCAAACGTGCGCGATAGGGCGTGAGGGTTCATCGTCTGTTCATCGGTTGTCCCACGTTGCCAGGGGTCCTGCCTGGACATACTCCGCGGCGACGTAGCTACCGACCTGTGAACGGTGAGTCCAGGACATGCCGCACCACCACCACGATGGCAATGAGCACCACCACCACGAAGTAGAGCCCGTCGAGGGCAGCTGGCAGGACCCGGCGGACGACCGCCCCATCGCGGTCGCCCGCCGGAGGTTCCTGACGGGCCTCGGGGTCGCCGTCGGCGGTGCCGCGCTGGCGAGCGCGGGGGCGGGCAAGGCCGCCGCGACTCCGCAGGCGACGAACCAGTGGGGCATGCCGCAGCGCTGGTACGCCGGTGACCACCACATCCACACCCAGTACTCCAGCGACGGCCAGTACCCGGTCGCCATGCAGGTCGCCAAGGCCCGCAAGCACGGGCTCGACTGGATGGTGATCACCGACCACGGTGGCGTTGCGCACCAGAAGTTCTCGATCGACCAGGTCACGCCGGACATCGAGCGGGCCCGCCGGTCGAACCGCGACATCCTGGTCTACCAGGGCCTGGAGTGGAACATCCCCGGCGCCGAGCACGCGACCGTGTTCCTGCCGCCGGACCGCAACACCGTCGACATCCTGCGCGCCTTCGAGGCGGGCTACGACGGCAACGTGCTGTCCACGCCGGTCGCCAACGGCGGCAAGGGCCTCATCACCCGGTCCACGTCGGCCGACGGCGAGCCGTATGCCCTCGCCGCGCTGCGCTACCTGGAAGCCCAGGTCCTCAGTGGACGGACCGAGATCGCGCTGATGTTCGCCAACCATCCGTCCCGGCGCGGCGTGGACAGCCCGCACGAGCTGCGCGGCTGGCGCGACGCGGCACCCGGTGTCGCGGTGGGCATGGAAGGCGCGCCCGGCCACCAGGCGTCGGGCATCCCGAAGGCGTCGGGCGGCCGCGGTGCCGCTCGCGGTCTCTACGACGCGTCGCCGAGCGTCGACAGCCACCCCGGCTACGCGCCGACCGCGACCGAGAACCCGTACCGGACCTACGGCGGCTTCGACTGGATGACCGCCAAGGTCGGCGGGCTGTGGGACTCGATGCTGGCCGAGGGCAGGCCGTGGTGGATCACGTCCACCTCGGACGTGCACCAGGTCTTCAATGACACGCTCACCCCCGGTCAGCAGGACTACGACAAGACGGGCAGCAGGGGTGCTCCCGTCGACTCCGGCGTCAAGCAGAGCGGGAACGGCGACTTCTTCCCCGGCTTCTACAGCCAGACGGTCGTCGGCTCGCGCTCGAAGTCCTATGTGGACATCATGCGCGGACTCCAGGCGGGCAAGGTGATCGCGGTCCACGGCAGGCTGATCGACGGCCTGGAGCTGCGCGTGCGCGCGCTGGGCGATGGCGACAACCGGGGCGTGACCCTCGGTGGCCGCACGTACGTGAAGCGCGGCGGTTCGGTCGAGGTCACCGTCGAGGTGACCGGTGCGAGCGGGCCCAACTTCTCCGGCGTCGTGCCGAAGGTGGCGAAGCTCGACCTCATCTCGGGTCCGGTCACCGGTCCGGTTGCCGACCGCGACACGCTGGCCGCGCCGGGCACGACGGTGGTGAAGTCCTTCGAGGTCACCAAGAACCGCTGCCGGTTCACCTACGTGTTCCGCGACGTCTCCGGTCCGTTCTACCTGCGCGTGCGCGGCAGCGACGGCAGGAAGATGACCGCCGACGGCGGCCCGGTCATGGACGTCATCGGCGACGCCGACCCGTGGAGCGACCTGTGGTTCTACGCGAACCCGGTGTTCGTGGACGTGGTCTAGTGCGCTGGGTGCGGCTGGTCCCGGAGTTCACCTCGGTGGGCGCGCACTTCGACCGCGAAGTGCTGTCCGCGCTGGACAAGGCGGGCGTGGCGGCCGACCTCGTGCTGACCCACGTCGAGCGCACGGGCCCGTCCGCGGTGACCGCGGTGTCCGCCCGGATCACCGCCGGGCTCGCGCCCGGCACCGAGATCGACCCGCCAGAAGCCGGGCGCTGCATCCGGTTCCCCGGCCAGGCGCTGGTCGACGGGGTGCACCCGGTGTCGGCACTGGTCGGGATGACGGCGATCGACGACGTGGTGGGCATCGGGGCCGCCGTCACGCCGGACACCCGCGTGGACACCGGCGGTTTCGTGCGGCCGGAGTTCCGCGACGGGCGACTGGTGCTGCTGGTGGAACCCGCTGCGGGCGGGGTGTTCCAGCCAGCCGAGGTCGAGCAGCCGCACGAGTGCTGCGCGGGATCGCACTGAACCGACAACGCACTCGTGACCGGTCAGCGTCCTGACCGGTCATGAGGGCGTTGCGGTGCTCGGCCGCCAACCGTGGGATCTACCTGGGCCGCGCGAAACACGGTGAGGACTGCGCACTAGACCTTCGCGGGCGTGAGCAGGTCGCCGAGGCCGATGCGCTCCAGGACCCGGACCCGAATCCGGTCGGCGACCGCATCCCGGCGTAGACGGTGTGGCCCGCGCGGGCGAGCGCCTTGGCGGTGAGTTCGCCGATACCGCTGGACGCGCCAGTGATGACTATGACCTTGCTCATGACTTCTGTCCTTTCCGGACGATGGGACGGCTAGACGATGCCGCCGTTGGAGCGGATGACCTGGCCGTTGATCCAGCGGGACGGGCCCGCGAGGAAGGCGACTAGGTCGGAGATGTCGGTCGGCTGGCCGAGGCGCTCCAGCGGAGCCGCCTTGGCCATGGCGGCGATGGTCTCCTCGTCCTTGCCGTCCAGGAACAGGGCCGTGGCGGTCGGGCCTGGTGCGATCGAGTTGACCGTGATGTCCTTGCCGCGCAACTCCTTGGCCAGGATCATCGTGATGGCCTCGACCGCGCCCTTGGTCGCCGCGTACGGCGCGTACGAGGGCATCCGCAGGCCGAGCACCGACGTGGAGAAGGTGATGATCGCGCCGCCCTCGCGAACTCGGCGGGCCGCCTGCTGGCCGACCGCGAACGTGCCGCGGACGTTGGTGCGGTGCATCCGGTCGAGCGCGTCGAAGTCGATGTCCGCCACGGTCGACAGGTACATCGTGCCCGCCGCGTGGACGACCACGTCGACCCCGCCGAACGTGCTCTCCGCCGCGTCGAACAGCGCGGTCACCTGGTCGACCTCGGCGACGTCCGCCCTGACCGCGATGGCTTCGCCACCGGCGCCGGTGATGGCGGCCACGGCGGCGTTGGCCTCGGTCTCGTTCCCGGCGTAGTTCACGACGACGGCGAAGCCGTCCCTGCCCAGCCGCTCGGCGGACTCCCGGCCGATGCCGCGGGAACCACCGGTGATGATCGCGACGCGCTTGTTCATGACTCTCCTCGGGGTGTGGGGTACCGCCGGATGTCGCCGGTGCGACAACCGTTGGTGGATTTGTGAAATGTCAGTCGGTGAGGCGGGTCAGCCACTCCTGGAGCAGTTCCGCCTCGGCCGCCGTGAGCTGGTCCGGCGGTGCCTGGCGCAGCTGGGCGCCGAGCGCCGAGGCCGCGCCGCCGTTGTGCGCCACAGCTTCACCGGTCGGCACGAGGATCGCTGCGTGGATCGCGTCCCGGACGCGGGTGGAGACGTCCTGGGTGTACAGCTCGCGGCGGGTGATGAGCACGAGCGCGACGCCGGTGTTGGCCGACATGATCATCTGCGTGGCCACGTCGGGCGACACGCTGAGCCTGCCGGCCGCGGCGCACCGCTCCACCACGGCGAGCAGCAGCCGTTGGGCCTCGACGGCCGCGGTGGGCGTGCCGCTCACGGTGGGGGAGTACATCAGCCGGTAGTAGCTGGGGTTCTCCAGCGCGAACGCCACGTGGGCGTCCCAGCCGTCCCGCAGGTCCTGCACCGGGTCCGCGGAGGGAACCGCGGCCCGCTTGCCCGCCAGGTACCGCTCGAAGCCGTAGTCCACGACGGCGGAGAGCAGGCCTTCCTTGTCGCCGAACTGCCGGTACAGCGCCGGGGCGCCGACGCCGGCGGCCTCGCAGACCGCCCTGGTCGACACGTCCGCGATCGGCGACTCGGCGAGCAGCTCGGCGGCCGCCTCCAGTATCCGTGTTCTCGTGCTCATGGAAGCAACGCTAACACAAGGTCAGTATCGACGCTACCGTCTGTCTGGAAGCATTGATAACGCCCGCGAGGGCCGCTCCCGTGGGAAGCGGCCCTCGCGGTCTTGGCTGGTCAGCGGTGCTGTCGCACCCGAACGACCTGGAGTTCCGGCGAGGCGAGGATGTCCCGTTCGCAGAAGCGCTCGGTCACCCACTGCTTCTTCGAGTACAGCTTCGTCTGGTCGCTGTAGTGCGGCGACGTGGAGTCGGCCGACTGCGAGTACGCCAGCAGCGTCGCCGTGTCCGGGCACCCGTCCCCGTCGAACGACACCACGTGCAGGTAGGTCGCCCCGTGCTGCATCTCGGTGTAGCCCTTCGCCGGGTCCCAGTTGCCGCCGATCGAGTTGAACACGCCGAGCCGGGCCGTGCCGCCGCCGATCGGGATGCGCTCGCCGTTGCGCACGACGTACTGGCCGTCGCCGAGGGGTGCGTCGAGCGGGAAGCCCGCTCCGCGCAGGTCGGCGACGGCGGTCGTCAACGCGGCGGCGATGGCCGGGAGGTTGGTGTTCAGCGTGTTCGGGGTGGTGACGGGGTTGGCCGGGTCGAACGGCGTCTTCCACACCGCCGTGCCCGCCGCGGCCCGGACCGCCGCCCAGTACCGGTCGAACAGCAGCGCGCCCCGGCTGTCGACGTTGTTCTTGCGGTCCCAAGTGGACAGTGCGTCGCACGCGGGCGCCAAGTCCGCGGACAGCGTGCGGCACAACCGGACCGTGTCGTCCACGGCGAGTTCGGCGACGTAGTTCTTGTTGGAGAACATCAGGTCCTGCACCGACTGCCGGGTGAACTTCGCCGTCTTGCCGATCTCGGTCAGTGCGCCACGGGTGCGCGGCGAGCGTTCGGTGGAGACCGGACCGAGGATGCGGGAGAACCCGGTGATCGGCTGGTTCGGGTTCGTCAGCCAGTAGCTGTCGTTCGAGTTCTCGATGAAGTCGTCGCGCCGCAGCGACGGCATCGACGACGGCCCGAACGCGCCGGGCTGCACGGCGTCGCGGTCCTGGCCCCACCCGCAGTCACCGCGCGAGCCGTCCAGCACGGCGAGTCCGCGCTGCGTCCACGTCTGCTTGCCCAGTTCCGTGTTGCACCGGCCGGCGCGCTCGTCGGTCACGTTCGGCACGTTGTGCAGCTGCGTGTACTGGGTGCGGCCGCGCGAGTCCGTGGTGAGGATGTGCATCCACGGCAGCCCTTGGGTTTCCCGCAGCCCCCGCGTCGCCTCGTCGGTGTCGCGGGCCGTCATCAGCCGGGACGTCGTGTTCGCCATCCGCAGGTTCTCGGCGTTCACGTCGGCCAGCGAGTACGCCGTTTCGGCCGTCCACGGCAGGTCCTGCGTGCCCAGTCGCGGCACGATCGGCCCGTACCGGCTCCACCACTGCGACCGGGTCACGGGAGCGCCGTCCTTGACCGCGACCGTCACGTCCCGCCGCACCATGTCCTCCGGCTGCCCGTCGACCAGGTACTTCGTCGGCGAATCGGGCACCAGCTTCAGCGCGAACAACGTGTACGTCCGGGTGGTATCGGCCGCCGTGCCGCTCCACGCCATCGTCGCGTTGTGGCCGATCCACAGGAACGGCACCCCGACCACGCCCGCCCCACTGGCGTCGACCTTGCCGGGAATGGTCAGCTGCGCCTGCCACAGCCGCAGGTCCGGCGCCTGCCACGGCAGGTGCGGGTTGGCCAGCGAGATGCCCCGCCCGGTCGCGGTCGCCGCGCCGCCGAACGCGATGGCGTTGCTGCCGATGTTCCGGTCCGCGTTCGGCTCCTCGGCCGCAGGCTGGGCCGAAGCGATCCCGTCAGCGGCCGAGCCCTGCCCGTAGACCATGCCGAGCGCGTACATGTGCCGGTACACGTCGATCTCGGTCATCGGCCGCACCCAGGGCGCGTCCTTGCAGGCCGGATCACTGATCTTGTTGCCCCGCAGGTATTCCGTGACGCCCGCGGCGTATCCGGCGACCGCGTCGCGCACGTCCTGCGTCGGGCCGAGCTTGTCCTTGCGCGCCACCAGCCGCTCGACCACGCCGGTGTCGTTGATCCCCTGGAAGTACAGGTCGCTGGCCAGGTTCGTGCTCGCCTGCGACAACCCGCTGCCGGGCTTGGCGTCCGCGCCGAGGTAGCGCGAGCGCTGCGCCGACGTCGTCAACATCCCCTGCGCCAACGAACACGCGTTGTCGTGCGCGGCGGCGTAGCCCTGCCCGAACCCGAGGTCCCGGTAGTTCTTCGCCACGACGTGCGGGATGCCGTACTCGGTGTACCGGATCGTCGCCGACAGACCTTGGGCGTCCGCCGTCGCGACCCCCGTAAAGACCATCGTCACAGCCGCCGCGGCGGCCGTCAGCTTGCTTCGGAGCAGCACGGGTGCTCTCCTTTCCGTGGAGGTACGTACTCGTGAAGGCACGCCTTTCGGGGCGTGTTGTGGTGCGCGCTTCCGCTTCCTGGGTCGTCGAGTTGCCGCTCGGCGACCCGGGGCCCCGTTACTCGGGGTTCGGGAAAGCGATGAACCGGACCAGGACGTGCCTGGCGTCCGGCGGGATGTCCTCCGGCTCGCGCCAGTGGCGCTTCAGCAAAGCCATGTAGTCCTCGAAGAAGCTCCTCAGCTCCTCTTGCGTGACCACGATCGAGCCCCGCGAGAACGGCACCGCGTCCGCCCAGTCCCCCATCTCGGAGCTCCGCTCCTGGAACTTCGCCCAGACAGCCAGGTCCTCGGTGAACTGGGTGTCCCGCAGCTTGTCCAGCGCTGCCCGCAACTCGGGGCTCTGCTCGCTGCGGAGCGGGTAGCGCAGGTCGCGGTTGACCACCCGCCACCACCGCTCTTTGCCCTTGCCCAAGGACGGCTCGTCCTCGATGAACCCGTGCTTCGCCAGCTCCCGCAGGTGATAGCTCGTCGACCCGGTGTTCTCGCCGAGTGACGCGGCCAGCGTCGTCGACGACGCCGGGCCACGCCGCAGCTGGGCGATGATCCGCCGCCGCAACGGGTGGGCGAGCGCCTTCAACGTCGCCGCGTCGGCGATCTCCTCGGGCTGGGGCATGGGAACGACGCTAGCGTGCAGAGTTTTCTTTGCACAGTTTTCTCGGCAAAGATCGGGGATGACCCTGAGGACCCCTGACTACAGTGGCCAACCGTGCGACGAGACCCGGCGATCTCCTTACGCGGTGCCCTCCAGATCCTCGGCCACCACGACCGGCCCTGGTTGGAAAGGCTCAACGGGCTGCTCGGCGGCGTGATCCTCGCCGCGGGCCCCATTCCGGCGGCCGTGGGCGCACTGTGGGGGTGGGTGGACCAGAAGAACGAGGCCACCGCGCTGCTTCGATCCGTGCTGGACGGGGTGTCGGACCGGATTCGGCCGTCGTACGGGTTGATGCGGCACGAGCTGGTCGTTGCCGCGCACTCCACCATCGTGCTGACGGCGTTCTTCGACGCCCTGCGGCAGGACTTGGGCGACACCTATGACGAGGCGCTGATCACCGAGGCGGAGAAGGTGTCGATCGGCACCGGCGCGTGGCGCACGACGACCGAACCGCTGGTGCGACGGCTGTACACGAGCGAACTCCCCGCGCCGTCCGCCCTGTGCGGGTTCGAGGAGAACGTCGAGAACGTCCAGTTCTGGTGCCTGAAGACGGCGGCCGAGGTGCAGAAGTTCCTCGGTGGGCTGCACCTGGCCCAACCTCGGACCTTCGACCCGGCGGCCGTCGCGCTGGCGGGGGCGGAGGGCTACCGGTCGCTCTACCTCGCGCTGGCCACGACGGTGCCGGAGTTCGGGATGTGGGCCAACCTCGGCGAGCACGCCGCGACCCGCTCGGCGATGGCCCGGTTGGAGGGCCTGCTGTCGGTGGCGTCGGTGCCGTCGCGCGACCTCCGCGAGGTGGTGCGCGACACCAACCGGGCGGTGCTGGGGCTGCCGGTGATCGACGTCGGCACCGACGGGTACGGGACCGGCACGGTCTTCCCGGCGGTGCAGGACATCTTCGTCACGCCAAGGTTCCGGGTGGCGGAGGCGGGACCGCAGACGACCCTGTCCGGTGAACGGTGGTGGGCCAACCTCCCGATCCACGAAGACCTGGACCTCGTCCTCGCACGTCACTTCAGCACCGGCCTGTCGACCCGGCTGCCGCTCCTGCTGCTGGGCCATCCCGGCGCCGGGAAGTCGTTGCTGGTCAAGGTGTTGGCCGCGCGCCTGCCCGACGAGGGGTACACGGTAGTCCGGGTGCCGCTGCGGTCGGTGGAGGCGAACGGTGTCATCACGCGGCAGATCCAGCAGGCCCTCGACCTGTCCACCCACCAGCGGGTCCGGTGGCCCGACTTGGCGGACCAGAGCACGGACACCATCAGGGTGGTGCTGCTCGATGGCCTGGACGAACTGCTCCAGGCGACCACCCACGACCGGGCCGGGTACCTCCAGGAGGTCGCCGAGTTCCAACGCGTCGAGGCGGTGATGGGCAGGCCGGTCGCTGTCGTTGTCACCTCGCGAACTTTGGTGATCGACCGGGTCGCGGTGCCGGAGGGGACGCCGGTGGTGAAGCTGGAGGAGTTCGACGAGAAGCAGATCCGGCAGTGGGTCGCGGTGTGGAACGGCCACAACGGGCCGATGCCCGCCGAGTTCGCCTTGAACTACCCGGACCTGGCGGGTCAGCCGCTGTTGTTGTTGATGCTCGCGCTGTACCACGCCGATTCGCCGGCACCCGTCGAGGGGAAACTGTCGAAGGCCGAACTGTACGAGCGCCTGCTCGACACCTACGCCCGCCGCGAAGTCACCAAGAAGGCGGGGCGGGTCCTGCACGGCCGAGAGGCGGAGTCGGCGCTGGAGGAACAACTCCGCAGGCTCTCGACGGCTGCGCTCGGCATGTTCAACCGTGGCCGCCAGGACATCACCGAGGCGGACTTGGGCGCTGACCTGGAGAGCCTCGGCGAGCCCGCCGACGGTGACCGGGTGCTCGGGGAGTTCTTCTTCGTGCACGCCGCCGAAGCGCGGGTTGGGTCGGTGCGGCGGTGCTACGAGTTCCTGCACGCCACCTTCGGTGAGTACCTGGTCGCCGCGCGGGTCATGGAGGTGCTGCGGGACGTCGCGGAGGGGGCTTTCGGTCGTCGGCGCGAGCACGATCCGGAGGACGACCTCCTGTTCGCCCTGCTGTCCCACCAGCCCTTGGCGATCCAGTGGCCGATCTTGGGCTTCATCAGCGGGCGGCTCAGGACTCTGGGCCAAGCCGAACGGGACCGGGTGGTCCGCACACTCGACCTGCTTATCCGCACGTACCGCGGCCGGAAGCCGTCACGGGATTTCGGCCAGTACCGTCCGCTGCCGCACGACGCTGTGCGCGTACTCGCCGCGTATTCGGCCAACCTGGTGTTGTTGCGCCTGTGGGCCGGATTCCGGGCTCGGGTTCCGCTCACGGCGTTGTGGCCGGAGAACCCGCTGGGCCAGTGGCATTCCACGGTGAGCCTGTGGGAAGCCGGAATGGACGCGCAGGGCTTCCAGTCGATGCTCACCGCCTTCCGCTACTCCGAGGGTGTGTTCCACGCCCATGTCGAGCCGTTCGTCTTGTCGGTGCCGCCCATCGAGGTCCAGCGGGCGAGGATCCGCGGTGAGCGGGATCTGGAGAGACGACTGCGCACCGGTCTGGCCATTCATGATCAACTTCACTACCTGACCGACACCTGGTTTGATGAATTTCGAGCGGAGGATTGGCTGCACTACACCGAGGGGTGGCTGATGGCGGCCTTCTTCGCGGATGCGCGCTACACGCCTGAGCTGTCCCTGGAAATCCCAAGTGGTGTTTCTGATGAGGCACGGCGCGCTGTATCGGTTACCGCCCACATGCTCCTGGAAATAAGTTGGGGGCGCTGGACGGATGTATTCATCATGAAATTCGTGGAATGGCTGGTGCGTCTATCTGACCTTCGGGACGAGTCGGTGCTGCGGCGTACCGCGGAGCTGTGCAGAAATGAACTCCCGCTTTGGCTTTCGCGTGCCATGAGCGAGGATTCGGAGTCGCCTCGTGATGCGGCCGAGCAATGGCTGATTCGCCGGTCCAGCGCTTCCGGGTAGAGGCCGTCACCTCGCAGCCGCTGGACGGCGCCGTCGTGTCCGAGGTGGAGCAGAGCGAAAAACCGGTTGCCCAACGCCCCGCTGGTTGACCATCGTGGCGGGCATGGACCGGTAGCAGTGGCGTACGTACGGAATGAAGACGGACTCAAGTCACCCTCCGTCTCTCTTCGACGTGCCTTGCAAAGTCCGCACCTGGTGAACAGCGCGGGCTTCCCTCACGCGACGTGATCTGCGACGTCGCGCCAGTCGGCGTGCTTTCCGCCGCCGGCTGAACGCCACTGTGTCCAAGAGGCGATTCGCGGTGCCGCAAAGCACTGCTCAGGCCTCCTCCGCATGCCCTGGAGTTCGTCGAAACCATGAACGACTTCCGCAGTACCCGTGTGCCCGCTGACGGTGGCATCGGCCGAAAAGCGCTGTGGGTGGTCGGGGAGCTAGTAGTGTGTCGCGGTTAATGGCAGCGGTATCTTTGGGAGTATGACGTCAGTGGACTTTCCCCTGGCGAAGGGTGCCGGCGATGCCTCGACCGAAGGTGTTCCTTGTTCGTCTGTCGACCGCGGATCGCGAGTGGTTGCTCAAGGTGATGTCGACTGGCACGCATCCGGCTCGGATGATCAGACGGGCCCGGATCCTGGTCGAGTCCGACGAGAACGCCGGGCCGGTCGATGATCGCGCGGTGATCGCGCGGCGGGTCGGGGTGTCGGTCAACACCGTCGCCCAGGTGGCGAAACGATTCGTCGAGTCCGGGGGTGACGTGCCGGCGACGATCGGCCGCAAGCAGCGGGCGCTGCCGCCGGTGTCCTCGGTGCTGACCGGGGACGTGGAAGCGCGGCTGATCGCGTTGGCCTGTTCCACGGCACCGCAAGGGTATGCCCGGTGGTCGTTGCGGTTGTTGGAGAAGCAGGTCGCGTTGATCGAGGACCTGCCCGATCTGGATCACTCGACCATCGGCCGGGTCCTAAAAAAACGGAACTGCGTCCTCACCTGAGGAAGTGCTGGACGATCCCGCCGCACGCCAACGGCGAGTTCGCCGCCCGGATGGAAGACGTCCTGGCCGTCTACCACCGACCGTATGATCCGGCCTTTCCGGTGGTGTGCATGGACGAGAAGCCCTACCAACTCCTCGATCACGCCCGCGATCCGGTCCCCGCCGCGCCGGGTCGCGACCGCAAGGAAGACCACGAATACGTCCGTCACGGCACCTGTTCGATCTTCTGCTGGGTCGAGCCGCTTCGCGGGTGGCGGCGGGTGGACGCCCAACCCCGACGGACCATGATCGACTGGGCCGGACAGGTCGAACGCCTCCTGACCGTGGACTATCCCGACGCGGAGAAGGTCGTGCTGGTGATGGACAACCTCAACACCCACGCCATCGGCTCCCTCTACGAGGCCTTCAACCCGGCGAAGGCGTTCGCGTTGGTCCAACGCCTGGAGATCCATCACACCCCCAAACACGGGTCCTGGCTCAACATCGCCGAGATCGAACTGTCCCGACTGACCCGGCAATGCCTGGACCGACGTATCGGCGACCTCGATGTCCTCAACACCGAACTCGCCGCCTGGCAGCACGCCACCAATGCCGATCAACGCCAAGTCGACTGGCAGTTCACCACCGACGATGCCCGCACCAAACTCCGCCGACTATATCCACAGAATTAGCCACGACACGCTACTAGG
>JBDSAJ010000876.1:0-4641 GCA_039922235.1 Umezawaea sp.
GACCGCACCGAGGTGATCCTCGTCGAGCCGGCCCGCCTGGTCCGCGATGGCGAGATCCCCGACGTGCCCGTGCTCGTGGACAGCCCGATGGCCTTGGCGTCCCTGCGCGTCTACCGCC
This sequence comes from Umezawaea sp., assembly GCA_039922235.1. Lineage (GTDB taxonomy): Bacteria > Actinomycetota > Actinomycetes > Mycobacteriales > Pseudonocardiaceae > Umezawaea. The sequence goes on from JBDSAJ010000876.1 coordinate 119, forward strand.
GGGCGATCACCGCCGCGTGGCCTGAGGTCCGTCCTGAACTGGTCGGTGCGGCCGACCCGTTCGATCCGGGCCACCTCGCCGAACTGCACACCGCGCAGCAGTCCATGACGGCCAACGAGCCGCGCACGCCGTCGATCGTCATCTCCGCGTCGGGCATGGCCACCGGCGGACGAGTCCTGCACCACCTGAAGCACATGCTGCCCAAGGAGAAGCACACCGTGCTCGTGGTCGGCTACGCCGCGGCGGGCACCAGGGCACGCAGGCTCGTCGACGGCGCACGGGAGATCAAGATCCACGGCCGCTACGTCCCGGTGCGGGCCGAGGTGGTGGTGATCGACGCGTTCAGCGCGCACGCCGACGCCGACGAACTCGTCGCCTGGGCCACGGCCGGACCACCGCCCGCCGCTACCTACCTCGTGCACGGAGAGCCCGAGGGCGCAACGGCGCTGGCCGACCGCCTCGTCGCCGAGCACGGGTGGACCGCGATCGTGCCGGAGGACGGTGAACGCATCCTGCTGTGAGCCCGGCAGGGGAGCAGGCACACAGCGGGCAGCGCCCCTGGCCCGCCAAGGGCGACATCGTCTGCTACGCCTCCCGCCTCGAACCCGATGCCGTGGTGATCGACAGCCAGGACCGCGCACTTCTCGCCGAGCGGCTCGCCCCGTGGCGGGAGCGGTACCCGACGTCGAGGTCGGGGAGACCGTCGTCCGGGACCGGACGGTGCGCGCGCTGCTCCGACGCGCCGAGCCCGCCAGGCTGCTCGTCGTGGGCAGCCGGGGCAGGAGTGGTGTCACCGGGATGGTTCTCGGCTCCACCAGCCAGGCCTTGGTGCACCACTCGCCCTGCCCGGTCGCCGTGGTGCGCGAGACGAGGGCCTGTGACCCCTGAGCACTACAGAGCGCGTCTCGGAGTCGACAGGTTCTGACCACCGCCGTCCGTCGCTCGTTGGACGGGACTTATTGCCCTGCAACGCAACGGGATCGGGGATCACCACCCTTCGCGGGCCTGGAAGAGCCGTTGGTCCCTCGCGGTGCGGTCTCCCCGCCAGGAGGCTGGGAACGGGTTTTCGGACTGGATGAGAGAACGAGGTCGACCATGACGGCGAACATCATGCCGCCCAGGCTCCTGCCACCGGACGACTGTCCTGGGACGGCACCGCCGGTTTCCGCGCCCTCCGCGCCGCGCCCACGGGCGGTCGTGCTGCTCATAGCCGCGGTGGTGGCTGGTGGCGCGGCAGGGTTCACCACGTCCGGACTCCGCGATGTGGCGAGAACGCCGGCCTCCGTGACCGTCACGGTGGTCCCGGCCGAGCGCTTCCCCGAGTCCCGAATGGACGTCGCCTCCGCGATCGCGACGATCCAGCCGTCCGTGGTGGCCGTGTCGGCGCGGACACCGACGGCGATGAACTCGGGATCCGGGATGATCGTCACCGCCGACGGCCACGTGCTCACCAACGCCCACGTCGTCAGCGGGGCCGCGCTCGTCGAGGTGACCCGCGCGGGCTCGTCGCGGAGGCTGTCCGCGAGCGTGGTGTGGGCCGATGACGCCGCGGACATCGCCGTGCTGCGGGTCACGGACGCCGAAGGCCTTCAGGTGGCTCCGTTCGCGGAGTCGGCGTCGGCGCGGGTGGGGGACGACACCCTCGCCATCGGCAACACGCTCGCTCTCGGTGACATCCCCTCGGTGAGCAGAGGAATCGTGTCCGGCGTCGACAGGTCCACGATCACCCTCGGCAACACCCTCACCGGGCTCATCCAGACCGACGCGGCGATCAGTTCCGGCAACTCGGGCGGAGCGCTGGTCAACACCGCGGGCCAGGTCATCGGCATGACCACTGCCGCAATGGTCGCCGACAACGCCTCACAGACCGTGGAGAACGTCAACTTCGCCATTCCCGTCGACACGCTGCTGTCGGTGCTGCGCGGGATCGGCCTCACCGTGGTGACGAGATGAGTTGACCCCAGGTCCTGCCGCATCTCGGTGAGCACGGCCCTCGACCTCGCACAACGCTTGGCCAGCACCTGGACTGTCCACTGTGATAGCCGGGAGGACGCAGGTCGCCGAGGAGGTGCACATACGACGTGCGTGGTGCCGCGCCTGCCGTCCCGGCGGTGGAGTTCGTGGGGTGTGCGCTTCCCGCTGTTTCACCGGTATCGGCTTCCACGTCGTGCTCCGTGGCCAAGGCCTGCTGATCGATCAAGGTGTCGAGCGGCCGACCCGTGGCCAGGCGATGTCGTGCCCGCCGTGGACGGTGCGGAGCACGAGGCCATCCTTCCTAAGTGGACCGCCCGCCGTCATCGCGGTCTTTCCGGACTGCCTTGAGGTCGGTTGCTCCACCGAACTCGCCTTCGCGGGCACCTCCAGCCGTGAGTTCGGTGTGGTGTCGGTGTGGTTCCGCCGGTTGCCCGAGCGGTGCGGTCCACTATTCAGGACGGACCGCTCGGAGTGGAAATGAGGATCACGTGGGCGAGTACGGCTTCGACATCGTGTTGATCGCGGTGCTGGTGCTGATCAACGCGGTGTTCGCGGGCAGCGAGATGGCGTTGGTCTCGCTCCGTGAAGGGCAACTGCGAGGCCTGGAACGCGATGGTGGCCGTGGTGCGCGCAAGCTGGAGCGGCTGGCTCGTGACCCGAATCGGTTCCTGGCGACCATCCAGATCGGCATCACGCTGGCGGGGTTCCTCGCTTCGGCGACCGCGGCGGTGTCGTTGGCACAGCCGCTGGTGTCGTTGCTGGGTTTCCTGGGAGGTGGGGCGAACGCTGTCGCCGTCGCGTTGGTGACGATCGCGCTGACGTTCCTGACCCTGGTGTTCGGGGAGTTGGCGCCCAAGCGGCTGGCCATGCAGTACGCCCTGCGGTGGGCGCCGCCGTGGAGACGCTGGGCAGTACCACGATGATCTGCACCGACAAGACCGGCACCCTGACGGCGAACGCGATGACCGTGCGCACCGTTGTGGTCGACGGGACCTCGTGGGACGTGAGCGGGGTCGGCTACAGCCCGGACGGGGACTTCTCCGCGCCGATCACCCCGGTGCTGCGGGAATGCCTGCTGGCGGGTCTGGCGTGCAACGACGCGCGGATCGTGGAGGAGAAGGGGAACTGGACGGCGGTTGGGGATCCCACCGAGGCCGCGCTGGTCGTGTCCGCGCGCAAGGCGGGGCTGACCGCGCGGGATGTGCCGCGCAGGCTGGACGTCCTGCCGTTCACCTCGGAGCGCCAGTACATGGCCACGTCGCACCCCGGCGGCGTGGTGTACCTCAAGGGCGCGGTCGAACGGATCCTGGACCTGTCCGCAACCGCGGACCACACCGCCGCCGACGATCTCGCGGCGGACGGGTTGCGGGTACTGGCCATCGGCGCCGCACGGCTGCCCGCGGGCACCGACCTGACGGAGGAGGTCCTGCGCGGTCGGGTGGAACTGCTGGGCCTGCAAGCCATGCACGACCCGCCACGACCCGAGGCCGTCGACGCCGTGCGGGAGTGCCGCACGGCGGGCATCGAGGTGTGCATGATCACCGGTGACCACCCGGTCACGGCTCGCGCGATCGCCAGGGACTTCGACATCCCGGCGGACGCCGTCTACGCCAGGGTGACACCGGAGGAGAAACTGCGCCTGGTCACGAACTTCCAGGAGCAGGGCCACGTCGTGGCCATGACCGGCGACGGCGTCAACGACGCCCCCGCCCTGCGCCGCGCCGACATCGGCGTGGCCATGGGACTCGGTGGCACGGAGGTCGCGAAGCAGGCCGCCGACATGGTGCTGGCCGACGACAACTTCTCCTCGATCCGCGCGGCGGTGGAGGAGGGACGCGCGGTTTTCGACAACCTGCGCAAGTTCATCATCTGGACGCTGCCGACGAACATGGCCGAGGGACTGGTGATCCTCGCCGCGATCGTGGCGGGCACCGCGCTGCCGATCCTGCCGGTGCAGATCCTGTGGATCAACATGACCACCGCCGTCGCACTGGGGCTGACGCTGGCCTTCGAGCCGCGCGAGCCGGACGTGATGCGCAGACCACCGCTGCCACCCACTCTGCCCCTGCTGACCGGCAGCCTGGTGCGGCGGATCCTGTTCGTGTCGGTCGTCCTGCTCGGCGCGTCGTTCGGCGAGTTCCACTGGTGGCTCGCGTCCGGTGTCCCGTTGGAGGAGGCCCGCACGGTCGCGGTCAACGTGTTCGTGGCGGCCCAGATCGGCTACCTGCTCAACTGCCGCTCGCTGGAGAAACTCCACCCAGGGGTCCCACTCGCGTGGAGCCCGTGGCTGCTCGGCGGCATCGCACTGACCGCGGGGCTCCAGGTGCTGTTCACCTACGTGCCCGCGATGAACGCGCTGTTCCACACGAGCACCCTCGGTTGGAAGGACTGGGGGTTCGTCGTGGCGGTGGGTGTCGTCGCCTACGTGGTGGTGGAGCTGGACAAGTGGCGGGAGCGCGCGCTGACCCGTCGGCGGGGAACTGCCCGACCGGCATGAGGAGACGCCGAATCCGCGCCGCTCAGGGGGTGGCGCGGATTCGGCGTGCGTC
>JBDSAJ010000877.1:0-3621 GCA_039922235.1 Umezawaea sp.
GCCCAAGGGGAGTGGGCACCGGCCGCCAGATGAGGCCCAGCGCGTAGTTAGGCGGTGGGCTTGGTCTCGCTCGGAGTGGCGGCATCAGCTCTGGACTGCCGTGCGGAGGCGGCCTCGTCGGCGGTCGCCAGCGGGAAGCTGGGGATCTTCTTCGTGCTGCCGTCGTCGAGGGGAACCTGAATGAGCCAGGGGCCGGAGAACAGGCCATAGGCGGCCCAGTCGCAGCCGCGCTTGGCGTGGGCCTGGCCGTCGGTGCCGATGGCGTCCTTGGTCAGTGCGCCGAGGGAACGGCCGATGCATTCCTGGCCGGTTCGCTGCGGGTCGGCGCCCGCGTCGATGAAGTCCTGCGCGGTGGCGATGTCGGAGCAGGTGGGGCACTTGAACGCCCACTGCTTGGGGTCGTCGCCGAACCGGGCGCGGGCTTCGTCACAGAGCTGTTGCTGGGTGAACCGGTAGCCGCCGGTCGTGGTGTCGGTGCTCACGTCTCGATGTCCTTCCTGGACGGGTTGGTGCGGCGCCCGGTCTGGGCGATGAGGGACAGGGCAGCCTGGAAGTGGGCGGCGGCCTGTTCGGCGCGGGCGGCGGCCCACTGGGGGCGTCCTCACGGTCGGACTCGGCCAGCAGGCGCACGCCGTTGCGGTGGTGCCAGGCGGGGGTCTTGCGGTTGCGGCCTGGCACGCGGTCGAGGTAGTCGGCGCGCTCCATGAGGTCAGCGGCCAGCTCGCGGAGCTGCGTCGAGGAGAGGCACAGGTGGAGGTGCACGAGTTCGTCGTCGACGAGCGAGATGGAGAGCGCCGCGGTGGTGTCTTCGGGCTCGGTCACCTCGGCGACGAGCCGCGCCCTCTTGAAGCCGCTCATGCCTGGCCAGGTGCGCGCCGGGGTCGTGCCGGGCGGGCTAGTACGGGGGCTCATCGGGCTCACCTGCTGCTGCTCGCTGTTCGGAGGCCTCTTCGTCGGGGGTGAGGCCGTGGCGGGTCCAGCCGATGAGGTCCGCCCACTGGTCGGGCTGGTAGCTGCCGGGGATCTCCTCGGCGACGGTGCTCATCGCGGTGGCTGCCGCCAGCGCGAGCGTGGCGTGTACTTGGGCGCGGGCCAGCAGGTACATCGCGTGTTCGGGATCGGCCTCGTAGGACTGCTCGGAGAGCACCTCGGCCCTGGAGTAGTGCTGCGGGCCGTTCACTGGACCTCGTCCATCTGCTTGACGAGCCGGGCCACGAAGTCCAGGGCGCTGTGGAGCGGCTGGTTGGGCAGGTCGTCCAGCGCACTGCTGATGCCGTCGAGCAGGTGGTTCGTCTGGTCTTCGCGCTCGTCGAGTTCCTTCACCCGCTTCAGCGCGGCGGCCAGCTCGTTCTCCAACTCGTCGACGCGCTCGTTCGCCTCGTCGAGGTCGGTGAAGACGGCCATCAGGCACCGCCCGCGTTGTCGGCCTCAGCGATGTTGACGAGCACGACGTCCAGCGCGCGGCTGGGCTGCTCGTCCTGGGCCAGGCGCCCGAGGAGTTCGGTCACCGTGTCGGCCTCGGCGCGGGTGAGGTTGGTGAGTGACACCAGGTCCTGGCCGATGAGCTTGCCCAGCACGTGCAGGCGGTCCGCGCGGGACTCGACACCAAGCTTGGGCAGCAGTTCCGCGATCGCGTCGAGCTGCTTGCGGGTTGCCTGCTTGTCGCCGTCGCTTCGGCTGACGGTCGCCGGGGCGTCGGCGGTCTCCTCGGTGGCCGCCGTCGTCGGCTGCGTCGGTTCGGCCGCCGGTGTGGCCTGCTCCGCCGGTGCCGGTGCCGGCTCGGTGACGGGAGCGGGCTTGGGCGCGGCAGTCGTCGAGGCTGGGGCGGAGGCCTTCGGCTTCGCGGTTTTGATCTCGGCGACGGTGATGCGCTCCGGCGGGAACGCCTCGTCGGCGGTGATCTCGCCGCGGTGGATCGAGCCGCCGGTGATGCGGAGCTGGGCGACGTCGGTGGCCGTCCACGCGTCGCTGCTGCGCCCGATCTGCTGCTCCAGGCGATCAACGGTCACGCCGATGGTCTCGAAGTCGCGGACCGTGTCGGCGATGCGCTTCGGGAGCGGCACACCGCCGCCGTTCTCGATCGTCTGGCGGCAGATCGCCTCGGCCTCGGAGGTGAACCACGGCGGCAGCACGGAGAAGATCGCTTCGCGGACGCGCCTGGCGCCCTGGTTGGCGTTGTTCTCGTAGATGTCGCGCTGCTGGGTGAGTTCGCCGCCGCCCTCGGTCTTGTCCCGCTTGTGGGCGACCACGAATACCGAGCTGACGCGGGTGTTGGTCTGGAGGTCCCAGGCGGTGGCCTGCATCTCCGACTGGCCGCGCTCGTCGTCGCGGAGCAACTCCGCGACGTTGTAGTCGATGTTGCCCCAGATCCGGGCCAGCTCACGGGCCAGGTGGATCGACGGGCCAGTGACGGACTTGCCGCCGCGCGGGTACTTGTAGAACGCCTTGTCGGCGAGACCCTCGTAGGAGCAGGACTCGCGCATGGCGGCGATGGCCGCAGCCTGGTTGCGCGGGTACTGCATCGCGACGAGCACAGCGGCGTGGACCTGGGCGACCGCGCGGGACTGCTCGATGGCGGTGGCCTGGCCGAGCCTCGACACGGCGGGCGCGGCGGGCGGGATGGGGGCGATCGTGGTCACCAGTTCTCCTGAGCGTTGATGCGGTTCTCCACCCAGCGGGGGAGGGCGATGACGGCGACGTCGTCGGTCTCGTCGAGGTAGCCGGGCCACCGGCCGGAGTCGACGCAGTCGCGGTAGGTGTTGAGGGCCCTGCGGTTCTGGTCGCGGCCGTAGCGCAGCGCGACCGTGTCCAGTGCGACGACCCGGATCAGGTAGGGAGCGCTCTTCTCCTGGAAGACGAAGACGAACGCCGGGTTGACGCCGAGGCCGAGCGCGGTGACGGCGTCGAGGTACCAGGCGGCCTGCTGGTGGTAGCCGTAGTTCCACACCGATTTCTGGATGGACTCCAGGTCCGCGCGGGCGGTGGTCTTGTAGTCCGGCACGATCAGCCGGCCACTGCCCGCCGGGTTATTCGGGAGCCAGTCCAGGCGGGCACGACGCCACACCTCGGTCTGCTCGTCCACCCAGAACAGCGACCGCTCCGGAGCGCCGTTGGCCGGATCGAACAGCGCGGACGCGATGGGGTGGCGACGGATCGCGTCGGCCATCGCGTGCACCTGGTCGTGCTCGTCGGGTAGCAGCGGCACGGCACCGGCGGCGTAGGCGGTGGACTTGGCCTCCTTGGCGGCCTTGGTCATCCAGTTCGCGGCGTCGACCACGACCAGTTCCGGGCCCGCGCCGAGCACGAGCTTGTGGGCGGCGTGCCCGAAGTCGAACGCGGCCGTCGATGCGCGGCCGTGCTCGGCGACGTGCCGGAACTTCGCCGGGCTGTCGAGCAGCAGCTTCGCGCCGGACGACGAGAGCGACCCGCCGGGTACGGGGTCGGAGTGGTACAGCTCGTCGGTGAGGTCGTACACGCCGGGCGCGACGACCTCACCGGTGCTGTGCGACAGGGTCGCGGTCACCAGTGGCGTCCGTTCAGGTAGGGGAGCGAGTCGGCGTCGAGGCCGATGCGGCGGGTTTCGGTGTCCGGCTCGTCGGCGGCCGAGGGGAGGCCGTGATC
>JBDSAJ010000878.1:0-9082 GCA_039922235.1 Umezawaea sp.
CGTCGAGGTGCCGGTCAACCGGACCGGCACGATCTACGTGCCCGTCACGGGTGGCCAGAAGGTGATCGCGCCGCCCGGAGCCATCGCAACAGGGTCGGAAGGTGCCTACCGGCTCTACGCAGTGCCAAGCGGGCGCTACGTCTTCACGACGGCAAACGCCTGACCGGAAAGGTGGCCAGTCACCACACCGACACCCCGGCGCCGGTCGCCGGGGTGTCACCAGAGCAAGTGCCTGCCGATCCACCGGGGCATGGAGATGCTCTCGCCTGCTGTCACCGTGGCGGCGACAGCAGGCGAGAGCGGGGTGGTGCCTCGTGGTCAGCAGGTGATGGTGGCCGCTGCCCAGTCCGCGTGGTCGGAGTTGTTGCCGTCACCGCCGTCGGTGACCTGGAGGTCGAGCATCCGCACGCCGGTCACGTCGGCTTGGACCGGCACAGCCGCCGCACCGCCCGGCAGCACCGGGGTGGCGGCGAGTTCACGGCCGTCGCCCAGCACCCGGAACACCACGCTGCCCAGGCCGTTCGTCTCGTCGTCCACACCGACCTGCGCGGAGAACGTGGTGCAGGTGGTGCCGAGGTAGATCCGCACGGACGAGGCGGCGTGCACGCCAAGGCCGGTCGGGTACCGGACGCCGCCGATGCTGATCGGCCTGCCGTCGGTGGGGGACTGCTCGCCGTTGCTGCGGTCGCGTTCCACCGGGCCCCAACTGTTGACCTCCGAGACGAACGGCAGGCCGGAGACGTCGTGGGCGCCCTTGACCGGTGCGGTCACCAGGGGCGGCGCGATCTCGCTCCACCGCGACTGCGCGCCCGCCGTCGTGTAGTAGCCCGCAGCCGCGGTCAGCTTCACGGTCGCGGCCGACGTGATGGGTCTGGCCGTCACCGTCCAGGTGGCGGTGAAGCTGCCACCGGGCCGCACGTACAGCGATTCGCGCACCGACGGGCCGTTGAGCACCCAGCCGTCCGGCACCTGGAGCTGCACCCTGGCGGCGATCAGCGGGGACGTGCCGTCGTTGACCAGTCCAGCGGTCACGGTGAACGGTCGGGCGGCCTCGACCAGTTCCGGCCCGGAGAGGGTGAACGACGTCAGCGGGGCGAGCGTGGCCGCGCCGCCCGGCCACACCCGGTAGGCCACCGCGCCATGTGACGGGACACCGCCGCGGATCATGCCGGAACTCGCGTGCTGCTCCTTGCTCCACAGGTCCTTGACGCGGTACGACTTCCCCGCCCGCAGGCCGAGTTCGGCGGCGGTCGCGCCGATGGCGGCGTTGCCCGCGCCGCGGTTGAGCAGGACGACCGCGACCGAGCCGTCCGACATGGGCTTGGCCCACACCTCCTGGTCGCCGTCGTCGCGCACCTTGCGCCCCTGGGTGCCCGACCAGTCCTGGTTGACCGCCACCAGGTCGCGGTTGAGCAGAATGCGCTTGGTCGCGTCGTCCATCGAACGGATGTCGTTGCCCGCGATGAGCGGCGCGTTGAGCACGGACCACAGTGCGAAGTGCGCGCGGTACTCGGCGTCGGTCATGCCGCCATTGCCGACCTCCAGCATGTCCGGGTCGTTCCAGCCGTCCGGGCCCGCGTACCGCTCCAGACCGACCTGCTGGTCGAGGATGCCCATCACCGACGTCCAGTTGTCGGAGATGTCGCCGGTGGTCCGCCACAGGTGCCCGCCGACCTCCCGGCCGAGCCCTTCCCACGGCCGGTTCTGACCCCACTCGCACAGGCTGTAGACGATGTTCCGGCCGGTCTTGCGCAACGCCTCACCCATCGCGCGGTACCGGTCCAGCGCCGGGCGGTTCTGGTTGAAGCAGTTGTCGTACTTGAGGTAGTCGACGCCCCAGTCCGCCCACGTCCGCGCGTCGACGTCCTCGTGGTCGAGACTGGCCGGGAAGCCCGCGCACGTCTGCGTTCCCGCCGAGGAGTAGATGCCGAGCTTCAGGGATTTGCCGTGGACGTAGTCCGCCAACGCCTTGATACCGCTGGGGAAGCGCGTCGGATCCGCTTGCAGCCTGCCTGCGGCGTCACGGTCGCGTGCCATCCAGCAGTCGTCGATGTTGACGTAGGTGTACCCGGCGTCCCGCATCCCCGACGACACGATGGCGTCCGCGGTCTGCCGGATGAGGTTCTCGTCGATGTTGCACCCGAACTGGTTCCACGAGTTCCACCCCATCGGCGGGGTGGACAGCACGGCGGCAGGCGCATTGGAAGGCTCGGCGCCTGCCGCGATCGGGGTGGTGAAGGCGAAGGAAAGGGGGAGTAGTGCCGAGACGATCAGCGTGACCGTGCGACGCATGAACACCTTCCTTGGTGCTCGGGAGTACCAGCGGACAACGTGCGGGGTTGCCCGCCGCCCTGCGGCAGCGGGCAACCCCGTGTGGGCGTTGGTCGTTACGGGGTTGCGTAAGGGCTTTGGGTGAGCAGGTGGGCCTTGAGACCCTCGCCGACACCGGGCTCGGGCGTGCCGTTCCAGTCCTTGATGAGCACGGCGCCCGTGCTGCACCCCCACGGGTTCCAGGTCCACGCGAGGTAGCCCATGTGGTGCGCGTCGGCCCAGGTCACCAGCCGCTGCATGTAGTCGAAGCCGCAGTTGTCCTGGCCGAACTCGCCGAGCACGACCGGGACCTGCTGTGCGAGCGGGGCGATCTGGGCGTCCCAGCAGGTTTCGGTGGCGCAGGCGTTGAAGCTGTAGGCGTGCCAGGACGCCGCGATGTTGTTCAACGGGTCGATCGGCTTGTGGGCCAGCCATTCCCGCATGTCGTTGGCCCACTCCAGGCCGCCCAGCATGAGGACGTTGGTCGCACCGGTGGCCCGCACCGCGTCGACCAGGTCCTGCATGCCCGCGACTTCGTAGGGGAGTCCGGTGCAGGTGCCGCCGTCCCGCCAGCACTGCCAGCCCAGGGTCTTGTCCCAGTCGCTGGCGATCTCTGGGTACGGCTCGTTGAACAGGTCGAAGACGACGGCGTCGTTGCCCTTGAACGCGGCGGCCACGCCTGCCCAGAACTGCGGGGTGTACTGCGCGTCCGGCATCGGCTTCTGGCACACCGCGTGCTCGTCCTTGCAGTGCCACTCCGGCCCGTTCGGGTAGGCACCCCAGGTCCAGTGCAGGTCGAGGATCACGTTGATGCCGTTCGCCACCAGCAGGTTCACGTAGTCCTTGACGTTCTGCTGGTAGGCGGCGCCGCCGGGCGAGCCGTTGACGCCCAGCCAGCACTCCTCGTTCAACGGGACCCGCACCGCGTGGATGTTCCAGGTCTTCATCGCGTTCACCGCGGCCTGGTCCACCGGGCCGTCCCACATGCCCTTGCCCTGCACGCAGGCGAACTCGCCGCCGGAGCGGTCCACGCCCAGCAGCCGGTACGGCTTGCCCTGCGCGGTGAGGATCTTGTTGCCGGAGACGTGCAGCGCCGGTGCGACACCGTCGACCGGCGGAGTGGACGTCGTCGTGGTGGTCGTCGTTGTCGTCGTCGTCGGGACGGTGCCGGTGCACGCGGCACCGTTGACGGCGAAGTCCGTCGGCTTGGCATTGCTGCCGCTGTAGGAGAAGTTCGCCCCTGTGCTGACGCTGCCGGCCGCCGGGACGGTGGCGTTCCAGCTCATGTTGGTGACGGTGACCTTCCTGCCGGACTGCGACCAGGTGCCGCTCCACCCGTTCTGCAGGGTCTGGTTGCCGGCGTAGGTGTAGGTCAGCGTCCAGCCGTTGACCGCCGATGAACCGACGTTGGCCACGGTCACGTTGGCGCCGAACCCACTGCCCCAGTCGTTGGTCGCGTAGTCGACCCGGCAGGCGAACGCGGCCGCCGCGTTCGCGTCACTCACCCACGCCCCGCCCGCCGCCGCCATCAGGACCGTGGACGCGATGGATCCCGCGGCAGCCAGCGCGGCGAGCGCGGTGCGGCGCTTTCTGAGTCTTCTCAACATCAGCACTCCTTTGTGCAGGGTGACGTTCAGCCCGCCTCCGTGTCTTCCGGAAGCGGTCAACCGGCAGACAGGGCCGCTGAATTGGCGCAGCGGAGCACGCGCGGGTGCAGCAGGGCGGCCGGTTCGGGCAACTCCTCCGACGTGCGCACGATGAAGTGGTGCGCTTCGCCCGCGGTCAGCGAGATGAGCATGTCGTCGACGACCGCGTCGACGGCCACCTTGTCGGCCAGCAGGCTGAGGTCCCGGACGTACGAGGTGGCCCGCACGTCGACGCGGTACCCGCCGTCGACGGGGGTGACGTCGGCGGTGAACGGCGCCGGGTCGTAGCGGAGGTCGAGGTCTTCGCGGAACAGGTGGTGCGCGCGGACGTCGCCCGCGGTCGCGACCAGCACTTCGCTCGTCGGGTCGGCGGGTTCGAGGAGGTCGTCGGCCAGGTCCAGCAGCGCGGTGGATCGTGGCGGCACGCTGAGGCGCAGTTCGGCGGTGGCCAGCGGTTCGCCCGCGAAGTCCTGCCGGGTCACGCGCACCGCACCCGTCCACGGTTCGTCGTGGTCGTTGACCGCGATCAGGGTGGGCCTGTCCTGGCGGAGTTGGACGGTCAGCAGCCGAGGCGCGAACGCGTGCTTGAGGGCGTAGTAGAGGGGCTTGGGGCGTTCGTCGCTGTCGATGGCGGCCCATGAGGTGACCGGCCAGCAGTCGTTGAGCTGCCAGACCAGTGCTCCCGCGGTCCGCGGCCACCAGGAGCGGTAGTGCTCGACGCCGAAGGCCACCGCGCGGGCCTGGTTGAGCTGGGTCGCCCAGTGCCACTGCTCGAAGTCGGTCGGCACCGGCAGGTGTGGCGCGAGGCCGCGGTCCAGGTTGCCGTTGCCGTTGTGCCCCTTCTGGTGGAGCAGGAACGCGGGCGAGGTGGGCGTCAACGGCTCGTCGTGGACCCATCGGGTGAGGGTGGCCCAGGTCGGCGGCCCCTGAAAGCCGAACTCGGCGGAGAACCGCGGGACGTGGTCGCGGTAGTGCGTGTAGTCCAGGAAGTTCCAGACCTCCCAGTCGTGGCGGGTGCCGTGGTGGGCGTCGTTGGGCGGCAGGTCGCCGGGGCTGTACGGGCTGCCCGGCGCGTACGGGCGGGTGGGGTCGAGTTCCTCGACGATCTTGGGCAGCAGCTCGTGGTAGTAACCGCCGCCCCAACTCCGTCCCGCCAGGCCCTCTTCCCAGCCCCAGTCCGTGTAGGCGGGGAGGTTCTCGTTGTTGCCGTTCCACAGCACGAGGGACGGGTGGGAGACGAGGCGGGTGACGTTCTCGTGCGCCTCGGCCTCGACCTCCCCGCGCAGTGGCTCCTCTTCGGCGTAGTAAGCGCACGAGAACGGGAAGTCCTGCCACACCATCATGCCGCGTTCGTCGCAGGCCTCGTAGAAGTCGTCGGATTCGTAGATGCCACCGCCCCACACCCGCAGCATGTTCATGTTCGCGCCGACGGCCTGGTCGATCCGGCGGTCGAGCCGTTCGCGGGTGACCCTGGTGAGGAAGTGGTCGTCCGGGATCCAGTTGGCACCTTTGGCGAAGACGCGCTTGCCGTTGACGATGAAGACGAACGGCGTGCCGAACTCGTCCGGTTCGGTGTCCACGGTGACGGTGCGGAACCCGATCCGGCGCCGGACGGCGTCCACCTCCCCGCCATCGGCCAGCAGCGTGACGGTCAGCTCGTAGAGCGGGTGGTCGCCGTAGCCCACCGGCCACCACAACCGGGCGTCCGGCACGAGCACGGTGACGTGCGCGATGTCGCCGGTGATCGCCATTCGTTCCACGCGGTCGCCGACCGCGACCAGCGCGGTGTAGTCGCGATCCGCGGCGCGGTCCAGTTCCAGGTGCACGTCGACGCGGCCGGTGCCGTCGGCGTCGACGGTGACGAGTGGTCGCACCCGTGTCAGCCGGGCGGTGTCCCAGCGTTCCAGCCGCACGGGTTTCCACAGGCCTGCGGTCTGCAGGTCAGGGCCCCAGTCCCAGCCGAAGGAACAGGCCATCTTGCGGATCGCGTTGTACGGGTGCGGGTACGCCCGCTGGCGCCAACCGAGTTCGGCCTCCGCCGCCTCGGCGTGGGTGAGCGCGGACCGCAGCGTCACGATCAGGTCGTTGCCACCGTCGCGCAGCGATCGCCCGACGTCGAAGCGGTAGCCGCGATGCATGTTGGCGGTGTGGCCGAGCACATCGCCGTTCAACTCGACGGTGGCGACGGTGTCGATGCCGTCGAACACCAGTTCCACCCGCTCGCCGACCTGCGGCGCTTCCGCCTGGAACGTCGTCGAGTACTGCCAGTCGACGCGGTGCAACCAGGTCAGCGCCGCCTCGTTGCTGTCCAGGTACGGGTCCGGGATGACGTTCGCGGCCATCAGGTCGAGGTGGGTGCTGCCGGGTACCTGAGCGGGCACTTCCCGACCTGCGATGGCCTCCGGCACCGGGCCTCCCACGGCGCGCAGCCGCCAGCCGTCGTGCAGGTTCGAGGTCGTCATGACAGCCCTCTTCCTTGATGGTCGACGCAGGGTGGAAGACCATGCAGATGGTTACTCAGGCAGCCGAAGTAAGTCAATCACCTGGGCAGACGAGCGCTGCGGCCAACTGCGCCCTCGCTGGGCGCTCGCTGTTGACGGCTTACTGAGGCAACTTAATAATGGGGCGGGCGGTGTCCTGGCACGCCTGGTGGGCAACGCGTCGAGGAGGACGTCGTGATGGTGTCGAGGAGTCCCGGCGCGGGTATGCGCGCCGCAACCGTCCTGCTCGCCGCGGCGGTCGTGGCCGCGGGCTGCGGACCGTCAAGCACATCAGCCGGACCCGAGAGTTCCACGCTGGTGGCGTACACCGGCCAGGCAGGCGACTACCAGATCAACTTCAACCCGTACGCACCGACCAGCATCGGCGGGACGGGGACGATCTTCCAGACCCTGTTCTTCTACAACATCGTCAGCGCCGCGGAACCGACGCCGAGGCTGGGCACCGAGTTCGACTGGAACGCGGACGGCACGCAACTGTCCATCACCCTTCGAGGCGGCGTGACCTGGTCCGACGGCGAGAAGTTCACCTCCGCCGACGTCGTGTTCACCCTCGACATGATCAGCAAGCACAAGGGCATGAACAACACCGGCTACGCCGGACGGGCCGAGGCGGTCGACGACACGCACGTGATCATCACCTTCGACCGGCCGTCGTTCGCGGACGGCCCGTCGGTCCTCGGCAAGACGTACATGGTGCCCGCGCACAAGTGGAAGGACATCGCCGATCCGGCGGTCACCGTGGTGGAGGACCCGGTCGGCACCGGCCCGTATCTGTTGGAGGAGTTCAAACCACAGGCGTACACGATCAAGGCGAACCCGAAGTACTGGGGCGGTGAGCCTGCCGTCAAGAAGGTCCGCTACCTCGCGCTGTCAGGCAACCAGGCGGGCGCCGCCGCGCTCAAGGCCGGGCAGGTCGACTGGCAGACCGGACCCGTGCCGGACGTCAAGGACGTGGAGAAGAACTACCCCGGCTACCGGGCAGCCATCACCCCCCTGAACCAGATCGCGCTGTTCACGTGCAGCAGTTCCGCACTGGGCTGCCAGGGTCCTCAGACGGACCCGGCCGTGCGTCAGGCGATCTACCACGCCATCGACCGGACCCAGCTCAACTCGCTGGCGTTCGAGAACACCAGCAGTGACATCTCACCGAGCTTCCTGCTGCCGCGCCGGGACAGTGCCCTGATCTCCGACAAGCTGCAAAACCGGATCGCTCCGATGCGACCTGACCTGGCGAAGGCACAGCAGACCCTGGAGAGCGCGGGCTACGCCAAGGGCGCTGACGGCATCTACGCCAAGAACGGCGAACCAGTGTCGTTGACGCTGAGCGCCGTCGCCGGCTGGTCCGACTACATCACGGCGGCGGACACGATGGGCCAGCAGTTGCAGCGGGCAGGCATCAAACTCACCTTGCAGCAGGTGTCCTGGAACGAGTTCGTCGACGCCAGGGACCGCGGCCGGTACCAGATGATCATCGACTCGCTCTACCAAGGCCCCGCGCCGGACCCGTACTACCTCTACAACTACTTCTACAACACCGCGCAGACCGCCGAGGTCGGCGCCAAACCCGGTCCGAACGTCAGCCGGTTCTCCGACCCGCAGGTCGATCAGGCTCTAGACGCGATCAAACTCGTCAACCCCACTGACACCGCCGCGCGACAGCCCCACCTGGACACGATCGAAAGTCGCGTCGAGCAGGCGATGCCCTACATCCCGGTCCTCACCCAGGGCACGATCAGCGTCTACCACAACGCCAAGTTCACCGGCTGGCCGACGGACAGCGACCCGTACGCCTTCCCTGCGATCTGGTCGAGCCCCGACCAGTCGGAGATCCTCCTGCGTCTCAAGCCCACCGGGAAGTGAGTCCGGGTGGGGGACCGGCGGCGAATGATCAGGGTGTCCCGGCAGCGTCCGCGGGTGCCGGGCGCGCCCCGTTCTCGGAGCGGCCGTTGCCGAGCGTCAGTTCGCTCTGCAGGACGAGGACCGCCCCGCCGATCGCCGCCGCGTCCGATCCGTTGACCGACGGCACCACCCGCACCGGATGCGCCCGCCGGGCGAACAACCGGCGGTCCATCTCCTGCTGGATCACCGCCTGGTAGATCGAACCCGCCACCGCGAAGCTCGGTCCCGCCAGGACGATCGCGTCCAGGTCGAACAGGACCGCCACGGTGACCGCTGCATGCCCGAGGTAGCGCGCCGACCGCTCGACGAGTTCACGGGCCTCGGGATCGCCTGCGTTGGCGGCTGCCGCGATCCGCGCGAACTCGGTCAGGAAGTCATCGCTGTCCGGATCGAGCGACAGCCGCCGGGCGAGTCCCGGTTTCGCCAACGCCTGCCGGACCAGAGCCGACGGACCCGCGTAGTTCTCCAGGCACCCGACGTTGCCGCACGGGCATTCCTCGCCGTGGACGTCGATCGAGATGTGGCCGATCTCCGCGCTGTTCGACGAGCTGCCCCGGTACACCTCACCGGCCACCACCACCCCGCCGCCGATCCCGGTCGCCATGTAGATGCAGCCGTAGGTGCTGGACGGGTCCACCGCACCCATCCAGTACTCGCCGATGGCGGCCGCCGCGGCGTCGTTGTCGAGCAGCACCGGCAGGCCGAGGCTTTCCGAGAGGCGCCGCG
>JBDSAJ010000879.1:0-5947 GCA_039922235.1 Umezawaea sp.
GGACCATCGGTGCCGGCGAACTGCCCAACCCCGTGTACGTGGCCGACCTCGCGTTCGCCCTACCCGCTCTGGTGGCGACCGGGACAGCGCTCGTGCGCGGCCACGTCGCCGCCCCGATCCTCGGCGCGGTGGTGCTGGTCAAGGTCGTGACGCTCGGGTTGGCCATCTCCGCGATGGCCATCGCGATCCTGCTCGACAGCGGGCAGCCGGACTGGCCGGTCGTCGCCCTCTTCGCCGTGATGATCACCGTCTGCACGACGGTCCTCGCCCGTGACGCCCGCAGGCTCGGCCTGCCCGCCGCGGGGTGGCTCAGGGAGACGTTGTGGGAGCGCTGACCACGGTGGTCCCCTCCGTTCCGTCCAGCACGGCGGCCGCGGCGGTCAAGGAGCCGATGGCGGCCGCGTGACCGGTCGCCTCGACGAACCTGCGGCACGCCTCGACCTTCGGGCCCATGGACCCGGCGGCGAACTTCAGGTGTGCCAGTTCGTCGAGGTCGAGGGTGTGCAGGGGTTGGGCGTCCGATGTGCCGAAGTTCCGCACGACGGCGGGGACGTCGGTGAGCAGGACCAGTCGGTCCGCCTTCAGGTCGATCGCCAACAAGGCCGCGGTGAGGTCCTTGTCCACCACCGCCTCCACTCCGCTGAGCCGCCCGTCACCGTCGTCCACCACGGGCGCTCCCCCGCCACCGCCGCACACCACGACGCTGCCCGCGTCCACGAGTCGTGCGATGGAGTCCGCCTCGACCAGGCGCAGCGGCTCCGGTGACGCGACGACCCGGCGCCAGTGCGCGCCGTCCGCCGCGATCTTCCAGCCGTGCGCTTCGGCGAGCCGTCGCGCTTCCCCTTCCGGGTAGACGGGACCGACGAACTTCGTGGGGGTGGTGAACGCCGGGTCCGCCGCGGCGACCACGGTCTGGGTGATGACGGCGAGCACCGGCCGACGGACCCCAGCGTTGCGCAGCGACTGTGTCAGCCAGTAGCCGATCATCCCCTGGGTCTGTGCACCGAGCACGTCCAGCGGGTACGGACGGCTCAGCGACGTGTCGGCTTGGCTCTCCAGCGCGAGCAGACCGACTTGGGGGCCGTTGCCGTGGCAGATCACCAGGTCGTGGTCCGCCGCGAGCGGAGCGAGGGCCTCAGCCGCCGCCCGCACGTGGTGCAACTGGATGGCGGCATCGGGTTTCTCGCCGCGGGAGAGCAGGGCGTTGCCGCCGAGCGCGATCACGATCCGCATGTCACGGCGCCAATCCGGCGACGAGGACGGCCTTGATGGTGTGCAGCCGGTTCTCGGCCTGGTCGAAGACGATCGACCGCGGTGAGGAGAACACCTCGTCGGTGACCTCGGCGCCGTCGAGCCCGTAGCGCTCGTGCAGGTGCTCGCCGATGACGGTGGTGCGGTCGTGGATGGCGGGCAGGCAGTGCAGGAACTTCGTGTCGGGCTTGCCGGTGGCCTTCATCAGGGCCTCGGTGACCCGGTACGGCGTCAGCAGCGGCACTCGCACGTCCCACTGCTCCGGCGAGTCGCCCATGCTCACCCACACGTCGGTATAGACGAAGTCGACACCGTCCACGCCCAGCTCGGCGTCCTCGGTGACCAGGATCTTCGCTCCGCTGGTCTTCGCGAGGTCCTGGGCGGTGGCCACGACGTCGGCGGGCGGCTGGAGGTCACGCGGTGCGGCGATGCGGACGTCCATGCCGAGCAACGCCCCCGTGATCAGCAGGGACCGGGCGACGTTGTTGTGGCCGTCACCGAGGAAGCAGACGCTGATCCGCTCGACCGGGCCGGGGTGGTGCTCGGTCATGGTCAGCACGTCGGCGAGCATCTGCGTGGGGTGCCAGGAGTCGGTGAGCCCGTTCCACACCGGGACCCCGGCGTTGTCGGCCAACTGTTCGACCGTGTCCTGTGCGAAGCCGCGGAACTCGATGCCGTCGAACATGCGGCCCAGCACCTTCGCGGTGTCGGGCACGGACTCGTCACGGCCCATGTGCGTGCCCGCGGGGTCGAGGTAGGTCACGTGCGCGCCCTGGTCGTGGGCCGCGACTTCGAACGCGCACCGGGTGCGGGTGGAGGTCTTCTCGAACACCAGCGCGATGTTCTTGTCCGTCAACGACTTCCGCTCAGTGCCTGCCTTCTTGGCGCGTTTGAGGTCCGCGGCCAGTGCGACCAGTGCGAGGAAGCGGGCCTTGTCGAGGTCGAGTTCTCGGAGCAGTGAACCGGGGTGGCGCATGGGAGTTCCTTCGCTGTCGAGGGGGTGTCAGATGCCGTCGCGCTGGATGGGGCAGGTCATGCAGCGGGCTCCGCCACGACCGCGGCCGAGTTCGTTGCCGGGGATGCTGACGACCTCGATGCCGTGGTCGCGCAGCATCGTGTTGGTGACGGTGTTGCGCTCGTAGCCCACGACCACGCCGGGCGCCAGTGCGAGGAAGTTGTTGGCGTCGTCCCACTGCTCGCGTTCGGCGGCGCGCGCGTCCTCGTCGGCGCACAGCACGCGGAGCCCGTCGATGCCGAGCGCGTCGGCGATCGTGGTGAACAGGTCGTCGCGCTGGTCCACGCGCAGCCCACCGGAGGCCCGTTCGACGACCTCCTGCGGATCGGCGGGGGTGATCAGCCAGGTGCGCAGCGACTTCGGGTGCAGGCCGGGGTAGCGGACGAAGGTGTCCACGTCGATCATCGTGAGGATCGTGTCCAGGTGCATGAACGCGTGCGACCGGGGCAGTTGCACGGCGATCACGGTGGTGGCCTGGCCGGCGCGGAACAGTTGCTGGGCCAGGATCTCGACGCCCATGGCGGTGGTGCGCTCCCCCATCCCGATGAGCACGACGCCGCGGCCGAGGACGAGCACATCCCCGCCCTCAATGGTGGCGGGCTGGTGGTTCTCGTCGTCGGCCCCGTAGTAGAACGGGAACTCGGGAGACTCGAACAGCGGGTGGAAGCCGTAGATGGCGCGGCAGTGCAGCGTTTCACGTTGCCGGGCAGGCTTGGCCATCGGGTTGATGGTCACACCGCCGTAGACCCAGGCCGAGCTGTCGCGGGGGAACAGCGTGTTGGGCAACGGGGGCAGCACGAAGTCGTCGAGCCCCAGGGTCGACCAGCGCAGGCTGTGCACGTCCAGCGGGGACAGGTCGGCGCGGGTCACTCCCCCGATCAGCAACTCGGCCAGCGCGGCCGGGTCGACCTTCTCGGCGAACTCCCGCAGCGGTTCGACCAGCGTGGGTCCTACGAGTTCGGGGGTGCAGACCCGGTCCAGCACGAACGCCTTCGCCTCCGGCAGGGCGAGCGTCTCGGCGAGCAGGACGTCGGTGTGGTGCACGACGACGTCGTGGTCGCGCAGAACTCGGGTGAAGGTGTCGTGCTCCTCTCGGGCTCTGGCCGCCCACAGGACGTCGTCGAACAGCAGTTCGTCGCAGTTGCTCGGGGTGAGGCGGCTCAGTTCGAGCCCTGGGCGGTGGACGATGGCCTGTCGCAGCGTGCCGACTTCCGAGTGCACTCCGAGCGCGCGGGTCATGGTCTCTCCTCGAAAGTGGGCGGAGTTCAGTACTGGACTCGCAGGTTGTTGACGACGGTCGTGACGCCCGGCGCGGACCAGGCGACGAGTTCTGCTTGGCGGTGCTCGGTCCACGAGCGGACGGCGCCCTCCAGTTCGACCTCGCCCGCTTCGCGCGGTGTCACCGTGATGTTCAGGCCCTCCAACAGGGCGCTGCGCACCAGCGCTGCGGTTATGGCGGTCTTGATGCCCTTGGTCGAGGCCGCGCTCCGGATCACGATGGAACTGGTGACCGACCTGACGCCCCTGGTGTAGCGGACCGCCCGAGCCGCGGCCGAACGCTCGAACTGCCCTTGAACATCTCCGGACAGGGTGATGACGTGGTCGTGGACGGACACCCGCACCGTCTCGGGCACGTCGACGGCGCGCCGCAACGCTTCGCCCGCTTCCCTGGCGATGTCGGTATCGCTCACCCCAGCCCCCGGATCGCGAACCGTGATCTCCTGGGCGATGGCGGTGACGCCCCTCACCCGCATCACCGCCTTCTCGGCGAGGAGCTTTTCCGGGTAGCTGTCCACCTCACCGGACAGCGTCACGGCTCCGCCGTTGACCGCGATGCCGATGTGGGTGCTGTCGACGTCGGGGATCCACCTCAACTCGTCGACGAGGACGTTCTTCAGTTCGCTGTCGGTCCTGGGCGGTGTCCGGGTCATGGCTCCGAGCCTGTACCGCGGAACCGACGACCAGCAGAGGACAACGTCCTTCGTGGACAGGGCGCGACGCCCTCCGCCGTTCACACCGGCTTGGCGTCAGCCGGCACTGCCGGGGCCTCGCCGTACTCGCGGTGTCCGACCTTGAGCCAGATGTAGAGCGGCAGACCGAGCAGCAGGCAGATGACGCCGTAGTAGACGGCCTGGTAGCCACTGCCCGCGAGCGCCCAGAACGAGAAGACCAGCGCCAGCGCGGACACCCCGCAGTCACGCACCAGGTGCGGCCACCGCATCTGCTTGCCACGGGCCAGCAGCCAGTACAACTGAGCGCCCGCGCTGAACAGGTAGGGCACCACAGCGGTGAACACCGAGAGCAGCACCAACGTCGTGAACACCTGGTCGAAACTGGTGTAACTGACGACGGTGAGCACGGTGGCGAGAACGGTGGAGCTGACGATCCCGAACACCGGCACACCACGGCGGGTGCGGGCGAACCGCTCCGGGAACAGCCGGTCCTTCGCCGCGGCCAACGGCATCTCGCCGATGATCAGGGTCCAGCCGATCAACGAACCGAGTCCGGAGACCACGGCGGCGACCGCCACCGCCTGCCCGGCCCAATGGCCGCCGAAGATCGCATCCGCCGACGCGGTGAACGGCGCCGTCGAGACCTGCAACGCCGCGTTGGGCACGGTGCCGAACACCGTGAGGGTGCCGAGGATGTAGACGACCGCGCAGCCGATGGTGCCCAGCACGGTGGCGCGGCCGACGTTGCGCTGCGGGTCGCGCACCCGGCCCGCAGCGACGGAGGCGGTCTCGATGCCGATGTAGCTGAACAACGCGATGGCTGCCGCGGCGGAGATCGCGCCGCCGACGGAGGTGCCGCTGGCGTTGAACGGCCCGAAGTTGGCGGTCTTGATGAACAGCAGCCCGATGGTGGCCATGAACAGCAGCGGCAGGAACTTCAGCACCGTCGTCACGATCTGCGTCACGGCCATGTTCCGCAGGCCGGACAGGTTGATCACAGTGGGAATCCACAGTCCTACCATGGCGATGGCGATCGACCAGCCCACGACGTGGTCGGTGTTGACGAACACCTCGGCGTACCCGACCAACGCCACCACGATGGCCGCGTTGCCCGCCCACGCGGTGATCCAGTAGCACCACGCCGTGAGAAAGCCGCCGAACTCGCCGAAGGCCTCCCTTGCGTAGACGTAGGGTCCACCGGAGCCGCGGACCCGTTTGGACAGCGCACCGAACGTCAGCGCCAGCGCCAAGGCGCCGATCGTGACGAGGACGAACGCCACCAGGCTGATCGGCCCGAACGCGGCCAGGGCGGTCGGCAGGCCGAACACCCCGGTGCCGATCACCGAGCCGATCACCAGCGCGGTGGCGGTCGGCAGGCCGAACGTGCCGGACTTCCGCGGTGGCCTGTCCTGGCCCGGCGGTGCGACCGGTGTCGTGTCGAGGACTGGTGTGCTCACGGGAACTCCCTTGCGCCGTCATCGACCAACCGCGGCTGCGAGGGGTCCGACCCAGCGTGTCCCGGACGAAACCGGGCGCACACCCGCACAGGTCGCATGGAATCAGGGTCTTTGGTCCCTGGGTTCAGCCGGCGGAATCCGGTGGCTTCGGCGTCGAGCTGCGCATCCAGTTGATCATCCTGTTCGGACTCGCGGGACTGGCCCAGCTCGTCGGCGTGTCGGTCATGCTCGCCGGGTTCGTCGCGGGCTTGGCCCTGACCGCGCAGGGAAAG
>JBDSAJ010000880.1:0-4663 GCA_039922235.1 Umezawaea sp.
CAGTTGGTCGTCGATCTCCCACGGTCTGCGTTGAGCCGTCGTGTACCTCCAGTCCCAGGTAGCACAGGCGTAACACAGACCAGTCGATCTTCATTCCCGACCAACCACACTCTGTTAGGAGTTCTTACTGGCATTGAGTCAAATCGGCCACACCCCGACGTTGGCGACCGTGCCATCCCTAGGCCACACCCCAATGTTGCCGACCGCACCCCGACGACACCCAGGACCCCCTCAAGCACTCAACCTCCAATGCATCACATACCCAGCAGACTCAGCCGCAATCAACGCATCCAACTTCCCGATGTTCGTCCTCTTCCCCAACCGAAACACCTTCCCCCGCCGCGCATCCAGCACCATCGGCTCCCCGCCCGGCAACGTCTCCTCCATCGTCTGCTGCAGTATCCGCAACCCCACCGTCGCAGCCTCCCGAGTCAACGGCGCCTCCTTCACGTACACCAACGCCGCCCCCAACGACCCATCCGCCATCCGCAACCCCAGATGCGGCCGCACTTTCAACGTCAAATCCCCAGCACTCCACCGCGCAGCCGACACCGGCACCCCTGTCACCCGCGCCTTGCGCAACCACGGCAGAAACCCGTCGGCCAGTTCCTCGAACGCCCTCAACTGCCCATTCCGGTTAGCGCTCAACACCGCCGCCCGCATCTCACCCTCAGGATCAGCAGACGACACAGCCCGACGCATCGCATCCCGCACCGGGTTGTAGAACCCGCACATCCGCAAATCCTCAGCGAGGTACATCGCCCGCTGCTCACCCAGGATGCTGATCCGCCCCCGCTGCCCACTCATCACGTACTCGGTGAACGACAACGCCGTAACGCTGATGGTGTCCATGACCCCGCTCCCTCCGCACGATCAAGCGCTGACCCGACCCTGACGTTACTCAAGGGGTCCGACAAAAAACGGCACCCCCGAACGCGCAGCCGCCTAGTCCGTTCGGCCGCAAAACAAGAGCATTCCCGCTGCCCAGCCCCACCCATCCGCCCACCCGGACCCCGACCAAACCCGCCCACCCCAGTGACGAAACCTCCAGCGACGAACCCCCACAAGACTTTCGGCCCTAACCACCCTCCAGGCATCATTCGTAACCTCCACACCATGGCGCGTCGCGGATCGCTAATCGGTGTGATCGTCACCCTCCTGGCCTTCACCGCCGGAGTAACCCCAGCAACCGCCACCCCACCCGCCTTCACCCTGCGAGACGGCGTAACCCAACCCCTCCACCCCCTAGCCGACGCGATCCGCGAAACCGTCTACGTAGACACCGGCCTGGACCTGGACCAAGACGGCATCCAAGACCGAGTGGCCGCGGACATCATCCGCCCAGCCACCACCCGAAAAGTCCCCGTGATCATGGACGCCAGCCCGTACTACCAGTCCGCGGGCCGAGGCAACGAAAGCGAACGAAAGACCTACGACGCGGCAAGTTCGCCCGTCAAGTTCCCCCTCTTCTACGACAACTACTTCGTCCCACGCGGCTACGCCGTGGTGCTGGTCGACTTCGCAGGCACCTCCCGTTCCAGGGGCTGCCTCGACACCGGCGGCCGAGCCGAGATCGCCTCGGGCAAGTCCGTGATCTACTGGCTCAACGGCCGCGCCGCGGGCCACACCACCGTCACCGGCGGCACAGCGGTCACCGCGTCGTGGTCCACCGGCGCCACGGGCATGATCGGCAAGTCCTGGGACGGCACGATCACCCAGGGCGTGGCCGCGACCGGGGTCGAGGGTCTCCGGACCATCGTCCCCATCGCCGCCATCAGCTCCTGGTACGACTGGTTCCGCTCCGACGGCGTCTCCTTCCGGAGCTTCGGCACCCCGACGAGCCTCGCCTCCGGCCACGAGAACACCAACGCCCGATCCCTCTGCGCGGCCGTCCGCACCGAGATGACCAACGGCTCGCCGTCGAACGGCGACGTGACCCCGATGTGGATCCAGCGCGACTTCGTCCGCAACGCCGCCAACGTCAAGGCGAGCGTCTTCGCCGTCCACGGCCAGGCCGACCTCAACGTGAAGACGCTGAACTACGGCCAGTGGTGGAACGCCCTGCCCGCGAGCACCCCGCGCAAGCTGTGGCTCTCCCAGACCGGCCACGTCGACCCGTTCGACTTCCGCAGGGGCCAGTGGGTGGACACCCTGCACCGCTGGTTCGACCACTACCTGCTGGACGTCCCGAACGGCATCGACACCGAGCCGCAGGCGAGCATCGAGCGCACCCCGGACACCTGGACCCAGGACCAGAGCTGGCCGCCCGCGGGCACGGCGCTGCGGACCTTCTACCCGTCGACCACGGGCGCCCTCACCACGACGGCGTCCACCGGCACGAGCGCGTTCACCGACAACGGCAGCGGGACCGCGAGCGGCTGGATCACCTCGCCGGACAGCACTTCCACTGCCAGGGCGCTGTACCGCACCGGCGCGCTGACCGCCGACCTCCGGATCTCCGGCATCACCACCCTGACCGTCGGGGCGTCCCCGTCCACGTCGACCGCCCACCTCTCGGCGTTCCTGGTCGACTACGGCCCCGCCACGATCCGCAGCGGGGAAGGCATCCGCACGCTCACCACCGAGTCTTGCTGGGGCGAGAGCCGCACTGGCGACGACGCCTGCTACCGCGACACCGAGACCACCACCACGTCGGTCGGCGCCGAGATCATCGCCCGCGGCTGGGCGGACCTGGCCAACCACTCGTCGCTGACGACCCCGACCACCCTCGTGCCGGGCGCCAAGTACACGATGACCTTCCGACTGTCCACAACGGACCACATCGTCCGGCAGGGGCACCGGCTCGGCCTGGTCGTCGCCGGTGCGGACACCAGCCAGATCAACGCCCCGGCCAGGCTCCCGAAGGTCACGCTCGACCTCGCGTGGACCTCGGTGCGGCTCCCGGTCGTCGGCGCGGTCCCGGCCGCCACCGGTGATCTCACCGTCGGCGAGGTCCGCGTCGCACCCGACCTCGTGCCGGACGAGATGGGCGGCTGATCCCGCTCACCCGAACAGCGCGGCGTGCTCCCGCGCCCAGTCGGCGAAGCGCGTGGGCGGACGGCCCAGCACCTGTTGGACGTCTTCGGTCACGACCGCGTTGTGGCCCTCGCGCACCCACGCGGTGCCGACGGCGACCTCGTCGGCGGCCGCGCGGTCCATGCCCGACCCCAGCAGGTGCTCCGGCTGCACCTCGACGGTGTCGACCGGCCTGCCGAGCACCCGCGAGAGCACAGCGGCCTGCTCCGGCACGCTCAGCAGCTCGGGGCCGGTCAGCGTCAAGATCTGTCCACTGTGGACGTGGGAGGTCAGCGCCTCGACCGCCACCGCGGCCACGTCCCGCGGGTCGACCACGCCCTGCCTGCCGTCCCCGGTCAGGTTGGCGAGCCTGCCCTCCGCGGCGAACCGCAGGACGTTCGAGGCGAAGCTGGAGGGGCGCAGGACGGTCCACGCCATCCCGCTGCCCCGCACCGCCTCCTCACCCGCGAGGTGCCACCGGCCGATGACGTGCCCGTCGTCGGTGGTCGAGCCAGTCCCGATGGCCGACAGCTTCACCACCTTCGCCACCCCAGCGGCCCGTGCCGCGTCGAGCATGGCCAGGTCGTGCCGCGAGGTCGCGGTAGCGGGAGCGGTCAACAGGAACAGGGCGTCGACGCCGTCGGCCGCACGGCGCAGCGACGCCGGGTCGTCGAAGTCCGCCCGCACGCCGTCGGGACCGCTGGGCTTGCGGGACATGGCGCGCAGTGCGACGCCGCGCTCGGCCAGCAGCCGGACGACTTCGCGGCCGATGGTGCCGGTGGCACCGGTGATCAGGATCATGCCGCAACGGTGCCGACCGGACCGGTCCGCTCGATAGGACGTTTCGGCACACCTGGAACCGGCTGATCCGCCTACCGTTGGCGGCGTGAGCTTCGACGAACAGGTCCTCCGGGTGCCCGACGCGCTGCGGCCGCTGATCGCGCGCGTCATCGTCGCGACACCGGGTGCCGCGGTCGAGAACGCCGTGCTCGCCGAACCCGACCACGCCACGACCCTGGCGCTGCGCGACGGCGCGTTCGTGGTCATCGGTCCCCGGACCCGAGCCCGCTACCACGTCCCGAAGGAGTTCCGGTCCTGCGTGATGATCCGCCTCCAGCCCGGCCGGGCCGGAGCGCTGCTGGGGCGGCCGGTGCGGGACGTGGTCGACCGGGTCGTCCCGCTGCGGGAGTTCTGGGGCGAGCGGGACTCCGCCGACGTCACGGCCGTTCGCGACGCGCTGCTCCGCCGGTCGACCCGTGACGACCGGGGCGACCTGGTGCGCGCGGCGGTGCCGCTGCTGCGCTCCCGGCCCGTGCGCGCCACCGCGCACGACCTCAACGTCAGCGAGCGGCACCTGCGGGCGGTGTTCACCGAAGCCGTCGGCGTCTCGCCCAAGCACTTCGCTCGCATCGCCCGCGTCCGCGCCGTGCTCAAGGGCGCCGGGTCAGGCGGGCTGGCGAGCCTCGCGGCCGAGGCGGGCTACTACGACCAGTCCCACATGACGGCCGAGTTCCGGGACGTCATGGGCGTCTCGCCGGGCAGGTTCGCGGCCGGCGACCTCCCACCACCCGGCGCCTGCGCAGGCCTGGTGACTTGAGTCACAAACATTTCTATGTGCGCGTAGGCAGGCGGACTGGCTAGCTTCGGT
>JBDSAJ010000881.1:0-4478 GCA_039922235.1 Umezawaea sp.
TAAAAAGGACATCATGCGGTGTCTCAAACGATACATCGCCCGGGAGGTTTACTACACACTTCGAGCGGACCTAAAAGATCTTGCTCTTGCCGCTTGACAATCTATAGGAACGTCCCGGTACGAGACAGAGTTCTGCTGGCGGTTCGTCTGGTTCGCCGAGCGGCAGGTGTGGACCCCGGCACAACGCAGATCACACGCTTCAACGTCCTCCGGAGCTCCGCCGCTCAACCCACCCAACCGGCCTGCAAGGACCCCAGGGAAATCTGCGTCTGCCAAGACCCCGACTACTGGCGCGTGTACCAGGAGAAGTGGTTGAACGGGCCAGCCGGTTGAGCAAAGCACGGTGAGAACGATCAGCCGCTCTTCTTGGCTTTGCCGGGAGCTTTCCGGTCGCTGCCTTGGAGCTGTGTCGTGGCCTTCCCGAGCGGGATCCCAATGCAGCACAGCCTTTCCTTGCTGGTGGCGATTCGATGAACGCCCTACGGTCATGCCATGTCCTATGAGTCGGGCCTTGGATGAACACGCCGGATGGGATACCGACGGACAACTCCGGTGAGCACGAGGGCGAGGCGCATCACGGTGGGTTGTCACGCCGGATGAACTGGCTGCGCGCCGGCGTGTTGGGCGCCAACGACGGCATCGTGTCGACCGCAGGACTTGTGGTGGGCGTGGCCGGTGCCACCACGGCCAGCGGGACGATCCTCACCGCGGGCATAGCGGGAGTCGTCGCGGGCGCCGTTTCGATGGCCCTGGGTGAGTTCGTGTCGGTGAGCAGCCAACGCGACACCGAACGATCCCTTCTGGCCAAGGAACGCTCCGAACTCGACCTGTACCCCGACGAGGAGCTCGATGAGCTGACCGCGTTGTACGTGGCGAAGGGCCTCAAGCACGCGACGGCCCGACAGGTCGCCGAAGAGCTGACCGAGCACGACGCCTTCGCCGCGCACGCCGACGCCGAACTGGGCATCGACCCCCACTCCCTCACCAATCCCCTGCACGCCGCAGGCGCCTCGGCGGTCGCGTTCGTCCTCGGCTCGCTGCTCCCCCTCGTCGCGATCCTGCTGCCACCACCGGACGCGAGGATCGCCGTCACCTTCGCCGTGGTGCTGCTCGCGTTGGCTGTGACCGGCGCTGTGAGCGCCCAACTGGGTACTGCGGGCAAACCTGCCGCCGTCGCCCGCTTGGTCCTCGGCGGAGCACTCGCCATGCTCGTGACCTTCGGCATCGGACAGCTCGTCGGAGCCACCGTCCTCTGAACATCGACCAGCACCACGCTGCTCGGGGCGAAGCCCTTCGCCTGACGCGTCGGGCTTCACCGCCACCCCTCGCCCCAGCTGGGTGCCACCGACAGGTCGGCCAGTTCACGTCCCGAACAGTCAGGGCGATCAGTCCGACCTCGGTCGACCCGCCGGTAGCACCACCACGGACTCCGCCACTGTCAGAACTCGATGACCAGTCGAGCCGGCACCTTCCCGGCCAGCACCTCGGTGAACGACTCGTTGATCGTCTCCAGCTTGCGCGTCTCGGCCACCACCTCGGTTCGGCCTGCGGCGTGCAGCGCGAACACCTCGGCCAGATCGGCCCGCGTGCCCACGATCGAACCGATGACGCTGATGCCCTTGAGCACCACGTCGAACACCGGCAGCTCCAGCCGACCGTTCGCGGGCAGCCCGACGCACACCAGCCGCCCACCGCGCCGCAGGGACGCGAAGGCCTGCTCGAAGCTCCGGGGTGACGCCGCGAGGGCGATGGCCACGTCGGCGCCACCCAGTGCCTGGATCTCCGCTACCGGGTCGGAGGTGGCGGCGTTGACGGTGTGGTCGGCTCCCAACCGACGGGCCAGGTCCAGTTTGGCGTCCTCCACGTCGACCGCCACGGTGAATCCACCGGCGATCCGGGCGTACTGCAACGCCAGGTGGCCCAGTCCGCCGATGCCGAACACGGCGACCCGCTCAGCGGGCCGCACCCCGGCCACCTTGACGGCCTTGTACGTGGTGACACCGGCGCATGTCAGCGGTGCCGCGTCCATGCTGGACACTCCTTCGGGCACGGGGACGACGTAGCGGGCGTCGGCCAGCGCGTGCTCCGCGTAGCAGCCGTCGACCGAATAGCCGGTGTTCTGCTGCTGCTCGCACAGCGTCTCCCACCCGGACACGCAGTACGAGCACTCCCCGCAGGCGTACCCGAGCCACGGGATCGCCACCCGTGTACCGATGCGCGTGGTGTCGACACCGGTACCGACCGCCTCGACCACACCGACGCCCTCGTGCCCCGGTACGAACGGCGGTGTCGGCTTCACCGGCCAGTCGCCGTGCGCGGCGTGGATGTCGGTGTGGCAGATTCCCGACGCCTCCATCCGCACGCGGACCTGGCCGACGCCGGGTTCCGGCACCGGCACCTCGCGGATCTCCAGCGGGGCGCCCAACTTCGTGACGACTGCTTCCTTCACCGTGACTCCTCATCGTCGTGACCTGTTCAGAACAGAGTTTTCGCCGATGCGCGCACCGCTGCCGCAGTCGGAAGTCCCGTGTCAGCAGGTTCCTTGAGCCCTTCCTCCTATCCGCTGGAACGCGCACGCTCGAAGGCGGAGGTGTTCCACCAGTCGACCGGACTGGGGGGGGGCGGCGCACCGCACGGAGGCGACCATGACGAGCACGGCGGCCCGATCGGTCCGTGGGCGGGCGAAGCGGGCCGGTTACCTCATCGCCGCACTGATCGACGTGGTCCTGCTGGTGTTGATCAACGTGTCACCGGGTTGGCAGGTCGTCCCGTTCTTGACCGAGCAGGCCGGTGACGTGGTCCGGGTGGTCGACATCGGTCTGGCGGTGGGGATCGTGGTCAACCTGGTGTGCCTGGCCATCCCACGGCGCCCGGTGGTCCTGCTCGGTGACGTGTTGACCACAGCGGTCGCCTTGGCCGTCCTGTGGCAGACGTGGGCCGTGTTCCCGTTCGACTTCGCCGACCCCGCGGTCGACTGGGCGACCATCGCGCGGATCGCGTTGCCCATGGTGGGCGTGGCGGTGTCCATCGCGCTCGTGGTCCAAGCAGTGGCACTGGTGCGCGCGCTGGTGCAACCCGAAGAGCGCTGATCCCCACCAGCGGCAGGGAGTCCGGGCTCAGGACCTTCGCCCGAGTGCGATGGGACCTCGGGCTCTGTGAACGGGTGCGCACCGGCCGGAAGATCGAATGGGTGAACGAGATCAGAGGAGGGGCAACATGACAACGCTGGTCGACGGTCAGGCGAGAAGCTCGATGGTGGTGATGGCGTGACCACCACCGAGGAACGTCTCGATGCCTGGCGCGGATTTCACGGTGCAGACTGGCGCAGTGGCGTCGACGTGCGCGGGTTCATCCAATCCAACTACACGCCCTACGAAGGGGATGCGGGTTTCCTGAGCGGGCCGACCGAGCGGACCACGAGCCTGTGGAACGGTCTGAAGGGCTTGTTCACTCAGGAACGCGAGCGCGGTGTCCTCGACATCGACACGCACACCCCCTCATCGATCACCTCGCATGGACCCGGTTACCTCGACCGGGACGCCGAGATCATCGTCGGTCTGCAGACCGACGCGCCGCTCAAGCGCGCGATCATGCCCAACGGTGGCCTGCGGATGGTGCAGGCGAGTCTCGACGCTTACGGCTACGAGATGGACCCGGTGGTGCGGGAGACCTTCACCAAGTACCGCAAGACCCACAACGACGGTGTGTTCGACGCCTACACCGAGGAGATCCTGCGGGCTCGTCGGGCCGGGATCATCACCGGACTGCCGGATGCGTACGGGCGCGGTCGGATCATCGGCGACTACCGGCGGGTCGCGCTCTACGGCGTGGAGCGGCTCGTGGCCGCCAAGAAGGCGGAACGGGCTCTGCTGGACGTGGTTCCCTCCACTGAAGCGGTGATCCGCGACCGGGAGGAACTGGCCGAGCAGGTACGGGCGCTGGAGGAGCTGCGGCTGATGGCCGCCGGCTACGGCGACGACATCTCCGGTCCGGCGACGACCGCCCGTGAAGCGGTGCAGTGGCTGTACTACGCCTACCTCGCGGCGGTGAAGGAGCAGAACGGCGCGGCGATGTCGCTGGGACGGACCTCGACGTTCCTGGACGTCTACGTCCAGCGCGACCTCGACGCCGGGCGGTTGACCGAGGAACAGGCGCAGGAACTGGTCGACGACCTGGTGATCAAGCTGCGGATCGTGCGGTTCCTGCGCACCCCGGCCTACGACGAGCTGTTCTCCGGCGACCCGACGTGGGTCACCGAGAGCATCGGCGGCCTGGGCGAGGACGGGCGTCCGCTCGTCACCCGCACCAGCTTCCGGTTCCTGCAAACCCTCTACAACCTCGGTCCCGCACCGGAACCCAACCTCACGGTCTTGTGGTCGCCGCGGCTTCCCGAGGGCTTCAAACGGTTCTGCGCCGGGGTGTCGGTGGACACCAGTTCGATCCAGTACGAGAGCGATGACCTGATGCGGCCGGTCACC
>JBDSAJ010000882.1:0-4957 GCA_039922235.1 Umezawaea sp.
GCGGGCCCTCCTGGTTGGCCGGCTGGGGTCGGCCAAACCCAAGACCCGCGAGTCGACCAGTGGGGGAGCACCGGCCGATCCGCGGGATCGGGTCTCTCACGTTCGTCACCGCAACGCTCCCAGAGCGTGGGAATCACCCCCCTTTGGGATTCCCACACCTGCTCGCGTCTCCAGCGGAAACCGGATCCCCCCTTACCGTGGCAACCGGTGTTTCCGCTGGTGGCAACTCTGCCGCGGTGAACGAGGACTACTCTGCACCTCACCGCTCACACGGCGCTCACACTCTGGTCACGTGCCAATATGCTTGCTCGACGGGGTACGGGAGGGCACCTGATGGGGGCTGAGTTCAGGGTTCTGGGACCACTCGAGGTCCTGTTCGACGGCAGGCCGGTTCCGCTTCCGCTCGGCCGTGCTCGTGCACTGCTGGCGACGCTGCTGCTCCGGGCGAACGTGGCAGTGCCCGTCGATGAACTGGTCGACCGGCTTTGGGGCGGTTCGCCGCCGAACCCGGCCCGGACGAAGGCGACGTTGCAGATGGTGGTTACCCGTCTGCGGCAGGCGTTGGGCGCGGCCAACTGCGTGCGGACCTCCGCTGAGGGGTACTTCGCCCAACTCGATCCCGAGATGCTCGACCTGTACAGGTTCCGGGTGCTGGTGGCGTCGGGGGATTTCGTCGACGCGTTGGCGTTGTGGCGTGGTCACCCGTTGTCGAACGTGTCGTCCGACTCGCTTCACCGCGAGGAGGTTCCGTTCTTGCTGGACGAGCAACTCGAGGTGTTGGAACGCCGGGTGGAAGCGGATCTCGACGCGAACAGGCTCACCGGTCTGGTCGCCGAGTTGCGGTCGCTGACCCGTCGGCACCCGTTGCGGGAGCGATTCTGGGCGCAGTTGATGCTCGCGCTGTACCGCTCCGACCAGCAGGCCGAGGCATTGGCCACCTACCGAGCTGTGAAGGAACTGCTCACCGACGAGTTGGGAGTCGACCCTGGTCTGAAGCTTCGGGAGTTGCACCAGCGGATACTCGTCGGAACCGACGACCTCTACCCGCCCGCGGCCGGTAGACCGGCCGTTCCGGTGCCCCGTCAGCTCCCGCCCGACCTCGCCCAATTCTCCGGTCGCGGCGAGGAGTTGGCGCTGCTGGACCGGCTGATCCCCGTGGACGGCCTCACCGGCCGAACCGTCGTGGTGTCGGCCATCGCCGGTGCGGGCGGCATCGGGAAGACCACTTTGGCCGTCCACTGGGCGCACCAGGTCAAGGCGCGGTTCCCCGATGGGCAGTTGTTCGTCAACTTGCGTGGCTACGACACCGAGCCGCCGTTGTCGAGCGGGCAGGCGCTGGACCAGTTGCTCACCGCGCTCGACGTCGCACCGAGTCGCAAGTCCGGCTCGGTCGATGAGCGAGCGGCCCTGTACCGCTCGTTGACAGCGGATCGTCGGATGCTCGTCGTGCTGGACAACGCGGCCACCGCCGAGCAGGTTCGCCCCCTGCTCCCGGCGAGTGGAACGTGCTGCGTGATCGTGACGAGCCGCAGTGAACTCCGCGGCTTGATGACGTCCAACGACATCAGGATCGTCCGACTGGACGTGCTGGGTGTCGAGGACTCGCGCAACCTGCTGGGACACATCCTGCACGAGACCGAAGTCGACGACGAGACCGTGGATGAACTCGCCAAGTTGTGCGGGTACCTACCGCTCGCGCTGCGCATCGCCGCGGCGAACCTCGTCGGTCGACCCCGGTCCTCCGTGGAGCGCTACCTGGTCGCGCTGCGGGACGGCGATCGACTGGGGCAGTTGGCGATCGAGGGTGATGGTCGGACTGCCGTTCGCCGAACGTTCCAGTTGTCGTACCAGGCGCTCGCCGACGAGCCACGCCGGATGTTCCGCTTGCTCGGCTTGGCCGGGGGGACGGACTTCTCGGGTCCGGCCGCAGCCTCGCTGGCCGGCGTTCCGCACACCGAAGCCGAGCGCCTGCTGCAGCACCTGCTGGACGTTCACCTGGTGGAGCAGCGCCACCCCGGTCGGTACTCGTTCCACGACCTGCTCCGCCTGCACGCCAAGGAGAGGGTTGCCGAAGAGGAATCCGACTCGACCAGGGACGAGGCGCTCCGAAGGTTGATCGACTTCTACCTTCACAGCGCTGACCAAGCGGACCGCGTGATCCGTCCCAGTCGCACCGAGGTCGTCCTGCCCGAACTCTCGCCAGGTGTGTGGCCGTTGAGGTTCGCCGACTACGACGCCGCGGTCCAGTGGTGTGCGTCGGAGCGGATCAACGTGGTTGCCGCGACGGGCGCGGCGTTCGGCCAAGGACTGCTCGTGCACGCGTGGCAGCTTCCAACGGTCTCCTGGGGCTACTTCAGCCTGCGGGTCAACCTGGTGGAATGGGAGAACGTGACCCGAATCGCGCTGAAGGCGGCCAGAGCGCTCGGTGACGATTACGCGGAAGCAGCGTGCCTCTTCACCCTGGCTGGTCAGTTCAAGGCGCGCGAGTTGTACCCGGAAGCGCTTGAGCTGTTCGAAGCCGCGCTGGCCATCCGACAGAGGATCGGTCACCAGCACGGGATCGCGGTGACCCATGACGGGATCGGGTCCACGATGTCCTGCATGGGCAGGGCGGATGAGGGAGTCGAGCACCACAAGCGCTCCGTGGCTCAGCACGAACTCAACGGGAACAAGGCCGGTCGTGCCATCTCGCTGAACAACCTGGCGTTCACGCTGACGAAGAACGGCGAGTTCGAAGCGGCGCTCGACCTGTGCGCCGAGGCGATCGAGGTCTGCGAGAGGTTGCGGATGCACCCGACCCTCGCGTCCATGAAGAACACCATGGTCACGATTCTGCTGGGGTTGCACCGGTACGACGACGCGTTGCGCATCTGCGACGAGGTGCTGTCCATGCCTGCTGAGCAACGCGACACCCGGACCGAGATATCGCTCCTCCTCGATGCGGGAGACGCGTCCAAGTGGGTTGGTGACATCGACGGGGCGCAACGCTTGTGGCGCGAGGCTCAGGAGGTGGCGGAGCGGGACGGCGATCCGCGGGTCGCGGTCGCCTGGGCGAACCTCACCGCGTTGGGCGGATGGGAACCCGCTGTCGGCAGCCGAGCACCGGGGCGCCGTCGAGCCGAAGGTGGCTGATCGGAGGGCCTTGGGCGACGAACCTCATGGCGAGTGCGGTGACGACCACGTCGCAGGGTATGCATGTGTCGCCCGGCTGTCCTGCCGGATGAGGAGATTCGGATGACCTTGCACGTCGCGGTCGACTTCGGCACGTCCAGCACCTGCGTCGCGATGTCGGTGCACGGGCGGGAGCCGCAGGTCGTCGTGTTCGACGGTCAGCCGCTGGTGCCGTCCGCCGTGTTCGCCGCCGCCGACGGGACCCTGTTCGTCGGGCACGAGGCCGAGCGGCAGGCCGCCGTGGACCCGTCCCGGTACGAGCCGAACCCGAAGCGCCGGATCGACGACGGTGAGCTGCTGCTCGGCACGAGCGTGCTGCGGGTGTCGGACGTCGTCCGGGCGGTGTTGACCCGTGCGGTGGGGGAGGCGCGGAGGGTGGCCGGTGGGGTGCCGGTCGGCCTGCTGGTGCTCACCCACCCCGCTGATTGGGGTGCGGTGCGCACGCGGGTGCTGCTCCAGGCGGCCAACGGGCTCGCCAACGACGTCCGGCTGGTGCCTGAGCCCGTCGCAGCCGCCGTGTTCCACTCGTCCGGGCACGCGATGGCCGAAGGGGCGACGCTCGCCGTGCTCGACCTCGGGGCCGGGACGGTGGACGCGACGGTCATCAGCCGACAGGGTGGCGCGTTCCGGGTGCTGGCCACCAAGGGTGACCAGAGCTTCGGCGGCGCGGACATCGACCAGATGCTGCTGGAGCACCTCGGCTCGCAGGTGCCGCCCACCGATCGCGACGCGTGGCGGCAGCTCGTGGAGGGGCAGGAGCTGGCGGACCGGCGTCGTCGGCGGGTGCTCCGGCAGGACGTGCGCGGGGCCAAGGAGACGCTGTCCCGGCACGCTTACACCGACGTGCCGATGCCGCCGCCGTTCCCCGACGCGCACGTCACGCGCGGTGACCTGGAACGGCTGATCAGCGCCTCGCTCAACCGCGCTGTGGCACTCGTGCTCGGGGCGGTGCGGAACACCGGGTTGAACCCGCGGCAGCTCGCCGGGATCTTCCTGGTCGGGGGGTCCAGTCGGATCCCGATGGTGGCCCGGCTGGTGCTGGAGCAGTCCGGCGTGGTGCCGACGAGCATCGACCAGCCGGAGACCGTGGTCGCAAGGGGGGCGCTGCGGGCCGTGCACGTGGAACAGCCCCAGCCGCTGAACCCGGCTCCTCCGGAGGACAGCACTCGCAAGATCACCCGCCGGATCGGGGCGGCCGAGGCGTACCGCGACGCGTTTCCGGCGACTCCCGCACCGGGATTTCCGGGACAGGCGCAGTTCCCGGTGGTCAAAGTTCCGGCCAAACGTCCTCGATCGCGTGTTCCGCTGTTCGTCGGCGGAGCCGTGCTGCTGGTAGTGGTGATCGGTGCTTCGGTGGCGTACGCGCTCACCTTGGGCGACAAATCGACCACCACCGGATCGAGCAGTTCCACCACTCCGCCGCCGGGCAAGCAGATATCAATTTACGACTACAGTTTCACCGCGCCCGCGGAATGGGTGCAAAGCGGTGGGGACCCCACCGCGCGCAAGGTGCAGGTCCGGCCGAACGGCGGAGATTCCGGCAAGGACGTCATCGCTGTGCAAGAGCGAAAGCTCACCTATGACGCCAGCACCGACCGGGATCGCGCGGTCGGCGAGTTGAAGACCGAGTACGACAAAGCGAAGAACCTCGCCGATTTCACCCCGTCGGCGCGCTTCGCGGACAAGGATGTCGTGTACTACCAGGAACGGCCGCAGGGCCTGACCATCGACTGGTACATCGTGCTCAAGGGTGACGCGCAGGTCAGCGTCGGCTGCCAGTACACGC
>JBDSAJ010000883.1:0-3754 GCA_039922235.1 Umezawaea sp.
GGTCCGCAAGCGGGCCTGAGCAGTTCCCCCGAGTGGCCGCACTCGTCGTGTTGTCCCGTGTTGGGTCTTGCGCGAATTAGGAAGAACTCCTACCTTTCGGGTGTTGTCTGGACCAAGTGCACCGCCGCGCACGCAGGCCGACGGTTTTGCCGTGCGACGCGAGGGGTAGCTGGATGAAGGCCGATAACTATGCTCTGAACAGGCGAGTATTCCTCAGTGGGACGACTGGGGTGCTCACTGCCTGCCTGCTCGCGCATCAGGTGGGGCAAGCCGAAGCTGAATCGGATCAGGTGCAGTCATCGGATCTCTCGGTTCAGTCAGCAGGCAGCATGTCACCCCTGCAATGGGCTGACTTCCTCGCCGCGCAGGACCTCACCTGGCGCACGCTGCCGACCAAGTGGTCACAGGGCCCGTTCCTCGGCGACGGCCGGTTGGGCAGCGGCGTCTACGCCGTGAACTCGAACAAGTCGATCAAGTTCACCGTGCAGCACGCCGAGGTCCAGGACCACCGGACGTCCGGTGGCAGCGCGTGGGGCGTGCCGAGGCTGCCGGTGGGGCACCTGCTGCTGACGCCCGCCGGTGTGATCAAGAGCGTGGACTGGCGGCTGGACCTGTGGAACGCCGAGCTGGTCGGCACGATCACCACCGACAAGGGCTCGTTGCGGTTCGAGGCCTACGTCCACAGCACGCTGTCGGTCCTGTCGCTCTCGGTCACGCCCAGCGGCGGCGAGCGGGTCGACCTGGTGTTCAACGAGGAGAAGGCGATCCCGCCGCGAGCCGCGACCGAGGAGCCGCCGTCGGGCTACGAGTTCAACGCGGACCCGACGAAGAAGGCCTCCGGCAGCGACCAGGTCGTCGTCCAGGCGCTGCGCGCGGGTGGCCAGACCGCCACCGCGTACCGGGTGATCACCGAAGGGGCGGCGGGCAAGCGGCGGCTGCTGCTGTCCGTGGCGCACAGCTTCCCCGGCACCACGGCCGAGGCCACCGCGCTCAAGGCCGTGCGCGAAGCGGTCGCGCTCGGCGGCGCGGCGTTGCGCGCCCGGCACCGCGAGTGGTGGAACGCCTTCTACCCCAAGAGCTTCCTGTCCATCCCGGACCAGCGGCTGCAGAGCTTCTACTGGATCCAGCTCTACAAGATCGCGTCCGGGACCAGGGCGGGCACACCGGTCATGGCCACCTGCGGCCCGTGGCTGGAGCCGACCCCGTGGGCGGCGACGTGGTGGAACCTCAACGTCCAGCTGGAGTACTGGCTGATCCACGGTTCCAACCACCTGGAACTCGACTCGGTCGCGACCACGCTGCGCGACAACGCCGAGCAGCTGGTGCGCAACGTCAAGTCGGAGTACCGCTCGGACTCGGCGGGTGTCGGGCGCAGCACCGACCAGCACACCAGCAACGTCGGCTCGGTGGCCGTGCCGGGTGGCACCGGGACGTCGGAGCTGGGCAACCTCACCTGGGCGTTGCACAACGTGTGGCTGTCCTACCGGCACTCGATGGACAAGACCCTGCTCGCCGACGTGGTCTTCCCGCTGCTGCGCCGGTCCGTCAACTACTACCTGCACTTCCTGACCAAGGGCAGCGACGGCAAGCTGCACCTGCCCGCGACCACGTCACCGGAGTACGGCAACGCCCCGGACGCGAACTACGACCTCCAGCTGATCAGGTGGGCCTGCCGGACGCTGATCGACTCGGCGGTGCTGCTGAAGATCGACGACCCGCTCGCCAAGCGGTGGAAGGAAGTCCTCGACACGCTGGTGCCCTACCCGGTCGACGACAACGGGTTCATGGTCGGCACGGGGGTGCCGTTCGCCAAGTCGCACCGGCACTACTCGCACATGCTCGCGGTGTTCCCGCTGGCCACGGTCAACTGGGAGCAACCGGCGAACCGCGCGCTGATCGACAAGTCGCTCAAGCACTGGATGGGCCTGGAGGGCGCGCACCGCGGCTACAGCTACTCCGGCTCCGGGTCCATCTCCGCGCGGATGCTGCGCGGCGACGCCGCACTCGACTACCTGGTGCGGATGTTCGACACCAGCACGAAGTACCCGGTGCTGGAGAACACGATGTACACCGAGGCCGGTCCGGTGATCGAGACGCCGCTGTCGGCCGTGCAAACGGTGCACGACATGGTGTTGCAGAGCTGGGGCGGGATCGTCCGGGTGTTCCCGGCGGTGCCGGCGGCGTGGGCCGACGTCGTGCTCGACCGCCACCTCGCCGAGGGCGCCTTCGAGGTGACCGCCGTGCGCAAGGCGGGCAAGACGCGGTTCGTGCTGGTCGCCAGCCTGGCGGGGGAGCCGCTGGTGCTGCGGCCGGGCATCCCCGGAGCGCTGACCGTGCGCACACCGGCCGGTCAGCCGGTCAAGTACGTCGACCGCGGCGACGGCACCCTCGAAATCGCACTCGCGCGCGGCGCCGAGGTGCTGGTGCACCCGCGTGACGCACAGCCCGACCTGGCCATCGCTCCCGTGCCCATCTCCAAGCCCGGCCCCCGCTGGGGCCTGCCCGGCTGACCCCCTGCGAAAGGAAGACCGATGCGCAGACGCGTTCTCGCGCTGACCACCGCCCTGTCCACCCTGATCGGGGTGTTCGCCGCCGCGCCCTCGGCCTCCGCCCTGCCCGACGGCTTGGCGCTCACACCGCCGATGGGCTTCAACAACTGGAACACGACCCACTGCCGGGCCACGTTCACCGAGGCGATGGTGAAGGGCATCGCGGACAAGTTCGTGTCGTCGGGCCTGAAGGCGGCGGGCTACCAGTACGTCAACATCGACGACTGCTGGGCGGAGACCGCGCGCGACTCCGGTGGGAAGCTGGTGCCCAGCAAGACCAGGTTCCCCAACGGCATCAAGGCCGTCGCGGACTACGTCCACTCGAAGGGGCTGAAGTTCGGCATCTACACCAGTGCAGGCACCAAGACCTGCAACACGGCGGGCTTCCCCGGTGGCCTCGGCCACGAGGTGCAGGACGCGAAGACGTTCGCCTCGTGGGGTGTCGACTACCTCAAGTACGACAACTGCAACAACCAGGGCGTGGACGCGAAGCAGCGCTACCGCACGATGCGCGACGCGCTGAAGG
The DNA here is from genome assembly GCA_039922235.1 of Umezawaea sp. Taxonomy (GTDB): domain Bacteria; phylum Actinomycetota; class Actinomycetes; order Mycobacteriales; family Pseudonocardiaceae; genus Umezawaea. Next base: position 3,076 of record JBDSAJ010000883.1, read on the forward strand.
CCACCGGCAGGCCGATCGTGTTCTCCATCTGCGAGTGGGGCGAGAACAAGCCGTGGGAGTGGGCGGCCGACACGGGCCACCTGTGGCGCACCACCGGTGACATCAACGACACGTGGGCCAAGATGGTCCAGATCTACGACAAGAACGTCGTGCTGGACACCTCCGCCGGGCCGGGGCACTGGAACGACCCGGACATGCTGGAGGTCGGCAACGGCGGCATGACCGACACCGAGTACCGCAGCCACTTCAGCCTGTGGTCGATCATGGCGGCCCCGCTGCTGATCGGCGCGGACATCCGCAACGCCTCGACGGCGACGCTGGCGATCCTGGAGAACACCGACGTCATCGCGATCGACCAGGACTCGAAGGGCGTGCAGGGCAAGCGGATCAAGTCCTCCGGCGGCCTCGACGTGGTCGTCAAGCCGTTGGCCAACGGGGACAAGGCCGTCGCGCTGTTCAACCGCAACGGATCCGCCAAGACGATCGCCACCAGCGTGTCGGCGATCGGGCTCGGGGCGGGCACGTACACCCTGAAGGACCTCTGGACGAAGTCGAACCGCACCACCACCGGCGCGATCAGCGCGTCGGTACCCGCGCACGGCACCGTGGTCTACCGGGTGAGCAAGGCGGGTTCCTGACAGCCGAACGGGTCTTCCGGTGGCGGAAGACCCGTTCAGCT
>JBDSAJ010000884.1:0-10193 GCA_039922235.1 Umezawaea sp.
CGACTGGATCTCGCTCGTCCCGATCGGCCCGCTGGGCGAGCCGATCGGCGGCAAGCCGCGACGTGAGGTGCTGGCGGCAGGCGCGAAGGGCCTCGCGAGCATCGTCGGCGGCGGGACCGCGCTGAACGACACGGCGCTGGCCGCGTGGCACTTCATGCAGTCGACCTATGACCCCGCGAAGATCAACTCGGTCGTCCTCATCACCGACGGCAAGAACGACGACATCTCCAGCATCGGCATGGCCGAACTGGTGGCGACCTTCAAGAAAGAAGGCGACCCCGCCCGCCCGGTGCCGATGATCATGATCGGCCTGGGCCAGGAAGCCGACATGGACGCCCTGCGCCAGATCTCCGCCGCCACCGGCGGCAAGGCCTACCAGGCCCTACAGCCCGCCGACATCCAAGGTGTCCTCTTGGACGCGATTTCCCAGAGGCGTTGCAGGCCGAACTGCTAGCAAGTGAACACGCGAAGGGCCCCGCACCAAGCCTTGGCGCGGGGCCCTTCGCGTTGCGATCAGCTTGAGTAGACCTTCGGGTCAAGCGTCCCGATGTACGGGAGGTCGCGGTAGCGCTCGGCGTAGTCGAGGCCGTAGCCCACGACGAACTCGTTGGGGATGTCGAAGCCGACGTACTTGACCGGCACCTCGACCTTGACCGCGTCGGGCTTGCGCAGCAGCGTGCAGACCTCCAGCGAGCGCGGCTTGCGCGACGCCAGGTTCTTCAGCAGCCACGACAGCGTGAGTCCGGAGTCGATGATGTCCTCGACGATGACGACGTCGCGGTCGGCGATGTCGCGGTCGAGGTCCTTGAGGATGCGGACGACGCCCGAGGAGGACGTCGAGGAGCCGTACGAGCTGACCGCCATGAACTCCAGCTGGACCGGCACGGGTAGTGCCCTCGCCAGGTCGGTCATGAACATCACCGCGCCCTTGAGCACCGTGATCAGCACGAGATCGGATCCACCGTCGTCGGGGTAGTCGGCCGCGACTTTCTTCGCGAGTTCGGTGACCTTGTCGCTGATCTCCTGTTCGGTGATCAGCGTTGAGGCGATGTCGCCGTCGTACACGGTGTCCCCTCTGTCATGACTGCTTTGGGTCTAGCTTGAGCCTGCCATGCGCGCGCCGCGCCACCAACCCGCCGGACAGCCAGACTCCACCTTGGCCTCGCCAGTCGGCCACCAGCGCGTCCACCGAGCGAACGTGCGAATCAGACAACTCGGGCGTGCCCGACGTGAGCAGCCAGCGGCGGATGACCCGGCGGCGCAGTGCGGGTGGCAGCGGCTCCAGTGCGGCGACGTCGGCAGGATCACCCTCGAACGTGTCCGCCAGCTCGTCCAGCGCGTCGTTGTCGTCGCGCAACTGGGCGGCGGTGCGGGCGAGCGCGGCGGCGACCCCGCCCTGGAGCACGTCCTCCAGCAGCGGCAGCACCTCGGTGCGCAGCCGCACCCTGGTGAACGCCGGGTCGGCGTTGTGCGGGTCGTGCCACGGCTCCAGCCCGAGCGCGGCGCACGCGGCGGCCGTGGTCGCCCTGGTGACGCCGAGCAGCGGACGGCCCCACGGCGCGTCGAGCGGCTTCATCCCGGCGATCGACCGGGGTCCCGAGCCGCGGCCGAGGCCGAGCAGCACGGTCTCGGCCTGGTCGTCCCTGGTGTGCCCGAGCAGCACGAGCCCGTCCGACGGCCGCAGCACGGCGTAGCGGGCCCGCCTGGCCGCCGCTTCGGGGCCACCGGCGCCGTCGACCACGACGGGCAGCACCTTCGCGTCCAGTCCCAGCCCGCGGCACTGCTCGGCGGCCCGTTCGGCGACTTCGGCCGACCCGGTCTGCAGCCCGTGGTCCACGACCAGCGCCCGCACGTCCAGCGGTCGCGCGGCGTACGCCGTCGCCGCGGCCAAGGCCAGCGAGTCCGCGCCACCCGACACCGCCACCGCGATCCCGCCGCGCTCCACGTGCTCGGCGACGGCGGGCTCGGCGAGGAACCGCCGGACCGCCGTCCGCACCTCGGAGACGGCCGGATCGGGCCTGCTCACGGGGCGACGCGGCGCAGCCACTCGGCGGGGTCGGTGATCTCGGCTCGGGTCGGCAGGGTCTCCGGCGACGTCCACACCGTGTTGAAGCGCTCCATGCCCACCGCGTCCACGACGTGCCCGGTGAACGCGGCGCCCTCGGCGTACTGGCGGACCTTCGCCTCCACGCCCAGCAGCGTGCGCAGCACCCGGTCCAGCACGCCGCCGCCCTTGCGGCGCTCGGTGAACCGGTCGCGGATCGTGTGCACGGACGGCACCACGGACGGGCCGACGGCGTCCATCACGTGGTCGGCGTGGCCTTCGAGGAGGGTCGACAGCGCGATCAGCCGATCGATCGCGGCCCTCTGCTCGGCCGACTGGAACAGCTCGATCAGCCCCATCGGGCCGTCGGTGTCGCGGAGGCGCTTGCGGAACTCGCGCACCATCTCGGGCAGCTTGGTGATCGAACCGGAGGACGGGGAGTCCATCGCGGCGAGCAGGTCGGCCACCTGTTGGCCGAAGTAGTCGCGCAGCCACGGCACACCGGTGAACTGGAGCCGGTGCGTGCACTCGTGCAGGCAGACCCACAGGCTGAAGTCCTCGGCGGGCACGTCCAGCGCCCGCTGGGCGGCGACGATGTTCGGCGCCACCAGCAGCAGCCTGCCCGCGCCGTCGTTGCCGAACGGGTCGTACTGGCCGAGCACGCGGGAGCTGAGGAACGACAGCACGATCCCCGCCTGCACCCCGGCCGTGCTCGCCATGACGCCGCCGAGCGGGCCGTTCGCGCGGGGCATCGCGGAGTCGGTCAGCGCCGCCAGGCCCTGCACCGCGGCCCGCGCCCACGCGGGCCGGTCCACGACCTCGCCGGGCAGCAGCGGCAGCCCGTGGCCGAGGCCGGTCAGCTCGCGGACGTGCACCTCGGCTTCGGGTGCCAGCTCCCGCAACCGGTGCACGGCGACGTCGGCTTCAGCTCTGGGGATGATCGGTCCGGGACGCACGAGGCGCGCGGCCGTGGACGCGGCCAGCTCCCAGTCGACGGGGGTGGTCGTCTCGCCCGGTCGTGCCACACGGGCTTGCGGTGCCGCGTTCACCCTTCCGACGCTACCTGCGGTTCCCGGCTACGCACAGCCGCAGCCACGCAGCGTGGCCGCCAGCACGTCCAGTGCCTGGCGCACCTCCTCCGTCTTGCCGGGGCTGTTGGACATGAACGCGAACACCAGCAGCCTGCCGTCGGTGTCCACGACAGCGCCCGCGAGCGAGTTCACGCCGGTCAGGGTGCCGGTCTTGGCCCGCACCCAACCCTTCCCAGCAGCTGCCTGCTCCTGGTAGCGGTTCGCCAGCGTGCCGCTGCCGCCCGCGACCGGCAGCGCGGTCAGCAGCGGGCGCAGCTTCGCGGTGCGCGGATCGCTCGCGTCCGGCTTCGCCGCGACCGAGAGGATCTGGCCGAGCAGCTTCGCCGGGATCTTGTCCTGGGGCGACATGCCGCTGGCGTCGACGACCGTGGCCCCGGTGACGTCGAACTGGTTCTTCGCCAGCACGTCCTTGACCGCCTTGGCCGCGCCCTCGAACGAGGGCTGCTGGCCGTTGACCTTGGCGACCTCACGGGCGAGGGCCTCGGCCAGCACGTTGTCCGAGATCTGCATGGTGTTCTCGACCAGTTGGTCCACGGGCGCGGACTTGACCTCGCCGAGCACCTTCGGGTTCGCGTTCGACGGGGCGGGGCCGGGGGTCGCGCCGCTCACGCCGAGCCGCTGCGCCAGCGCGGTGGCGGCATCCATGGCAGGCGTCCCGGTGCGCGGGCTGTTCGTGTTCTGCGGGTCCTGCCTGCCACCGTCGGTCATGAACGGCACGATCGACGTGACCGACCCGCCGGGGATGTCGGTCGGGTCCCAGCCGGGTGCGGAGCCTTCGCCCGCGTACCGGCTGAGGTCGAACTGGACGGCTGTGATCGGACCCGACGCGCTGGCCTTGACCTGGGCGGCGAGGTCGTCGAGGGTCGCCGCGCCGGGGTAGACGGTGGTCGTGCCCGCAGGCCGCGAGGACAGGGTCGGGTCGCCACCGCCGATGACGACGACCGTGCCGGGCGCGTCGCCCTGGACGACCTTGGTGGACAGCTGCGCGGTGTGGTCGAGCGACAGCAGGGCCGCCGCGGTCGCCAGGATCTTGATCGTGGACGCCGGGATCAACGGCGTCGCGTCGCCCTCCTGCCACAGCGCGGTACCGGTCGCCGGGTCGATCACGACCCCGGTCAACGGGCTGAGCACACCGGCCGCCGCGGGTCCGGCCAACGCCGCGCTGATGCCCGATGCGCTCGGCGTCGGCGCATCCTTGGCGACGCCCTTCACGGAGAGCGACACCTTCGCGGGCGGGGCGGGGGGCTGTGTGGTGAGCGCCACGGTGCCGCCGAACCAGTCGAGCGTCACCGACGCGTACACCGCACCACCCGCGAGCGCGACCACGAGCACCAGCGCGCTGATGAGCAGCAGCGGCTTCCGGCGCTTCGGCTCGGCCGCCTGCTCCTCGGTCTCCGGCTCCGGCTGAGCGGGTTTCGTCTGGACGGGTTTCGTCTGGAGGGGCTCCGCGCGCTGGGCGGGCTTGCCGTCCGGGACCGGTCCGCCCTGCGGCGGGATCCGCTCGGGCATCGCGCGCTGCGTCGGCGGGTCGGACTGGACCTGCGGCCGCTGGGGCGGGGAGAGCTGCGGCAGCTTGGGCTGGGGTCTCGGCACCGGCATGCGCATGGTCGGCGGATCAGCGGGCCGCGGCGGCGGAACGGGCTTGGCCGCGGGCAGCTTGGGCCGCTGGACCTGCACGGTCGGCGGGTCCGACACCCGCGACTTCGACGGGTCCGGCAGTTGGACCGTCGAGTGGTCCGGTTCCTGCGCCTTCGGCTGATCAGGCTTCGGCACCTTGGTCGTGCCGGGGTCCGGCGTCGTCTGCGACTCCGGCGCGATCTCGAACGCACCCGAGTCGTCGTCCTCGGTGGGCCACGACAGCTCGTCCGACGCGCCGGAATCGGGGTCGCCAGGTCCGGGCACGCGGTCCTCCGTAGATCGTCTAAGGGCAATCTCACACCCGCGGGCACCCACACGATGCGGGGCGGGTGGTCGTCGTAGTCCACACTAGTGGCGCAACGGCTAGAGGGTGTCGCACACGCGGCGTCACCTCAGCACGACGAGGCGAGACGAGCAGAGGACGCGCTAGTGGAGTTCGACGTCACCATCGAGATCCCCAAGGGTGTGCGCAACAAGTACGAGATGGACCACAAGACAGGTCGCATCCGCTTGGACCGCACCCTGTTCACGGCCACCCAGTACCCGGCGGACTACGGGTTCGTGGACAACACCCTTGGCGAGGACGGCGACCCGCTCGACGCGCTGGTGATCGTCCAGGAGCCCACGTTCCCCGGCTGCCTGATCAAGTCGCGCGCCATCGGCATGTTCCGCATGACCGACGAGAAGGGCGGCGACGACAAGCTGCTCTGCGTGCCCGCCGACGACCCTCGGTCGGAGCACCTGCGCGACATCCACCACCTGAACGAGTTCTACCGGCTGGAGATCCAGCACTTCTTCGAGGTCTACAAGGACCTCGAGCCCGGCAAGAGCGTCGAGGGCGCCAGCTGGGTCGGCCGCGTAGAGGCCGAGGCCGAGGTCATTCGGTCCTACCAGCGCTTGAAGGACGCCATCGCGCGCGGCGAGGACCACTAGTTCTTGAATCGAAAAGTGCCCCGCACCTCTGAGAGGTGCGGGGCACTTTTCACTCGATCTAGTGGATCGGGAGTGGTGCCGCTGCTTCTGCGGCCTCGTTCTCGTCGTTCATGCGCTCCAGGCCGGAGCGGGTGGACAGCGGGACCTCCTTGAGGAACCACACGAGCACGAAGCCGATCAGCACCACGGAGCCGCCGACCAGGAACACCGTGTCGATCGCACCGGAGAAGCCGTCCAGGAACGGGCGGGCCAGCACCGGGTCGAGGGTCTTGAGGAACTCGGTGTTGTTCAGGTCGACACCGCTGCCGCCGCCGCCCTGCAAGCTCTTGGCGAACTGGGCGTTCTCCGGCTTCGCCAGCGCTGCCTGGAAGTCCGGGTTGCCGAACGCCGACCTGAGGGCGTTGCCGATCTTGTCGCCGACGCTGCTGAACAGGATCGACAGGAACACCGCGGTACCGACGGTGCCGCCGATCTGGCGGAAGAACGTGGCCGACGACGTCGCGACGCCCATGTCCCTCGGCTCGGCGTCGTTCTGGATGGCCAGCAGGAGGGTCTGCATGCACAGCCCCAGCCCAGCGCCCATGAAGAACATGACGGTCAGCGTGAACGCGGTCGGCGTGTCCGTGCCGATCGTGCTGAACGCGAACAGCGAACCGGCCATCAGCGCGAACCCGATGATCGGGAACAGCTTGTAGCGACCGGTCTTCGCGGTGATCTGGCCGCTGGTGCCCGCCGCCGTCAGGATGCCGAACGTCAGCGGCAGCAGCATCAGGCCTGCCGCGGTCGCCGAGGCGCCCTTGACGATCTGGAGGTACAGCGGCAGCGAGACCATGCCGCCGAACATGCCGATGCCCATCACGAAGTTGATCGTGTTGCCGAGCGAGAACGTCTTGCTGCGGAACAGCCTCAGCGGCAGCAGCGCCTCGTCGCCCATGCGCTTCTCGTTGAACACGAAGCCCACCAGGCCGAGCACGCCGAGCGCGTACATCGCGATCGAGGTGCCGGACGCCCAGCCCCACTCGCGACCCTGTTCGGCGACGATCAGCAGCGGCACGAGGCCGACGCTGAGCAGGCCCGCGCCCCAGAAGTCGACGCGGTGGTCGACCCGCTTGTGCGGGATGTTGAGGACCTTGGCGACGACGACGAGCGCGATCAGCGCGACCGGGACGTTCACCAGGAACACCCAGCGCCAGCCCGCGATGCCGACGAACGAGTCCAGACCGGCGAACATGCCGCCGACGACCGGGCCCGCGACGCTCGACACGCCGAACACGGCCATGAAGTAGGCGGAGTAGCGGCTGCGCTCACGCGGCGACGTGATGTCCGCCAGGATCGCCATACCGAGCGACATCAGGCCGCCCGCGCCGAGGCCCTGCACCGCGCGGAACGCGGCCAGCTCGTACATCGACGTGGCGATCCCGGAGAGCAGCGAGCCCGCCAGGAAGAGGCCGATCGCGGTCAGGTACATCGGCTTGCGCCCGTAGATGTCCGACAGCTTGCCGTACAGCGGCGTCGTGATCGTTGCGGTGATCAGGTACGCCGTGGTGGCCCACGCCTGCAGGGTCTGGCCCTGCAACTCGTCGGCGATGGTCTTCATCGCCGACGACACGATCGTCTGGTCGAGCGCCGCGAGGAACATCCCCAGCAGCAGGCCCGACAGGATCGTCAAGATCTGGCGGTGACTGAGCATCGACTCGCCCGCGGGCTGAGCCTCTGTTCTGGTTACCGTTTCCGACATCACTTCTCCCCTTCTGAGCGCGGGCCCTGTCCGCTCTCAGCCAAAAAACTCGGTAGCGCGTGCTCGTACGTCTCGACGAAGCGCTCGAACAAGTCGGTGAACGCGAGCCGGTCCGGTTCGGACCAGGCCCCGAACATCCGCGCGATCGCCTCGTTGCGCATCCGAAGGCGTTCGCGCAGCAACCTCCGACCGGCCTCGGTGGCGACGAGCACGCTGGCTCGGCCGTCCTCCGGGTCGGCCCGGCGTTCCACCAGGCCGTCCTTGACCAGGCCTGCGACCTGGCGGCTGACGGTCGAGGGATCGGAGAAGACCGCCTCGGCCAGCGCGCTGGACCGGGAGGGACCCAGGTGTGCGAGGTTCGCCAGCAGGATGAACGCGGCCTTGTCCATGCCCGCCTTGCCCATCTGGGCGGCGACGCAGGCGTGCATCTTGTTGAGGCGGGCCATCGCGTTGCCGACCCGATCGGCCAGTTCCAGGTCTGGTCCAGCCTCGACCGAACCCACCGCGTCACTCACCGGGTCCACCATGGAGCACTCCGTTGCTTGCATCATCCAACTAGTTGCTGAGTACAAGCATGGACTCGGATGGCGTAATGAAGCAACTGAATTAACCGTGAGTCACGTCTCAGCGGAAGTTACCGACGAGTAGCCGACGACATTACCGACCAGTAGCATCCGGTCCATGAGCCAGGACTACGCGTTCGTCGCGGACACCATGAAGCAGACCGTGCCGTGGGTCGGGACCACCGGCATCGACTTCATCGAGGTCGAGGGCGACCGGGTGCTCGTCGAACTGCCCGACGGCGCCGAGTACCGCAACCACGTGGGCGGCCCGCACGCCGCCGTGATGTTCGGCGCGGGCGAGACGGCGTCCGGCGCCGTCGTGATCGCGGCCTTCTCCCAGCACCTGGACAAGGTCACGCCGCTCGTCGCCCGCGCGGAGATCGCCTACCGGAAGGTCGCCACCGGCGTGCTGCGCGCGGAGGCCGTCCTCGGCCGCCCGGCCGCCGACGTGATCGCCGAACTGGCCTCCGGCACGCGGCCGGAGTTCCCCGTGCACGTCACGCTCACCAACGCCGACGGCGCCACCACGGCGGAGATGACCGTCACCTGGACGCTGCGCCCGAACCGCTAGCAGAGCCTTGCGAATAAACCGATTCAGGAGCGCCGCACGACCAATCCGATCGACAGGACCGCCCTTTTGCGGAGTCGACTTGATAACGTCCTGTGATCCCCGTAACACGGTGGACGTCCTAGTGCGATGACCCGATCACAGGTGCGACCGCCGCGCCCTTGGAGGATCGCGTGCCCAGTACTCCCCTCGTGCCTTCCCGCTGGCGCCGCGGAGCAGTCCCGTTCCTGATCGCCATCGCCTGTGCGGGCGGGTGCGCCTCCAAGACGGACCTCTCCAGCGCGATCCAGGTCACCACGCCGACTTCGACGCCGGACATCGCTCCCATGATCGCGACGACCACGAGCGCACCCGTTCAGTCGACCATGCAGGTGACGGACGTGGTGGACGGCCGCACCATCGTCGGAGAGGACGGCAAGCAGGTCCAGGTCGCGGGGCTGGCGTCGCCGGGCGCGTGCTGGGCGCAGGCCGCCGCCGAGTTCACCCGGAAGACGTTGGACGGCAAGACCATCCGGTACACCGCGACCTTCGGCACCGCGGCCATGGTGCTGATGGCGGACGGGTCGGACTTCGCGGTGGAGGCGGTGCGCCGCGGCATGGGCCGTGCCGAACCGGGTTCGACGACAGCGCTCCGGTCGGCCCAGTCCGCCGCCGAGCAGGCGGGGATCGGGCTGTGGGGCGGCACGTGCGGCGGGAAGGACACCGTCGAGCAGGCGGGCGCGCAGAACCGACCCGCGTCCGGTTCGGACGAGGTGTACTTCGCGAGCTGCGACGCGGCCAGGAGAGCGGGCGTCACGCCGATCGTGGTCGGCCAGCCCGGTTACGGCAAGCACCTCGACCCGGACGGGGACGGGATCGCCTGCGACCAGTAGGCGCTGGTAGAACCACCCCATGAAGGTGGACAGCGTCGAGATCACGTTCGACCCGCGCGAGATCGGTGGCACCGCGCGGCAGGCCGAGGCCGCGGGCTACGACGGGTTCTGGGTCGCCGAGGCCCAGCACGACCCGTTCGTCGCGCTGGGCGTCGCCGCCGGGACCACGTCGACGATCGAGTTGGGCACGTCGATCGCCGTCGCGTTCGCGCGCAACCCGATGACGTTGGCCAACGTCGGGTGGGATCTGCAGACATACTCGAAGGGCCGTTTCATCATGGGCTTGGGCAGCCAGATCAAGCCGCACATCACCAAGCGGTTCAGCATGGAGTGGAGCCACCCTGCACCCCGCATGCGCGAGATGGTGCTGGCGATGCGCGCGATCTGGGACTGCTGGTTGAACGGCACCAAGCTCGACTTCCGCGGCGAGTTCTACAAGCACACGCTGATGACCCCGTTCTTCACGCCGGCGTCCACCGATCTCGCCGAGTACGGCCCGCCGAAGGTCTTCCTCGCCGGTGTCGGCGAGTTGATGACCGAGGTGGCCGGCGAGGTCTGCGACGGCTTCATCTGCCACGGCTTCACGACCGAGAAGTACCTGCGCGAGGTCACCATTCCCGCGCTGCAACGCGGCCGGGCCAAGGCCGGCAAGACGATGGACGGGTTCGAGATCATCGGGCCGAGCTTCGTGGTCACCGGCGCCGACGAGGCCGAGATGGACGCCGCGATCGCCGGCACCCGCCAGC
>JBDSAJ010000885.1:0-18139 GCA_039922235.1 Umezawaea sp.
CAGTACACGCCCGCGGGGGAGCAGCGGGTCCGCTCCGCGTGCGAGCAGGTGGTCCGCACGATGACCGTGACCAGCTGATCCAGCAGGAGGGTTCGACATGACCTCGGAAGCGTTTGCCAGGTTCCGCGCGGACCTGGCGGCAGCGGTCACCAGGGGTCGGCGGGCCGCGGCCGACGCGGGGGTGCGCAACGGCGCCGTCCGCGACCGCAACCGCGAGCTGGCCGAGCTGGCCAGGTCGCGCCGGGTGGCGGCGGGGCAGCGGACGACGTCGCCGGACGTGCGCCGGGTCGCCAACGGGTTCCGCGACGAGTGCGGGCTGCCGGTCGAGGAGCTCCCCGACGGGGGCGAGTTGCTGGCTCCCGATAAGCAGGTGGACGCGAATGCAAATCCCGTGAACGCGAATGCAAATGTTGCGCCAGTCACGCTGAGTTCGCGGCCCGCACCCGGTCCGAGGGGTCAACTCCCCCGCGCGGGTGACGATGACGAGGACTTTTCGCAAGGGCAAATCCTCTACTGACCGTGATGGGTTCACCCGGTGCCGTTCACTAGAGCAACCGTTTCCGGCAAAATCGCGACAGGGTGGAACCGGCATGGCACTGTGTCCGTCGTAGGGGCAGTGCAAGCCGAGAACGTGCGGCCCGACGAACATCTACGTAGGGGGTTTTCCCAATGGCGAGGCTTTCAACCGGTAGCCAGGAGCTGCTGACCGCTGGTCAGGACATCGTCAACACAGGCGATTCCATCGACACCATCCTGAAGAGCCTGAACGGCATCATCGACGGCATTGGTGCCCAGTGGCAGGGTGCTGCGAAGAACGCGTTCGACACGCTGAACACGCGGTTCGACGAGGACGCGCGGAAGCTGAACCAGGCGCTGAAGGAAATCGCCGAGCAGATGACCGGCGGCGCGAACCTGTACATCCAGCAGCAGGAAGAGCAGTCGCAGGCGATGAGCAGCGTTGCGAGCCGTCTCGGCGGCAGCTGATCTCGACTCCTGCTCGACCATTCCGGCTTTTCACCGCTGACCAGACTTGGGGAATCACATGAATGACCAGCAGATCACAGTCGACTTCGGCCACATGGAAGGTCTCGCGGGTGACATCAGCACCCAGGCGAGCACGCTCGAGAGCACGCTCGAGGACCTGAAGAGCCGCATCAAGCCCGTCGTCGCGCAGTGGGAAGGTGGCGCCAGCGAGGCGTACAACGCCGCGCAGAACAACTGGGACACCGCCGCGGCGGACCTGCAGCAGGTGCTCGCGCAGATCGCCACGGCCGTCCGCGCCGCCGGGGAGAGCTTCGCGCAGGGCGAGCAGCAGAACACCTCTCGCTGGGGCTAGAACTACCGTCACTCAGCGTGACCTCGTGGGCCCTGGAACCCTCCGGTTCCGGGGCCCGCGCACGTTGCCGGCCGCCGGTTGGCGGGGGCCGTTTTGACCCGGCCATGACCCAACCGGTATCTTCCTACGTTGTTGTGCGGTATCCGGTGCGACATTGCGCGCCGCGTGTGTTCTGGTCCACTTGCCCAGCTCGTTCTCGAGGGGCAAACCGGCCTGGAGCAGCCGCCGCAATGTCCACCAGACGCAAGTGACGACGAGGTAGATCCGTGCGCACGTACAGCCCGAAGGCCGGCGAGGTGACCCGCGCCTGGCATGTGATCGACGCCCAGGACGTGGTGCTCGGTCGGCTCGCCACCCAGGCCGCGACGCTGCTGCGCGGCAAGCACAAGCCGACTTATGCCCCGCATGTCGACACCGGCGACTTCGTCGTCATCATCAATGCTGACAAGGTCGCCCTCACCGGCAACAAGCGGGACCAGGAGTTCGTCTACCGCCACAGCGGTCACCCCGGCGGTCTGCGCAAGCAGTCCTTCGGTGAGGTGCTTGACACCCGCGCTGACAGGCTCGTCGAAAAGGCCATCAAGGGCATGTTGCCCAAGAACCGCCTCGGCAGCGTGATCGGCAGCAAGCTGAAGGTCTACAGCGGCTCCGAGCACCCGCACGCAGCGCAGCAGCCGCAGCCCTTCGAGATCACCAAGATCGCCCAGTGACCGGCGACGAGCACACCGAGGAAGTCACTGTGACCACCCCTGAGAACGAAGTCGAGGCCGTCGAGACTGACGCCACCGACGCCGTTGAGGCCGTTGAGGTCGACGCCGTAGAGGCTGACGCCACCGAGGTCGACGCCACCGAGGACGAGGCCGTTGAGGCCGAGGTCACCGAGGCTGACGCCGAGGACACCGAGACCGACGACGAGGCCGAGGTCTCGCCCGTCGTGCGGCACTCGCTGAACGGTGCCCACCACCTCGCGCAGACCGTTGGTCGGCGCAAGGAGGCCATCGTCCGCGTGCGCCTCGTGCCCGGCACCGGCAAGTTCACGCTCAACGGCAAGAGCCTCGAGCAGTACTTCCCGAACAAGGTGCACCAGCAGCTCATCCGTGAGCCCCTGGTCACCACCGAGAAGCCCGAGACGTTCGACGTGCTCGGCACGCTGCGCGGCGGCGGCACCACCGGCCAGGCCGGTGCGCTCCGCCTCGCCATCGCGCGTGCGCTGATCGCGATCGACATCGAGGACCGCCCGGTCCTCAAGAAGGCCGGCTTCCTCACTCGTGACCCGCGGGTCAAGGAGCGCAAGAAGTACGGTCTGAAGAAGGCACGCAAGGCGCCTCAGTACAGCAAGCGCTGATCGAGCCCGGTTCTACCCTGCGGGAGCAGCCAGTTCTTCATCGAACTGCTGCTCCCGCAGTGCTTTCCGGCCCTTTTTGCTGTGCGGTTGATCACGGAGGACCCTCGGATCATGGCTCGCCTGTTCGGCACCGACGGAGTACGCGGTCTGGCCAATGCGGATCTCACCCCGGAGCTGGCGCTGTCCGTGGCCGCCGCCGCGGCACGGGTGCTCGCCGAGCACGACCGGACGCACCGGCCGGTGGCGCTGGTCGGCCGTGATCCACGGGCCAGCGGCGAGATGCTGGAGGCCGCGGTCGTCGCGGGCCTCAGCTCCGCGGGCGCGGACGTGCTGCGGGTCGGCGTGCTGCCGACGCCCGCCGTCGCGTTCCTGGTCGCCGCGCTCGGCGCGGACGTCGGCGTGATGATCTCCGCGTCGCACAACGCCATGCCGGACAACGGCATCAAGCTGTTCGCCGCGGGCGGGCACAAGCTCCCCGACTCGGTCGAGGACGAGATCGAGCAGAAGATGCTCACCCACGACGGCCGCCCGACGGGTGCCGCCATCGGTCGGGTTCGCGACGTCGAGGACGCCGAGGTCCAGTACGTCGAGCACCTGCTCAAGATCACCCCGCACCGGCTCGAAGGCATCAAGGTCGTCGTGGACTGCGCCAACGGCGCCGCCTCGATCGCCGCGCCGGACGCCTACCGCCGCGCGGGCGCCGAGGTCGTGGAGATCAACTCCGCCCCGGACGGCCTGAACATCAACGAGAACTGCGGCTCGACGCACCTCGACGTGGTGCGGGCCGCGGTGCTCGAACACGGCGCCGACCTGGGCATCGCCCACGACGGTGACGCGGACCGCTGCCTCGCGGTGGACGCGGAGGGCAAGGAGGTCGACGGCGACCAGATCATGGCCGTGATCGCCATCGCCATGCGCGACGCCGGGGAGCTGACCGAGAACACGCTGGTGGCGACCGTGATGAGCAACCTCGGACTGCACATCGCCATGCGCGAGCAGGGCATCGCGCTGCGCACGACCGGGGTGGGCGACCGGTACGTGCTGGAGGAGCTGCGGGCCGGTGGCCTCGCGCTCGGCGGCGAGCAGTCCGGCCACGTCGTGCTCCCGGCACACGCCACGACCGGTGACGGCCTGCTGACCGCGCTGCGCCTGATGGCGCGGATGGCGGAGACCGGCAAGTCGCTGGCCGAGCTGGCGGGCGTGATGAACCGGCTCCCGCAGGTCCTGATCAACGTCCGGGTGTCGGACAAGGCCGTGGTGGCGAAGGACACGTCGGTCAGTGACGCGGTCGCCGAGATCACCGCCGAGCTGGGTGACACGGGCCGCGTGCTGCTCCGCCCCTCGGGCACCGAGCAACTCGTTCGCGTGATGGTCGAGGCCACCAGCCACGAAGCCGCCGAGTCCGCCGCGCGCAGGCTCGCCGGTGTGGTTTCCTCGGTGAACTGATCCGGAGTTGGGGGCGTGTCGGCATGGTGAGTCTGGTCATGGGGTTCTTCGCAGGGCTGGTGGTCGGTGGTGGTGGCGTTTTCGCCATCATGAAGACCAAGGCGCAGCAGCAGCGGCCGGGCTTCCCGCCGCCGAACCAGGGTTTTCCCCCGAACCAGGGCTTCCCGCCCCAGCAGGGCTCCCCGCCTCCCCAGGCGGGCCCGTACCCGCCGCAGCAACAACAGCAGCAGCGGCCTCCCCAGCAGTGGTGATCCGCTGCCGACTGGCCGCGGTCGCTGTTTACTAAGGCAACCGACTGGTCCAACCGACCTCTTGCGGCCGGGTGGCCTGGGAGTCTTGTGCGGAACCCGGAGGGACATGGCCGCGTCTCACCGGGGACTCAGGGGAGGCAGGAGCACATGGCGGGATTTCAGGCCAATGCGGGCGAGCTGATGTCGTCGGCGACCACCATCCAGGGTGTCGCGTCCGACGTCGAGGAGTACAAGGCGAAGGTCACGGCCAGTGCGGTCGGGGCGAACGACTTCGGTCGGGCGCACACCGCGGGTGGGTCCCGCTACCTCGCCGGGCTGCCGAAGATCGCCGAGGCGATCGCCGCCCACTCCGCCGCGCTCAAGGGCCTTTCCGACAAGCTCCGCGCCTCCGCCAACGGCTACGACTGGGCCGACGCCGGGAACGCGCAGAACCTCGCCAACACCGGGGGCAAGTGATGGCGAACCCGTCCTGGGACGACGTCAAGAAGGTCGTCGACAACCCCGCGGTGTCCTACGAGGACAAGAAGGCGCTCCTCAACGCCTACTACGCGACCGAGTCGCGTGACGACGCCACCGGCACGCACAACGACGAGCTGGAGGAGTACCTCGACGACTACGACATCTCCTGGGGCGACGGCCAGTGGCAGGCCACCAAGGACGCGATGCCGTGGGCGGACAGCTCGGACGACCGGCTGAAGGACGCCTACGACAAGGGCAAGAAGGCCGCTGACGCCGGTGACCAGCGCAACGCCCAGCACGAGAAGGACAAGAAGGCCGGGCAGGACGCGCTGGACGGCTCCGCGCAGCGCGCGTCCGACGGCGGCGCCGGTGTGGGCAACTCGAACGACCTGCTCAACGCGGGCGCGCCGGGCCTGAAGTACTTCGAGAACTTCCTGCCGGTGTACGAGTACGCCAAGAAGATCATCGACGGCGGCAGCGTCGACACCAACGTCGACAACATGCGCAAGCGCTACGACGAGCAGCGCGACATCGACTTCCACAAGATCGACATCGACATCGTCGAGCTGCGCCAGGTCGCCCAGGACTCCCGCGACCGCCAGGCCGACGCCGAGAAGTCGATGAGCAAGCTCTGGTCCGGTTGGGACGGCAAGGCCGCCGACGCGTCGCGCAAGTTCGTGACGGACATGTCGACGCGCGCCGCGACCCACGCCGACGGCATCGACCACATCGCCGAGGTCACCAGGGCCGCGTGCCACACGGTCTCGGGCCTGGTGAACACCAAGGCCAAGACCATCCTCGAAGGCGTGCGCAACGTCAACGACATCGCGGGGCTGAGCCCCGACCAGATCAAGGAAGTCGTCGACGGCTGCACCGCCGAGGACGAGGCGAAGCTGCGCCGCGTGGCCGGGTTCGTGCACTACACGATCGACGACAGCTGCGGCGACGGCGACGAGTGGAAGCGCCTGGTCCGCGACGAGGCGAACAAGTGGATCCGCGGCACGTTCAAGGCCGACGTCGACGGCAAGTGGAAGCAGTTCGACACCATCTGCACGACCACGAAGGACTCCGTCGACAAGACGTGGGAAGAGCTGGGCAAGCAGATGGACGCCATCAACACCAAGCCGTTCGACCCGCCGAAGGCCGAGACCCCGGCGGAGAAGCCCGCTGAGACCGGCAACAACGGGAACGGCAACCAGGGCAACACCGGCAACGGCAACACGGGGAACACCGGATCGGGCAACACCGGGTCGGGCAACACGGGGAACACCGGGACGCCCCCGCCCGCGCCGCAGCCCTCGCCGGAGATGCCGAAGGCGGAGAACCCGCTCGACAAGAACGGCGACGGCAAGCCGGACGACGCCAACGGTGACGGCAAGCCGGACGACGCCTTGGGCGACGGCGGCAAGACGGACCCGTCGAAGGGCGAGGAGAAGAACCCCGAGAGCGTCACGATCACCAGTGGCGCCAACGAGATCAAGGTCACCGAGCCGGACGCGCGCGGCCACGTGAAGGTGACCGTCGACACGCCCAACGCGCCGCCGAAGACGTACGACCTGGACTTCAGCAAGAACCCGGACGCCGCCAAGGCGCTCATGGGCCAGAACGGCGCCGCGGGCATCGCGCAGGCCCTCACGGGCCAGGGCGGCGGCGGGCAGAGCGCTGGTCAGGGTGGATCGGGTCAGGGCGTTGCGGCTGGGACCGGTCAGGGCAGCGCGGGCCAGGGCACGACACCCGGCAGCCCGGCCGACGACGCGACCCCGATCGAGGCGGGTGCCGACGGCAAGGCCGTGATCGAACTGGACGGCCTCACGATCACCACCGAGGTCGACCCGCTGACCGGTGAGATCAGCCTCTCCGTCGACGACGGGAAGGGCGAGCCCCAGCAGTACGGCGTCGAGTTCGGCCAGGACGAGCCCGAGGACAGCGGCTCGGCCAGTGGCGGCAGGCCTGACGCCACCACGATGCCCGCGTTCGGGCAGTCGTTCGGCGACCCCGCCTCCGCCGGTGGCGGCGGTCAGGGCTTTGGCGAGCAAAGCCGGGGCTTCACGGATCCCGCCTTCGCCGGAAGCAGCCAAGGCTTTGGTGAGCAGAGCCGGGATTCCGGTGGTCAGTCGTTCGGAGAGCAGAGCCAGAACTTGACCAACCCGGCGTTCGCGCAGGGCTTTGGTGAGCAGAGCCAGGGTTTGGGTGGTCAGTCGTACGGTGAGCAGAGCCAGAGCCTGACGAACCCGGCGTTCGCCCAGGGTTTCGGTGAGCAGAGCCAGAGCTTCAGCGGTCAGTCGTTCGGCGAGCAGGGCGTCGGCCAGAGCTTTGGCGAGCAGAGCCAGGGGTTCACGGACCCCGCCTTCGCCGGAGGCGGAAGCGGCCAGGGCCCCGGTCAGAGCTTCGGCCAGGGCTTCACCGAGCCCGGTTTCACGGAGCCGGGCCTCAGGGATCAGGGCTTCGCGAACCAGGGCTTCGGCCAGGGTTTCACCGAGCCGAGTGCGGCCCCGCGGGCCTCCTTCGTCGACCCCGGCTTCGCCCAGGCAGGCGCGGACCCGGTGTTCCGCGAGTCCTCCGCGTCGTACCCTCAGGAAGGCACCACGTCCACGTCGGGTGCTTCGGCGCTGGGCGGCAGCAGTGGTTTCGACCGCGCCGACTCGGTGCTCGGCCCGCACATCCCTTCCGCCACACCGGATCCCGTGTGGGGTCCGCCGACGCCGAGCGGTGACGCAGGTCTCGCCGACACGAACGCGTCGCAGGCGGAGCATCCGGGTTCGGCGGCGCTGCCGTCCATGCAGGACGGTGCGCAGACCGGGCAGCCCGCCGGCGGCATGATGGGCGGTGCCCCGATGGGTGGCGCGCCCATGGGTGGCGGCGGCCAGCAGCAGGGCGGCAGCGGCGACACGGAGCGCGGCGCGAGCCAGTGGCGCACCACCGGGTCGCTGTTCGACGACGACGCGAGCCTCAGCCGCGTCCAGGGTGTCCTCGGGGAGGAGAACGCGCGATGACCTTCGAGTCCCTGGAGAGCGTCAAGCGGAAGATGGAGGGCATCAAGTCCGAGCACTCCGCGCGGATGGAGCTCGCCAGTCGCAAGCTGGAGGAGCAGGACAAGGCGACCGCCGCGAGCCACAAGGACTTCGTCGACAAGTCGAAGCGCCTCGTCGACCGCCTGCGCGAGATGGCGAAGACCCAGCGCGAGGCGCAGGTCAAGAAGAAGCCGAGCGAACTGGCCTTCGGCATCGAGGACGACGACTCCGGGCCGGACGAGTTCGCCTCCCAGGTGGCCGCGATGGAACGGGCACGCCTGGTGGACTCGTCCCGGACCGAGGAGGGCTCGTTCCTCCAGGGCGCACCCGCGCCGAGCGCGAGCCGGTGGGCACGGGAACACCCCGCCCCCGAACCGGTCGTCGCCCCGCCCCCGGTGCGGCCACTGCCGCCCCCGACGCGCCGACCCGCGAAGCGCCCGGTCACCGACGACGATGACGACTTCGGCAACGAGAGCTACCTGACCTGACGAGCGAAAGGGCCTCCCCGCCACGGCGGGGAGGCCCTTCGTCATCGGCTGGGAGGTGGTCCGTAGCCCGGTGCAGGTGGTCCGTACCCGGTGGGCGGCCCCTGTTGTCCCGGAGGCGGCCCGTAACCCGGCGGTGGTCCATAGCCCTGAGGCGGCCCGTAACCCTGTGGTGGCCCGTATCCGGGCTGAGGTGGCTGCCCGTAGCCCTGCTGGGGCGCCGCGGGCTTCGGCGGGCCGCGCAGCGCTCCGATCGAGGGCGGCAGCACGGTCAGGAGCGCGACGATCACGCCGAGGACCACGGCGGTCACCTGGGTCCCGTCGACGCTGACCCCGGTGAAGCCGAAGTAGTTCAGGTACACGACCTTCAGCACCGTCGGGGCGACGGCGAGCAGCGCGCCGAGCCAGATCACCAGCACACCGGCCATCTTCCGCGCCACGAGCAGGACGGCGGCGAAGCCGAACAGCAGCACGGGCAGGAACTGGCTCCACTCGGCGGCCTGCCCGAGCAGCGCGAGGGTGTCGCGGTCGCCGCCGGTCTGCTTGATCAGGATGTCGACGAGGTCGGGGTTGGTGTCGTACTCGTTGGAGTGCAGCACGCTGATCAGGCCGAGTGCGCCCCAGAAGAGCGCCACGCCCGCCGCGCCGATCGCCGCGATCACGACGAAGGCCATGTTCCCGCCGCGCGGTGGGGGTTGCGGCGCCCAGCCCGGCGGTGGTTGTTGCTGTCCTGGCATCACGTCTCGACGGTAGCGGGTCGTCCGCCCCAGCACCGCCGGGTTGGCGCAGGTCTACCTGGTCAGTGCCGGGCGCGGGCGAGTGCGGCGCGCTGGTAGGTCAGTTCCGCGCCCTTGACGTCGTTGTCCAGCAGCGCGTCGTAGGTCTTGTCGCCGTTGAGCGTCCGCAGCAGGAACGCGGTGGCGAACGCCTTGGCGAGCTTGTTCGCGGCGCGCTCTCCCTTGCCGTCCAACAGGAGTTCGCTCCAGTGCCTGCCCTCGGCGAACCCGAGGTGGCTGACCTTCGGCAGGGTGCGCAGCTGCACCGGGCCGAGCCACGCCTCCGCGATGGCCTCGGCGTGGCCGACGGGCGGCGCGATCCGGTCCTGGCCACCGGCGAGGTGCAGTCCCGGCACGGTGACGCGGCGGGCGGCGTCCAAAGCGGACGGTCGGGTTTCGGTCGCCGCCAACGTGATCACCGAGCGCACGCGGTCGTCGTCGGCCGCGGCGAGCACGGCGGCGCCGCCACCGAGCGAGTGGCCCGCGACCGCGAGCTTGCTCGGGTCGACGCTGATGCCGCCGTCGCCGAGCCGGACGCCAACGCACACGTCGAGGGTCGTGCGGAGGTTCGCGGCGTGCAGCCGAGCGGACAGCAGCGGGCCGCGCTGGGTGTTCGGGGCCGCCGCGACGATGCCCCACGACGCGAGGTGGCGGAGCAGGCCGAGGTAGCGGCCGACGGGCTGGAGCCAGCCGTGGCCGAAGGCAACAGCGGGCAGGCCGAAGCCGGACGCGGGCGTGAACACCACTCCCGGCAGCCCGACGAGTGCCAGCTCGCCGCGCAGCACTTCGTGCTTGCCGGGCTTGCTGAGCTGGTCCAACGCGTGCTTCGCCGAGTAGCCGCTCACCCCTGGAACCGTAGTGGATGGGACCCGTTCGCGAGACTCGCGCCACTCGCCCGGAGTGGTCTACACCAAATTGCACTGTGACCTGCGCAAACTCCACGCGGTGACACTTTCGGGTTACGGCCCTGGTCTAGCTACTCTGTCCAGTGTGTGCGGAATCGTGGGATACGTGGGACACCGGTCGGCGTTGGACGTCGTGCTCGACGGACTCATGCGGATGGAGTACCGGGGGTACGACTCGGCGGGCGTTGCCGTCCTGGACGGCGCGGGGGCTCTGACCGTCGAGCGCAAGGCCGGACGGCTGGCCAACCTGGAGGCTCGGCTCGACGAGGTCGGGCGGGAGGCCTTCGCCGGCACGGCGGGCATGGGCCACACCCGGTGGGCGACGCACGGCGCGCCGATCGACCGGAACTCGCACCCGCACCGGGACACCACCGGCAAGGTGGCCGTCGTCCACAACGGCATCATCGAGAACTTCATCGCGCTGCGGACCGAGCTGGAGTCGTTCGGCATCGAGATGGCCAGCGACACCGACTCCGAGACCGCCGCGCACCTCGTCTCGCGGGCGTACGCCGACGGCGAGACCGCGGGTGACCTGACCGCCAGCGTCCGCGCCGTGGTCCGCCGCCTGGAGGGCGCGTTCACGCTGGTCGTGACGCACGCCGACGTGCCGGGCCAGGTCGTCGCGGCCCGCCGCTCCTCGCCGCTCGTGGTCGGCGTCGGCGAGGGCGAGCACTTCGTCGCCTCCGACGTGTCGGCGTTCATCGAGCACACCCGCCAGGCCGTCGAGCTCGGCCAGGACCAGGTCGTCGTGATCACCGCCGACGGCTACGAGGTCACCGACTTCCACGGCGAGCCCGCGACCGCGAAGCCGTTCACCGTGGACTGGGACCTGTCGGCCGCCGAGAAGGGCGGCCACGAGTACTTCATGCTCAAGGAGATCGAGGAGCAGCCGGACGCCCTCGCGAACACCCTGCGCGGGCACTTCGCGGGCGGCCGGATCATCCTCGACGAGCAGCGGCTGTCCGACCAGGACCTGCGCGACGTCGACAAGGTGATCGTCGTGGCCTGCGGCTCGGCCTACCACTCCGGCCTGATCGCCAAGTACGCCATCGAGCACTGGACCCGGCTTCCCGTCGAGGTCGAGCTGGCCAGCGAGTTCCGCTACCGCGACCCGGTGCTCGACCGCGACACGCTCGTCGTCGCCGTCTCGCAGTCCGGTGAGACCGCCGACACGCTCGAAGCCGTGCGGCACGCCCGTGAGCAGAAGGCCCGCGTGCTGGCCGTGTGCAACACCAACGGCGCGCAGATCCCGCGCGAGTCCGACGCCGTGCTCTACACCCACGCGGGTCCGGAGATCGGGGTCGCGTCCACCAAGGCGTTCCTCGCCCAGATCGCGGCGAACTACCTGGTCGGCTTGGCGCTGGCGCAGGCCCGCGGCACCAAGTACCCGGACGAGGTCGCCCGCGAGTTCCGCGAGCTGGAGGCCATGCCCGAGGCCGTCGCCAAGGTCCTCGGCACGACCGAGCAGGTCCGCGCGCTCGGCCGCGAGCTGGCCGACTCCAAGGCGGTGCTGTTCCTCGGCCGCCACGTCGGCTACCCGGTGGCGCTCGAAGGCGCGCTGAAGCTCAAGGAACTCGCGTACATGCACGCCGAGGGCTTCGCCGCCGGTGAGCTGAAGCACGGCCCGATCGCGCTGATCGAGGAGGGCCTGCCGGTCGTCGTCGTCATGCCGTCGCCGAAAGGCCGTGCGGTACTGCACTCGAAGATGGTGTCCAACATCAGCGAGATCCAGGCCCGCGGCGCCCGCACGATCGTGATCGCCGAGGAGGGCGACGAGACGGTCCGGCCGTTCGCCGACCACCTCATCGAGATCCCGGCCGTGCCGACGCTGCTCCAGCCGCTCATCTCGACGGTCCCGCTGCAGATCCTGGCCGCCGAGATCGCCCGCAGCCGCGGCTACGACGTCGACAAGCCCCGCAACCTCGCCAAGTCCGTCACGGTCGAGTAGGCCCTAGGCTCGGAGTCCATGCGCGGCTTCTGGAACACCGAACACGTCAAGGCGGCCGAGGACCGGCTGCTGGCCCGTACCCCGGACGGCGCGCTCATGCGGCGCGCCGCCTTCGGGGTGGCCACGGTCGCGCTGGAGCTGCTCCGGGGCCGCAGGCGGGTCGGCCTGCTGGTGGGGGCCGGCAACAATGGTGGTGACGCCCTGTGGGCCGGGTACTTCCTCCGGCGGCGGGGCGTCGCCGTGACCGCGGTCCTGCTCAACCCCGACCGCGCGCACCCGGAGGGCCTGGCCGCGTTCCGCCGCGCGGGTGGCCGGGTCGTCGCCGAACTGCCCGAGGTGGACCTGGTCGTCGACGGGATCGTCGGCCTGTCCGCGCGCGGTCCACTCCGGCCGGACGCCGCCGAGCACGTCGCGAAGGTCACCGCGCCGATCCTCGCCGTCGACCTCCCGAGCGGGTTCGACCCGGACACGGGCGCCACCAGCGGCCCGTTCGTCGAGGCGCACACCACCGTCACGTTCGGCTGCCGCAAGCCCGTGCACGCGCTCGCCGACTGTGGCGACGTGCGGCTGGTCGACATCGGCCTGGCGCCCGAGCTGCACGGACCGGACCTGATGGAGCTGGACCGCGCCGACGTGGCACTGGCCTGGCCCGTTCCGGGCGTCGGTGACGACAAGTACACCCAGGGCGTCACGGGCATCGCCGCCGGATCCGCCACCTACCCCGGCGCCGCCGTGCTCTCCACCGGCGCCTCGGTGCTGGCCACCGCCGGCATGGTCCGGTACGCGGGCCAGGCGGCCGACGCCGTCCGCGCCCGCTGGCCGGAGTCCATCTGCACCGGGTCCATCACCGACGCGGGCCGGGTGCAGGCCTGGGTCGTCGGACCGGGCCTCGGCACGGGTCTGAGCGCCGAGAACGTCCTCCGCTACGTGCTGGACGCGGGCGTCCCGGTCTGCGTGGACGCCGACGCGATCACCATGTTCGCCAACAACCCCGACCTGTGGGACGCCCGCGACCCGGACACCACCGTGGTCCTCACCCCGCACGACCGCGAGTACGCGCGGCTGATGGGGGAGGAGGTCGGCCCCGACCGCGTGGGCGCCGCACGCCGTGCGGCCAAGCGCTTCAACGCCGTGCTGCTGCTCAAGGGCAACACCACGGTCATCGCCGAACCCGGCGGGGCCGTGGCCGTGAACCGCGCGCAGGGCGCCTGGCCCGCCACCGCGGGTTCCGGCGACGTGCTGTCCGGCATGATCGGCTCGCTCCTCGCGGCGGGCGTGTACCCGCTGCTCGCGGCGGCGAGCGCGGCCCACGTGCACGCGCTGGCGGGCGGGCTGGCCGCCTCCGGCGCGCCCATCCCGGCGTCGTCGCTGATGGCCGCCATCCCGGACGCGATTCGTTCGGTCAGGGTTGTGACACCATGATTGGCCTCATGGCTGCCTCCACCCCCCGCGCCGAAGTCGTGATCGACCTCGCCGCGTTCCGCCGCAACGTCGCCGTGCTGGCCGGTCTGGCCGACCGCACCGGCGCGGCGACCATGGTCGTCGTCAAGGCCGACGGCTACGGCCACGGTGCCGTCGACATGGCCAGGGCCGCCCTCACCGCGGGTGCGACGTGGTTGGGCGCCTGCTCGCTGGCCGAGGCGCTGGTCCTGCGCGAGGCGGGCATCACCGCCCGCGTGCTGTCGTGGCTGGACCTGCCCGGCGAGGACTTCGCCGCGGGTGTCGCCGCCGACGTGGACATCTCGGTCGCGTCCACCCGGATGCTGCGCACGGTCGCCGAGGCCGCCCGCCGCGTCGGCAGGCGCGCCCGGATCCACCTCAAGATCGACACGGGTCTCTCGCGCAACGGCTGCCAGCCCGCCGACTGGCCCGCGCTGGTCGCCGAGGCCGCCGACACGCCGGACGTCCAGGTCGTCGCCATCTGGTCGCACCTGGCCTGCGCCGACGAGATCGGCCACCCGTCGATCAGCCTCCAGGCCGAGCGGTTCGACACCGCCTACCGGCAGTCACTGGCGGTGGGCCTGAAACCGCTGCGCCACCTGGCCAACTCGGCGGCCCTGATCACCCGCCCGGACCTGCACTTCGACCTCGTCCGCCCCGGTATCGCCGCGTACGGCCTGAACCCGGTCCACGTGCCGCTGGACCTGAAGCCGGTCATGACGTTCCGCGCGGGCGTCGCCCTCACCAAGCGGATCCCCGCGGGCGAGTCGGTGTCGTACGGCCTGACCTGGACCACGCCGAAGGACACGACCATCGCCCTCGTCCCGGCGGGCTACGCCGACGGCGTGCCGCGCAGCTTGTCCGGCAAGCTGGAGGTCCTGCTCGCGGGTCGGCGCCTGCCGGTCGTCGGCCGCGTCTGCATGGACCAGGTCATGGTCGACTGCGGCGACCTGCCGGTGGCCGAGGGCGACGAGGTGGTCTTCTTCGGACCCGGTGACCGAGGCGAGCCGACGGCCCGCGAATGGGCCGACAAGATCGGCACGATCGACTACGAGATCGTCACCGGGATGCACCGCCCCCGACTGCGCCGCACCTACGTCGGCGTCCCGGAGTTGGTCGAGACGTGAAGGCGCTCTGGAAAACCGTCGGCCTAGCGACCGGTGTCCTCGGCGCCGCCGCCACCGGCGTGGCCGTTGGCGCGGCGGCGCACCGCAAGAAGGTCTCGCAGGAGCGCAAGTCGAGGGACCCGCTGGCCGACGAGCCGCTGGGCGAGCTGGCGCCGGACCGCGAGTCCACGGTGGCGGCGGACGACGGCGTCCCGCTGTCGGTGGAGGAGGTCCTCCCGGCCGACGGCGGCGAGCCCGAGCTGACCGTGGTCCTCGTGCACGGCTTCGCGCTCGACCGCCGCTGCTGGCACTTCCAGCGCCGCGACCTGGCGAAGCTCACCGAGCCGCGGGTGCGGCAGGTCCTGTACGACCAGCGCAGCCACGGCCGTTCCGGCCGGTCGACGGCCGAGGCCAGCACCATCGAGCAGCTGGCGCACGACCTGGACGCCGTCCTCCGCGCGGTCGTCCCGGACGGCCCGCTGGTGCTCGTGGGCCACTCGATGGGCGGCATGACGATCATGGCTCTGGCCGAGCAGCGCCCGGAGCTGTTCGCCGACCGCGTGCGCGGCGTGGCGCTGGTCGGCACGGCCGCGGGCGCGGTCGGCGGCGCGGGCCTGTCGAAGTCCGTCCTCTCCCGCTACAACCCGGTCACGCTCGGCGTCGGCCGCCTGGCCGGCATCCAGCCGGGCTTCGTCGAGTGGGCGCGGAGGCGGGCCGACAAGGTCACCTGGGGTGGCATCAGGCTGTTGGCGTTCGGCGACCGCAAGGTCAGCCCGCTGCTGGTGGACCTGATGGAGCAGATGATCAACAAGACCTCCGTGAAGGTGCTCACCGAGTTCCTGGAGACACTGGGGACCCACAACCGCTACCTCGCGCTGGCCGGTCTGCGGCACTGCGAGGTGCTGGTCATCAGCGGTGACGCCGACCGGCTCACCCCGTTCTCCCACGCCGAGCGCATGGCGGCGGAGATGCCGGACGGCGAACTGGTCCGCGCGCCCGGCGCGGGCCACATGGTCATGTTGGAACAACCGGAACTGGTCACCGGGCACCTGATCGGTTTGATTCGGCGGTCCGCCGTCGAGCAGGACGAAAGTCGACGGCGATGGTGGCGACGAGCGTGATCCTGGAACTCCCGCAGGTGGAGGACACCGAGGACTTCGGCAGGCGGTTGGGCAAGCTGGTGCGGGGCGGTGACCTGCTGCTGCTCGCGGGTCCGCTCGGCGCGGGCAAGACGGCGCTCGTGCGCGGACTGGCCGACGGCCTCGGCGTGACCGGCCGGGTCAGTTCGCCCACGTTCGTCATCGCCCGCGTCCACGAGCCCGCTTCAGGCGGCCGGGGCATCTCCCTGGTCCACGTCGACGCATACCGGCTCGGCGGCGACCTGGAGGAGCTGGACGACCTGGACCTGGACACCGACCTGGTGGACGCCGTGGTCGCCGTCGAGTGGGGCGAGGGCGTCGCCGAACGCCTGTCCGACGACCACCTGCTCATCCGCCTGGAACGCCGCGACGACGACGTCCGCCTGGCCCACCTGCACCCGCGCGGCACGTGGGCGGACCGCGAACTGCCCTCCTGACCCCGCGAGTCCCTCACTCAGACACCGCGAGTCGACCGCTCAGACACCCCGAAACCCTCACTCGGACACCGCGAGTCGAACACTCGCGCACCTCGTGTCGAACGTTCACGCACCCCCGTTCGTGGAGGCAGGTGTCCGAGTGAGGGACACGTGGTGTCCGAGTGAGGGACTCGCGACGGCTTGATCGGTGTTCTAGGGCCCGGCGATGCCTCGGACGACGCCCAGTTCCACGAGGTCCTGCGGTCGCAGTTTGAGCTGGTCGGCCGTGGCGGCCACCTGCTCCGCGTCGCGCTTCAGGATGGCCACGGCCAGTTCGGGCGCGATCACCGAGAAGTAGGCGTCGGGCGCGATCCAGGTCTGGTCGGGCGACGCCAGCGCCAGTGCTCCGCCGGACCCGCCCTCGCCGATCACCAGCGTGGTCACGGGCACCCGTGCGGCGGCCAGCGTGGTGAACAGCTCGGCGATGGCCGGGCCGACCCCGGCCCGCTCGGCGGCGGCGTCGTTGGCGGCTCCTGGTGTGTCGACCAGCGTCAGCACCGGCAGCCCGAGCCGTTCCGCGAGCCGGACGACCCGGCTGGCGGCCCGGAACCCGGCGGGCGTGTTGGCGGTCCCGGTCTGCGCCGCGTAGACCACGGACCGACCCTCGTGCAGGCCGATGCCGCACAGCATCCCCGGATCGACGCCGCCTGCCCGGTCGCCGCTGAACGGCACCCGTGCGGAGAAGTAGTCGTCCAGGTAGGCCTGCGCGCGGGGCCGTCGGGGATCGCGCGCCCGTTCCACGGCCTCCCACCCGTCGGTGGGCAGGTCCGTCAGCCCCAGTGCGCGCGGCACGGACGCGGGCCGCAGGTCGCCGCCCATCAGCAGCGGCAGCAGCGCGCCCAGCACGCCGCCCAGCTCGGCGGGCTCCACGACCAGGTCCACCGAGCCCGCCGCGAACTGGCCCTCGCTCGTGTAGGCCGGGTCGTCCGCGGGCCGCACCCGTGACCCGGCGAACCCCACCTGCGCGCCGGGAACGGCCAGCACCACGTCGGCGCCCGCCCCCAGCGACGCCCAGATCCCGCCGGTCGTCGGGTCGCACAGCACGGATACGTGCGGCAGCCCCACCTCGGCGTGTCGCGCGCACAGCCCGGAGATCCGCTGCAACTGCCGCAGCGACGCCATCCCCTCCTGCATCCGGCTGCCGCCGGTGGCGATCACCGACACCACCGGCAGCCCTTCTTCGCTTGCTTCGGTGAACGCCTCCTCGATCAGGTCGCCGGTGGCCGTGCCGACCGATCCGCCGAGGAACCGGAAGTCGAACGAGATCGCGACGGCGTCACCCCGGCGTTCCCACGACACCGACTCGTCGCCGCCGGTGCGCGTCCGGGCGCGGCCGAGCTGAGCGCCGTACCCGGCCCACCCCAGCGGGTTCACGTGCCGAGCAGACGCTTGACGACCTTGCCCATTTCGTTGCGCGGCAACATTTCCAAGAACCGCACCACCCTCGGCCTCTTGTGCGGGGACAACAACCGAGCCACATGATCACTCAACTCGGCCTCGCCGGGAAGCTCTCCGGGCACCGGGACGACCCAGGCGACGATCCGCTCGCCGAGGTCCTCGTCGGGTTCGCCGGTCACGGCGACCTCGGCCACGCCCGGATGTTCCAGCAGCGCGTTCTCGATCTCGCCCGCGCCGATCTTGTACCCACCGCTCTTGATCAGGTCGGTAGCCCGCCGCCCGACGATCCGCACGTACCCGTCGGGGTCCAGCACGGCCATGTCACCGGTCCGGAACCAGCCGTCGACGAACGCCGCGGCCGTCGCGTCGGGCCGGTTCAGGTACTCCAGGAACAGGTTCGGCCCGCGCACCTCGATCTCGCCGATCCCAGCGCTGTCGAGGCCGATCTCCCCGCCATCGTCGGTGAGCCGCACCTCGACCCCGTCCAGCGGCAGCCCCACCGTGCCCGGCCTGCGGTCCCCGGACGCCCGCACGCTGGTGTTCATCAGCGTCTCGGTCATCCCGTACCGCTCCACGACCTCCTGCCCGGTGGCGGCAGTGATCCGCGCGTGCACCGAG
>JBDSAJ010000886.1:0-4082 GCA_039922235.1 Umezawaea sp.
GACCCACGGTCCCTCCAGATGTCGGCACGGTAACGATGGCCCGTCCCCCCGCGTGACCGCAAGGGGAAAGGACACCGTTGCGCCACAAGGTGGTAAGCGGTTTCCACCCGCTCGCTTGACGGGTGGCTCGATCGACGCTTAGCTGGGATGGACTCGATGAGCGAGGGGAGCACGATGGGACGGCTCGGCGGCCCACCGACCGTCGTCTTGGTCGGAGCGTCCGGGTACGGGCGGAGCTACCTGCGGGAAATCGCCGCGCTGGAGGCTGTCGGCGAGGTCGTGCTGGCGGGGGTGTGCGACGTCACCCCGCTGGACGCCGAGGGTCTGCGGCTGGCCGGTGGCCGTCCGGTGAGCCCGGACCTGTCCCGGTTGCTGATCGACACCCGTCCGGACATCGGCATCGTGTCCACCCCGCTGCACACGCACCTGCCGCTCGCCCGGCAGGTGCTGGCCTCGGGCGCGCACCTCCTGCTGGAGAAGCCGCCGACGCCGACGCTGGGCCAGTGGCGGGAGCTCGTCGGCCTGACGTCCGACGTGGCCTGCCAGGTCGGCTTCCAGAGCCTCGGCTCCGGTGCGGTGCGGCGGCTCGCGGACCTGGTACGGGCCGGTGAACTCGGTGAGATCACCGGGATCGGGGTGCGCGGGGCCTGGTCGCGCGACGACGCCTACTACGCCCGCGCGCCGTGGGCCGGACGGCGCACGCTCGACGGCGAACCCGTGGTGGACGGCGCGCTCACCAACCCGTACGCGCACGCCATCGCGACCGCGTTGGCCGTGGACGGCAGCGACGACGTCTCGTCCATCGAGCTGGAACTGCTGCGGGCCAACGACATCGAGGCCGACGACACCTCCTGCGTTCGGCTGCGGACCAGCCGCGGCACCACGGTGGTCGTCGCGGTGACGCTGTGCGCGGAGGTCGAGGAGGAGCCCGTGCTCGTCGTCCACGGCAGCCTGCGCCGCGTCGAACTGCACTACACGCTCGATCGACTGGTGTTCGACGGCGTCGACGAGGTGTTCGACCACGTGACGCCGCTGGAGAACCTGTTGGCGCACCTGAAGGATCCCTCCGTGCCGCTCCAGTCACCGCTGGCGTCGTGCGGCGGGTTCATGCGCCTGCTGGAAGCGGTGCGCACCTCCGCCGAACCGCTGCCGATCGACCGGAAGTGGTTGCGGAGGAAGGAGAACAGGGTGGTCGTGACCGGTGTGGAGGACGCGGTGGTTCAGGCGGCCGACCAGCTCCGGACCTTCGCCGAGCTGGGAGTGCCGTGGTCGGTGCTCGGCGACGCGGCGCAGTACGGCCCAGAGGCCACCGTGCCCGAGGGCGTCGTGCCCAGGCCTGCGCTGCACCCGGTCCGGACCCTCGGCGGCACGGTCGTCACCGGCGAGCACCCGGCCGACCACGTGTGGCACCGGGGGATGGGCCTGGCACTGCCGGACGTCGACGGCGTGAACCTGTGGGGCGGGCGGAGCTACCGGCGGGGTCGCGGCTACGTCGAAGGTGAGTTGGGGCAGGTCCACCAACGTGCCGACGGGATCGTCGAATGGTGCGACTCGTTCGGCGCGGTGTTGCTGCGGGAACGCCGCGAGGTCCGCAGGCGCGTGGTGGCGGGTGGCTGGGAGCTGACCTGGACCAGCGTGCTGTCCGCCGACTCCGAGGTGGTGCTGAACAGCCCCGGCAGCCTGGGCCGTGTCGGCGCTGGCTACGGCGGTTGGTTCTGGCGGCTGCCGGAGGTCGACCCGGCGCTGGTGCGGCTGGTCACCCCGGACGGCAGCGGCACGGACGACCTCAACGGCGTCGTCGCGGACTGGCTGGCCGTCGTGGTCGCCGATCCCGTCGCCCCGTGGACGGCGGTGCTGTCCGGCCCGCGCGACCCGTGGTTCGTGCGCGTCTCCGAGTACCAGGGCATCGGTTCGGCGCTGTGCTGGGACAAGCCGAGGATCGTGCGTCCCGGCCAGGACGTGACCATCACCGTGGCGCTGCGGCTGTACGACGGCATCGTCACCCCCGACGGCAACGGTCAGCCGGACGTGCGGTCGAACCGCAGGTGGGACGTGATGCGGTAGCGGTCGCCGCGGTAGAGGGACCGGGTGTGCTCGAAGACGCGGTCGCCCGCGTCCCGCGTGGTGCGCTCGAACAGCAGTGCCGGGGAGTACTGGGGAACGCCCAGCAGCGCGGCCTCGTCGGCGTCGGTGACGGTCGGCTCGGTGATCTGGACCGCCGTGGTGGCGACGATCTCGTAGCGCGTCCTGAGCAGCTCGTAGAAGGACCCGGACTCGAAGTCCTCCGGGGTGATGCCGGGTACCAGGTCGTGCGGTACGAGGATCCGCTCGATGGCCATCGGGGCGCTCTCCACGATCCGGACCCTGGTGACGGTGAGGAGTTCGTGGCTGGGGGAGACCTCGAGGCGGTGGCCGAGGCGAGCCCCCGCGGGTTCCACCCGGAACTCGACCACCTTGCTGAACCAGGTGCCCTCCGCGGGTGGGACGGTGCAGTCGCCCGGCCTGGGGGTCAGCTCCTGGCTGATCTTCCTGGTGCCGGTGAACGTGCCACGGCCGTGCTGGCGGACCAGCAGGCCGTCGCGGGCCAGGTCGTCCATGGCGGCGCGCAGGGTCGGCCTGGAGACGCCGAACTCCTCGCTCAGCGCGCGCTCGGAGGGCAGGACCTCGCCCGGCTGCCGCTGCTGGATCAGCTCGCGCAACCGTTCGCGGACCTCTGTTCGCCGCACCGCAGGCTCCTCCCGTTGCGCCCTGTGCAGCGTAGCAACTGGTGAGCCTGGTCAGCCCGGTGAAAGTGACCAGTGGTATTACCTGTCAAGTGCGTCGGGGTTGGAAAAGCGCAGGCAGCTCATCGGTCTAGACCTATTGACTTTGCCTATGAGTTAGACCACTTTGCTCCTGGGGGACCTGCTGCTGCACCAGTGGTAAACGGCAGCGGGTCACCGGTCGCCGCGGTTCTCCCCGTCCCATCGAGAGGGCAGACGCTCATGTCGCGATCACGCAGGACCCGTACCACCACGGCCGCAGCGGCGGCCGTGTCAGCACTGACGCTGGTCGCGGTGGGTGCCACCACCGCGGCCAGCGCACCCGCCGAAGTCGGTGCGGCAGCGACCTGCGGGGCGCTGTTCGACGACTTCGCCTACGCCTCGAACTCCGACGGCGCGCTGTCCTCGCACGGCTGGACGGTCCGCTCCGGCGGGGGTGGCCCCGGTGTGCCGGGCGCGCGGTGGGCCCCGGAGAACGTCACGTTCCCCACGTCCGACGGCGACAAGGTCATGCAGCTGGCGGCAGGCACCAACGGCACCGGCGCGGGCACCACGCAGACCGAGGTGTACCAGGGCAACCGCCGCTTCCTCGAAGGCACGTACGCGAGCCGGATCCGGTTCTCCGACGCGCCCGCGAGCGGACCGGACGGCGACCACGTGAACCAGACGTTCTTCACCATCAGCCCGTTGCGCTACGACAACGACCCGATCTACAGCGAGCTGGACTTCTCCGAGTACCTGCCCAACGGCGGCTGGGGCGAGACCGGCCCGGTCAACTTCCAGACGAGCTGGCACACCTACACACCCGACCCCTGGTACGCCGAGAACAAGAACAACAGCCAGCGGCGCAGCATCAACGGCTGGCACACGGTGGTCTCCACGGTGTCCGCCGGGCACGTGACGTACTACATCGACGGCACGCTCGTCGCGGACCACGACCGCAGCGGCCCGTTCGACGTCTACCCGCGTCAAGCCATGTCGCTGAACTTCAATCAGTGGTTCATCGACACCGCGGACCACAGCGGCGGCACGGCCACCTACTTCCAGCAGGTGGACTGGGTCTACTACGCCAAGGACCAGGTGCTGACGCCGTCGGCGGCCGTCGCCACCGCGGCGAACTACCGGTCGACCGGTGTGCGGTTCAAGGACGACGTCGGCACCGGCTCGTGCACCGGGGGCACCACGACCTCCACCACCCAGCCACCCGCAGGCGGAACGTGGGCGCCGGGCACCTTCTACGCCGTCGGCGCGACGGCGACCTACGGCGGCGTGAGCTACCGGTGCCTCCAGCAGCACACGTCGATCGTGTCGTGGGAGCCG
>JBDSAJ010000887.1:0-2521 GCA_039922235.1 Umezawaea sp.
ACATCACCCTCGACACCATGTACAGACAGCTCTCCCGATGGGCCGACAGCGGACTCATCCACAAGATCGGCCCTGGCCTCTACGCCGCCACAACGTGGTCACCCACACCCTTGCAGGAGAACGGAAAACCTTAACTACCCGGCCTTGGGTCAAGTCCCGTCTCCCCCGTACCTACGGTTGCGCTCACCGACCTCCCGTTTGCGGCGGGCCGTGCTCCACGTCTGCGGCACCGGGAACCGGGCGATCGGCAGCCCTGCGGAGATCGCCTCGTTCAACCGGGCGACCACCACCTCCCACACCGCTTGATGGTCGGCCGCCACAACAGCCATGCGGGCGTGAGTCTCATGGAGCACAACGTCCCCGCCGCCCGCGTCCAAGTCGCGGAGCAGGTCGTCGGTGATCCGCCGCAGCGCCTCCAGCACGATGTTCTGGACGGACCCCCACTTTGCCTCCTCGACCGACGTGCAGCGCACGTCGATGCCGAACCGGTAATGCTCGTCCATCACGTGGACGCCGCGGTGACGTTCGACGAACACCTCGTCGGTCGCACGGTCGTCGATCAGGAACATGTCGAAGTACGGGTTCGTTGCGTCGCGCGACAGGACACCGCGCGCTCGGTAGGTCTCGAGGTCGAGTTCGAACTTATAGGGCCAGACGCGCATTCGTCCCTCCCGCGCAGATCGCTCCCCCCGTGCCCACGGTCCTCCTTCCCTGCGGCCGCGTCGAGGCGTTCGAGCCACGGCCACCAGCAAACACGACCCATCGGCCTGCCGCGCCACAGTTCCACAGCGGCGCGGAGGCAGCGCGCGGCTGGCTCCGGGTCGGTGGCCAGCACGGCCCGGCCGTCGTCCACCAACTGCTCGAAGACGGCGCTGTCCGGTTCGCCCTCGCCGATACTGCATGGCCGGACCGTAGGAGCG
This sequence comes from Umezawaea sp., assembly GCA_039922235.1. Taxonomy (GTDB): domain Bacteria; phylum Actinomycetota; class Actinomycetes; order Mycobacteriales; family Pseudonocardiaceae; genus Umezawaea. Next base: position 921 of record JBDSAJ010000887.1, read on the forward strand.
GCTGGTGCACCCGCGATACAGCCGTCGCGCGCGGCCCTGCACCGCGGCTGTACCCCCCGGCGCGACCCTTGCCCTGGCGGCCACCGAGGTTGGGGGAAAGACCGTGGAAGAACCGAGCACCCTGCGCAGAGCGGCCCGGTACGGCGTTGCGGGCCTGATGACCGCCGCCATCGGCGCCACCGCCGTTCACGCGCTGACGGCCGACGCGCCCGCGATGACGGCCGCGCCGAACAAGCCCGCGCCGACCACGACGTCCGAGACGCCGAAGCCCGCGCCCGCCGCCGTTCCGGCGCCCGTTCCGACACCGCGGCTGGAGGTGGAATCTCCTCAGGTACCCGAGCCCGATCCTCCCGCCGAACCCGAACCCGAACCCGAATCCAAGCCGGTGGCCGTGCACGTGCCGCTGGCACAGCCCGTCTTCCAGCCCGCCGTGCCCTTCGAGCCCGCTGCACCCGTCGAGCAGGTGGTGCGGCAGGTCGTTGCGCCGGTGGCGCAGCCGATGGTCGGCGGCGTGGCTGTACTAGCCGTCGCGGTCGCGGAGCAGGAATCGCAGGGATCGATGCGGGTGCCGAGGTCGGCGGCGAGGTTTCGGGCTTGCTGGGCTGTCCATGCCTGGGTCGGGTGGGCGGTGACGCCCGTGATGTGTAGGCGTCGGGTGCCGTGTTCGAGGAAGGCCAGGGCGTAGAGGCGTGTGCCGAGCACGGTGTCGAGGTGGAGGAAGTCCGCGGCGATGATGCCCTCGGCCTGGGCGGTGAGGAATTCCCGCCAGGTTGGGCCACTGCGGAGTGGTGCCGGATCAATGCCTTCGTCGTGCAGGATCTGCCAGACCGTCGAAGGGGCGATCCGGTGACCGAGCCTTACCAGTTCGCCGTGGATGCGGCGATGTCCCCACCGGGGGTTGTCTCTGGCGAGTCGCACTACGAGTGTCTTGATCGTTGCTCGTGTCGGTGGACGTCCGGTGCGTCGATGTGCGGTGTAGTCCCACTTACGGGCGATGAACCTGCGGTGCCAGGCGAGCAGGGTGCCCGGCGTGACCGGGAAGATCTTCAGCCAATAACGGCGATCCACCAACCCGGACAAAGCGGCGAACCAGAACCGGTCAGCGGGCTCGTAGCGGATCGGACCCGTCAGTTGCCGTCGAAGTATCGCGTTCTCGTGCCGCAGCACAAGCAACTCGGCATCCTTGGCTGCCTCGCTGCGCAGCATCACCGGCGGGACGGACAGCAGCTTCCTAGTCACCTTGTAGAGCAGGGACACGATCACCAGGCCATGTTCCCAGCACAGTGGCACCCCTCGCTCTACCAGCGGCGACGACTTTTCGAGCGGTACAGGAACCTCCTGTGGGGATGACCAGGAATTCCGGCAAGTCCCGCCTCGTTTGGCACCTGCCACACATCCGATCACCAGTTGTCGACGGAGGTGAGGCGGTGAGTGGCGAGATCCTTGGCAAGTTCCAGCAAGGGACGCAGTTTGTCCGCTGTGGGAATCAACCGCTCCAGCGCGAGAAGTTCGGCCGAGGTGATGGAGACCAGGGGGCGTCGGAGCCAGGCCGAGGGCTCGTGCAGGTCATGCAGGAACGTGCGCTGCACCGCGGTGCTGTG
>JBDSAJ010000888.1:0-12141 GCA_039922235.1 Umezawaea sp.
GGGTGGTCAGCACGGCGTTGTAGGTGGCGATCCGGGAGTACACGCCGGGGTAGCCGGCACCGGCACAACCACGGCCCCAGGAGGTGGCGCCGATAAGCTTGCCGCCCGCGACGATCGGGCCGCCGGAGTCGCCCTGGCAGGTGTCGACGCCGCCCTGCGGGAAGCCCGCGCAGACCATCGACGTGCTGCTGTAGTTCGAGTACGCCGTCATGCAGGTGGCGTCCGAGGTGACCGGGACCGTGGCCTTCAGCAGGTAGCGCGACGCCGAGCCGCCCGAGGACGTGGTGCCCCAGCCGAGGATGGTGGCGCTGGTGCCCGCCGCGTACAGGGCCGTATCCGCAGGCGTGGCCAGCGGGAGGTAGGTGGAGGTGATGGACGTGGCCAGGGTCAGCACGGCGACGTCGAAGCCGCTGGTGGCAGTGGTGTAGCTGGGGTGGACCCAGATGCGCGTGACGTTGACGGTGGTGCCCGCCGTGCTCTGCTTGTCCTCGCGACCCCACACGACGCGCGTGCTGGACGCGGAGCGGCCGGAGACGCAGTGCGCGGCCGTGACGACCTTGTTGCCCTTCACCAGCGTGCCGCCGCAGAACTGGGAGCCGCTGGTGCTGGCGAGGTACACCGTCCACGGGGTCTCGCTGATCGTGGCGCGGGTGCCGCCGACGATGAACGGTGTCACGTCCGCCGACGCGGGCACGGTCGTCAGCAGGCCGACCACGGCCGCGATGGCCGACAGGACGATGAACTTCACCAGGCGATGCAGGGTGTTCGCCATTGGAGTCCTTCCAGGAAAGGAACAGGGACTTCAATGGCTACGGCCACAAAGCCGACCGGGGCAACCCCCGATCGGCTTTGCAGCACGTCTTGACCGTTGACTCAGTGGAGTCGACTGATTACGAACAGGTGTCCTACAGAATTCCGCGAGCCACGAAAGCGGCCTTGACCGTGGCGGCCACGCGGTCGCCGCACAGCGCCTTCGCGGTGGCCACGGTGGTCTCGGCAGCCTGCGCGAACGTCGTGTCCGGCGTGTAGGAGAACTGCGCCTCCAGGACGATCTTCGCGGACTCGTTGCGGCCCAGTGCCTTGTACACGTCGAACAGGGCGCGCGACCAGATCTGGCCGTCGAAGTGCACTTCGCCCTCGCGGTCGGCGACCTTCAGGTCCGTGTCCGTGCGGCGCAGGCAGTGCGGTGCCTCGTCGGTGTACGAGGTGGCGTCCCAGTCGCCGATGCAGGCGATCGGGGTGGTCTTCGAGTCCTTCTGCGCCGGGACGGACATGATCATCGCCCACCAGTCGCCGAAGCCCTCGCCGATCGAACCGCCGTCGAGGCTCTGGCCGAAGTTCGGGACCTGCGCGTCCTGGATCGCGTGACCCAGCTCGTGCCAGATGATCTCCGCGTCCTCGGCGTCGTCCACCCCGCCCGTGCCGAACGTGATCTGGTCGGTCGACGGGTCGTAGTAGGAGTTGTCGTCCTCGAACCCGATCGTCGTGACGTCCTGGGCCTCGTTGTTGATGTCGTGGAACCCGAGGCGCTGGATGTACTTCTGCGAGTCCGTGACGCCGTGGTAGGCCATCACCTGCTCGAAGCGGTCATCGGTGCGGGTGTACTCGAACTTGCGGTTCTTCGCGAACGCCAGCTCGTTCGTCGGGCCGATGAGCTTCGCGTACTTGCCCGTCAGGTAGCCAGAGGCGTCCAGATCGGACAGCAGGACGTTCTTGTACGCCTTCGCGGGCACCGCCGCGTCGGCGTCGTCCTGGTCGGTCAGCGCCTCGTCCTGGAGCGTGGCCACCGGGTTCGGGGCGAACACCTTGCCGGTGCCCTCCGCGCGCTTCACGATGTCCTCGGTCTTGATGACCTGGCCGGACACCGCATCCACGATCGTGCGCACCGAACCGCGATCGGTCCGCGACACCACCGCGTACACCAGCTTCGACTGCGCGCCGGGCAGCACCGACAGCTCGGTGGCCGCCCGATCACCCGTGACCTGCTGGTCCACGGTCGCGTCGGCCCGCTCGGTGGCGACGGACGGCGTCGTGGTCGCCAGGCCCTCCACCTTGATCCGGCCGTCCTGCACGGTCGCCTTGTGGGTCCGCTTGTCCACGTGCTTCGCGTAGTACCCGCCCAGCACCGGCTTGCCGTCGAACGTCTGCGCGTACCAGTAGTGGGTCGCGAGCAGCGAGTCGCGCGTGGCGACCAACTGGAGGTCGGCGGGCGTCTGTGGGGCCTGCGGGGCTGCCAGGGCGACACCGCCGAACAGGGACACCGCGCTCGCACAGCAAGCCACGGCGACTAGGCGACGCAGACGCATGGATGTTCTCCAGAATGCCAGGACCCGCAACGGATCGGGTCGTACGTGGAGCGACGCTAGTCCGGACCGGCGCGCGGAAAACCAGCCGAAGGTAGGAAAACCCGCATGGATTCACCAAGTGGGACAGGAGTTGCTCACCCACATGGGGGTTTGCCCTCGGAAGTCCTTTTTGGTGTGACCGGGGGATCAAGACCCGTGACCCGAACAGGATCAGCTCACAGCGACACCGGGAACCAGCACGGTCTCCACCCCGGCTCCAGGGGGCGGGGCAGTAGGGCCCGCACCCTCGGCGATCCAGGCGACCGCGAGGCCGGAAGCGGCCAACTCCACCGCGCCGTGGGTGTGGATGCCGGTTCCGGGGCGCAGCAGGTGGCGGACCTGGTCCACGCAGTCGGAGGTGCCGACGACGAAGGCCGCGCGGCGCAGTTCGGCGTCGGCGCGCGGGGTGCGCTGGTCGGCGGAACCCGGTCCCAGGCCGATCACGGCCAGTCGACCGCGGGGCAGCACGCGGGCGGCGGCGACGGTCACGTTGTCGCCCTTGACCTTCTCCGCCGCCAACTCCACCGGGCCGCCCGCCGCGAGGTCGGTCGCGCCGCGCAGCGCGGCGGCCTCGGCGACGCTGGCGGTGCCCGTCGCGGCGGCCACCGACTCGCTGGGATTGGGGACCGCGACACCGGACAGGGTCTCGGCGGAGAACGTCAGCAGCGGCGCGGCGGTGTCGCCGTGCCAGAAACCCCAGTCCTCCAAGGCTTCCAGGATCCCTTGCTCACCGGCCTTCCGGTCGGCGGTCGCGAACGCCCGCACGGCCCGGAGGTCCAGCCCGGCCCGAGCCTCCAGTTCGGACAGCGCGGCCGCGACGGCCGACGTGGACACACCACTGCCGGAGCCGACCCCGACGACGAGCGTGCGCGGCACGATCCGCACCTCCTGGTCGGCGCGGGTGGCATCGGGCAGCCGGTCGTCGATCACGATCTTCCAGTCCGCTTCGCCGTGGGACAGCACGGTGTCCGGCAGCGCGGGCAGCGGGAAGCCCAGCGCGTTCACCAGCAGCACGTGTTCACCCGCGGCCAACGCGGCCGAGCAGCCCGCCAGGTCCCCGTCGGCGGTGGCGTCGAGCAGTTCGACCAGTTCGTCCAGCGGGCCGTCCGCGGTTGCAGAGCCGACGACCGGCGTGCGGCCGAGCACTTCCGCGATCCGGTGGGCGAGCGCGTCCGCGCCACCGGTCAGCGACACGACGAACTCGCCGTCCACGCACACCACGCCGGGATCGGATCGCTTGTCCCGCAACAGGGGTGCGACCAGTCGGACGGTGGATTCGGGGCCGAGGAAGAACACCGCGGACTCCAGCCGCGGCCACAGCAGGTGCAGGGCCGGGCGCACGGGGCCGTCCGGGACCACGGTGTCCGGGCCGAGGAACGGCCCCAGGTCCACCAGGTCGCGACGGCCTGCTTCGGTGGCCGCGAACAGACCGATCACGCCCTGGTCCCCCACAGCACGGTCACCGGGTTCGTGGCGACCGTGACGCTGCCGACCAACCGGGCCGACGACAGCATGCTGCCCTCCACCGCGTACCCCGCGTCGCGCAACGCGTCCCGAGCGGCCACGATCCGGTCCAGTTCCGGCATCGCCACGACGATCCGCTTCGCGCCGACCTTCGCGCACGCGGCGACGGCCGCCGCACCTCCGCCACCGACGAACACCGCGTCCGGCCGGGGCAGGTCGCCGATGGCCTCGGCCAGTTCGGCTTCGACGACGCGGACGTCCACGTGGTGGGCGGCGGCGTTCGCGATGATCCGCACCACCTGCACGGGGTTCCGCTCCACGGCGAGCACGGCCGCGCCCAGCCGGGCGCACTCCACGCCGACCGCGCCGGGACCCGCGCCGACGTCCCACACCAGCACGCCGGGACGCGGAGCGAGGCGGGCCAGCGCCAGCGCGCGAACCTCGGCGTTGGCGACCAGGCCGTCGCGGTTGGCGAACCGGTCGTCCGGCAGCGCCCACCCCTCCTGCTCGACGGCGAACTCCGTGTCCGCCAGGCAGAGCAGCTCCGGGGAACGCCACAGGCGCGCCACGGCCTCCGCCGGGTCCACAGTGGACCGCCGCTCGGTCGGGCCGCCCAGGTTCTCGGCGACGACCAGGGTGCGGCGCCAGCCTGCCAGGCCGCGGGCCAACTCGACCACGTTGGCGTTGCGCACCAGCACAGCGGAACGGGCGCGGCACAGGTTGAGCGCGATGTCGGGTGCGACGTGCTCGTCGAGCACCGTGACGCGGTCCCACGACCGGCCCGCGTCGGCGACGAACTGCTGGAGCGTCTGGAGGTCGATGGCCATGGGTCAGTGGGTGCGCTTGGTCCGCTTGCCCCGCGCCGCGGGCTTGCGCGGCGTGGTGCTGGCCCGGACGGTGGTGATCGGGGTGGCGGCGGCGACCGAGCGGGCCTTCGGCTCGGGTTCGGCGGCGTCCTCGGCAGCCCCGTCCTCGGCAGCGGCGGCGGGCGCGGACCGTGACCTCCGCGCGCTCTCCTGCCAGCCGTGCACGGCGGACCAAGCGGCGACCGAGGTATCCGATCCCGGCGCGGGGTCCACGACGATCTCGGTGATCTCCACGACGTCCACGCTCTCGGACCGCGCGTTGATCCGACCGCTGCGCCCGGCTCGCACCGACCACTTCGACGGCCGGGCCTTGCGCACCGGCTCGTCCGACGCCTCGACGGGCGCGTCGGACTTGCGGAAGCCCGCGCCGCGCACCCGGCTGGTCGGCCTGAGCACCGAGCCGACCAGGAACAGCGTGGTGCGGTAGATCTTGTGCTCCTTCACGGCGGCTTCGAGGTCGGCCAGCGTGGTGTGCACGATCTTCTCGTCCGGCCAGGAAACCTTGTACGCCACCACGATCGGCGTCTCTTCGGGGTACCCGCCCGCGCGCAGCTTCTCGACCAGCTGGCCGGTGCGCGCGGCGGACAGGGACACGGCCATCGTGGTGCCGTGGCCCGCGAACTCCTGGAGGTGCTCGCTGCCCTCCGGGCTGCTGAGGATCAGCGACTGCGCCACGTCGGACGTGGTCAGCTCACGGCCGATCGCCGCGGCGACGGCGGAGAACTGGGACACGCCGGGCACGATCTCCAGGTCGAGCCCGAGCCGCCCGCACGCGTCGTACTGGTCCTGCACCTCGCCCCACAGCGCCGGGTCGCCCGCGTGCAGCCGCACGACCTTCAGCCTGCTCGCGGCTGCCCGCCGGTAGACGTCCACGACCTCTTCCGGCGACACGCGGGTGAAGTCGACCAGGTCGGCGTCAGCCCGCGCGTGCTCGCGGACGCACTCGGCGTCGACCACGCTGGGCGCCCAGACCACGACGTCCGCTTCGGCGATCCGCTTCGCGCCCCTCAAGGTGATGAGATCGGCGGCGCCGGGTCCGGCGCCCACAAAAGAGATCCGACCAGGCATCACGCTGAGCTCCTGTGGGGACAGAGGGTGTTCGGGGGGAGGAGCCGACCGTACCGTCCGGTCTTCCTCCACTATCGAGTGGCCTCATACGGCATTTCCGCCGCGGTGCACGCCTGGACGAACCTAACCACCGAATCGGGTGACGCCGCCGGGTGCGTGTGCAGGTATGACGCGTGCACGCCACCCACCACGAACCCCTCGGCAACCGGACGGCGGTCGTGGCCGCGCCACTGCCACGCGACCTGCCCGCCACCCGACGGGGTGAGCACGGTCCGGTGGAACTCGTGCCCGGTGATCCGCTGCCCGGCCCGCGCCAGCACGGAGTCGGCAGGCGCGACGGCGTCGCGGTACCCGAGCGTGAGCTTCGGCGACATCGAGCCGTGCGCGTCGAGCACGCCGCACATCGGCACGCCGTCGAGCGTGCGGGCCAGGTAGAGCAGCCCGCCGCACTCGGCGTGCACCGGGGCGCCGGAGCGGGCCAGCGCGGCGACGGCGGCGCGCAGCGGGGCGTTCTGGGACAGCAGGTCCGCGTGCTGCTCGGGGAACCCGCCGGGCAGCACCAGCCCGGCCGTGGCCTCGGGCAGTTCCTCGTCGCGCAGCGGGTCCACCGTCACCACGTCCGCACCGGCGGCGCGCAGGAGTTCGACGTGCTCGGCGTAGCCGAAGGTGAACGCGGCCCCGCCCGCGATGGCGACGACCGGCGACCCGGCCACCGCCTCGACCTCGGCCTCCGCGCTCCACGGCGGCACCGCCATCGCGGGTGCGATGGCGGCCAGCCTGCGGACGGCCTCCAGGTCGACGTGCTTGGCGACGGCGTCCGCGATGGCGTCCACCGCGGCCAGCGCCTCCGGGCCGTGCTCGACCGCGGTGATCAGCCCGAGGTGCCGCGACGGCAGCGAGAACGCTGGGTCGCGCGGCAGCACGCCCATGACCTCCAGGCCGACCTCGGCGCACGCGCTGCGCAGCACCTCCTCGTGCCGCTCGGAGCCGACCTGGTTGAGGATCACGCCGCCGATCCGCACGGTCGGGTCGTAGCCGCGGAACCCGTGCAGCAGCGCGGCGAGGCTGCGGGACTGGCCGCGCGCGTCGACCACGAACAGCACGGGCGCGGCCAGCAGCTTCGCCACGTGCGCGGTCGACCCGATGCCCTCGGTGTCCACGCGCCCGTCGAACAGGCCCATGACGCCTTCGACCACGGCGATGTCCGTGCCGCGCGAGCCGTGCACGAACAGGCTCGCGACCTTCTGCTCCCCCACCATCACCGGGTCGAGGTTGCGGCCGGGCAGGCCCGTCGCGATGCCGTGGTAGCCGGGGTCGATGTAGTCGGGGCCGACCTTGAAGGGCGCGACCCTGCTGCCGGAGCGGCGCAGGGCGGCCATCAGGCCGGTCGCGACGGTGGTCTTGCCGCTGCCCGACGCGGGTGCGGCGACCACCAGCCGATTCACCACTCGATCCCCTTCTGGCCCTTCTGCCCGTCGTCCATGGGGTGCTTGACCTTGGACATCTCCACCACCAGGTCGGCGGCGTCCAGCAGGGCGGGTGGGGCGTACCTGCCGGTGATCACGACGTGCTGGTGGCCCGGTCGGTCCTTGAGCGTCGCCACCACCTCGTCGACGTCCACCCAGCCCCAGTGCATCGGGTAGGTGAACTCATCAAGAACGTACAGCCCGTGGCGGCCTTCGGCGATCCGCCGGGAGATCTCCTGCCAGCCCTCCAGCGCGGCCGTGGCGTGGTCCTGCTCCGTTCCCTGCTTGCGGGTCCAGGACCAGCCCTCGCCCATCTTGTGCCACTCGACCGGCCCGCCCTCGCCCGTCTCGTCGTGCACGCGGCCGAGTGCTTTGAACGCCTCTTCCTCGCCGACCTTCCACTTCGCCGACTTGACGAACTGGAACACGCCGATCGACCAACCCTGGTTCCAGCCGCGCAGTGCCAGGCCGAACGCCGAGGTCGACTTCCCCTTCATCTCGCCGGTGTGCACCATCAGCAGCGGCCGGTTGCGCCGCTGCCGGGTGGTCAGGCCGTCTTTCGGGACCGTGGTGGGTTGTCCTTGGGGCACCGGGATCTCCTAGGCGGCGCGGGCCGCGCGGACGACGCCCGCGACCTGGTCGGCGGACAGTTCTTCCAGGCGCAGGCAGGCCCCGTCGAGCGCGACGGCGACCTTGGCCGCCAGGCCGAGCCGGATCGGGCCGTGCTCGCAGTCGACCACGACGGACGCGGTGCCGTCACCGGCCAGCAGGCCCGCCGCGCGCAGCGCGTCCCGCATCGGGTCGCCGCCCGCGCCGGTCGAGGTCGCCCGGCCGTCGGTGAGCAGCACCAGCAGCGGACGGCGGCGGGGGTCGCGCAGCCGCTCGATCTCCAGCAGCCTGCGGGCCTTGAGCAGGCCGTCGGCCAGCGGTGTCCGACCGCCCGTGCGCATCCGGCGCAGGCGGGCGGCCGCCGCGTCGACCGACGTCGTCGGGGGTAGCGCCACCTCGGCGGACGAGCCGCGGAACGTGACCACGCCGACCTTGTCCCGCCGCTGGTAGGCGTCGCGGAGCAGGGAGATCACCGCGCCGCTGACGGCGGACATCCGCTGCCGGGCGGCCATCGAGCCGGAGGCGTCCACGACGAAGAGGACCAGGTTGCCCTCCTTGCCCTCGCGAACGGAGAGCCGCACGTCACCGGCCTTGAGCAGCAGTCCGGGACCGGTGCGGCCGCGGGAGTTCTGGTGCGGTGCGGCGGCGGCCAGCGTGCCGACCAGGTGCAGCCCGGAACCGTCCACAGTGGACGAACGGACGACCTGGCCGGTGCGGGCACGGGCCCGCGACCGCCTGCCGGGAGCGCCCTCGCCGACACCGGGCACCTGGAGCAGCCGGGCGCGGAACGCAGGCGCCGGGGCCGCGGGCGGGCGTTCGGACGAACCGGACTTCCCCTGCTGCGGCTGCTGTTCGGTGTTCTCGGGGGCGGGCTGACCGCCACCGTCCGGGCTGTCAGGTCCATCGGGCTCCGGCGGACCGTCGTCGGACGGCTCCTCGTCGGCGTGCTCGGCCGCCTGCCGCATGGCGTCGGCGAGCTGCTCCTCCTCCAGGCCCGGCTCGTCGAACGGGTCGCGGCGCTTGCGGTGCGGCAGCGCGAGCCGCACGGCGGCCTCGACGTCGGCCTCCTCCACCACGTCCGCGCCCCGCCACGCGGCGTGCGCCGAGGCGGTGCGGGCCACGACCAGGTCGGCGCGCATCCCGTCGACCTCGAACGCAGCACACACACCGGCGATCCGGCGCAGCTCGGCGTCCGGAAGTTCCACGGTCGGCAGCGCCGCGCGGGCGGTGACGATGCGGTCGGCCAGTTCGGCGTCGGCGGCCTCCCAGCGGGCGGCGAAGCCCTCCGGGTCGGCCTCGTAGGCGAGCCTGCGGCGGATGACCTCGGCGCGGGTCGCCACCTCGCGCGACGCGCGCACGGCGACCGTCAGGCCGAAGCGGTCCAGCAACTGCGGGCGGAGTTCGCCCTCCTCCGGGTTCATCGTGCCGACCAGCAGGAACGACGCCGCGTGCGAGATCGACACACCTTCGCGCTCCACGTGCGCGCGGCCCATCGCGGCCGCGTCCAGCAGCAGGTCGACCAGGTGGTCGTGCAGCAGGTTGACCTCGTCCACGTACAGCACGCCGCGGTGCGCGGCGGCCAGCAGACCGGGCTGGTAGGCGCGCACGCCCTCGGTGAGGGCGCGCTCCAGGTCCAGCGAGCCGACCAGGCGGTCCTCGGTGGCGCCGACGGGCAGTTCCACCAGCTTCGCGGGCCGTCGCTCGGCGGCGTCGCCGGTGTGCGGGCCGTCCGGGCACTCGGTGTCGACCAGCGGGTCGCAGCCGAACCGGCAGCCCGGCACGACGGCCAACTCGGGCAGCAGCGCGGCGAGGGCACGCACGACCGTCGACTTGGCGGTGCCCTTCTCACCCCTGACCAGCACACCGCCGATACCGGGGTGCACCGCGTTCAACAGCAGGGCCAGTCGCAGGTCGTCGTGTCCGACGACAGCGGAAAAGGGGTAGCGCGCAGTCATGCGGGGAGGTCCTTCCTCGGGTGTCCACGCCCGTGTCCGGTGAATGTGACTCGGGGGTCGAGTTCCTGACTCCCGGATCTCCTGCCCGGTCACAGTGGCGGGACCGCGCCGGATTCGCACCGGCTTCCTCGCACACCCCTACAGCGCTCGCATCGTCGCATCCCGTGGGGCGCCGACCAAGTCTCGGCGAGTCTGATCACACCGGCGCTTGATCACCAGGCGGGTCTCAATGCCGCTATTCAGGCCACCGGAACGCTGAGCGGGGCGCGGAACGACAGCAGCCCGAGCATCGGCGGCGGCTCGACGGACGTGAGCCGCAGGTCGGGGAAGCGCTGGGCGACCGTGCGCAGCACGACCTCGCCCTCCAGCCGCGCCAGGCCCGCGCCGAGGCAGAAGTGCCTGCCGTAGCCGAACGCCAGGTGCCTGCGGGCACCCGACCGGCCGGGGCAGAACGACTCCGGGTCGGCGAATACGTCGGGGTCCGAGCCCGCGCCGGCGAGCATCAGCAGCAGCGGCGCACCGGCGGGCAGGTCGACGCCGGAGAGGGTGACCGGACGGCTGGTCACCCGCCGCCACGTCGTCACCGGCGGCTCGCGGCGCAGCACCTCCTCGACGCACGCGGCGGCGAGACCGGGTTCGCCGTCGGCCAGCCGCCGCCACAGGCCCGGGTGCCGCAGCACCCGGTCCAGCAGCGTGCTGAGCAGCTGCGTCGTCGTCTCCTGGCCCGCGATCAGCAGGAAGTAGCAGAGCCCGGCGGCCTCGCGGACCGGTGTGCCGTGCGCGACCAGAGCGCTGAACAGGTCGTCGCCGTCCGGCCGTGCGGCCCGGATGCGAGCGGTCAGCCACTGGTGGAACGCGCCCGCTTGGACGGCCAGCTCGTGCTGGCGGTCAAGGGACGGGTTGCCCCAGAACAGCTCCAGCGACGCCGTGCTCCACGCCTTGAGCGCGGGCACGTCGACGTCGGCGATGCCGAGCACCTCCATCAGCACCACGCACGGCAGGTCTCGGGCCAGGTCGGCGTGCAGGTCGCGCGGCGCTGCGAGGCGTTCCCCGCACAGCTCGGCGATCCGGTCCTCGAACGCCGCCACCCGTGCGGGCGCGAGGAACCCGGCCACCAGTCGGCGCAGGCCCGTGTGGGTGTCCGTGCCGTTGTTGGCCAGCGTCGGCGGCAGCGAGAACCCGGCCCGCGCCAGCACCCGCAGCACCGGCCGCGGGATCGGGGTCACGGCCGTCAGCGCGTTGTCCGGGCGGAACGCCTCCGGGTCGGCGAGCGCGGCCCGCACGTCCGCGTGGCGGCTGACCAGCCACAACCCGGTCGCGGGGTCGAGGTGCACCGGGCTCTCGGACCGCAGGCGGCGCAGGTCGGGGTGCGGATCGGCGGTGAAGTCCGCCCCGAAGAGGTCGAGCTGGGTGGTCCGCACGCTCGGACCGTAGCGGGCCGGTGGGAGACTGCGGCCGTGAGCGTGAGCACAGGTGACTCGGTGTTCGACTGGATCGACACCCGCGCGGAGGCCCGCGCCAAGGCCGGACTGACCCGCAGGCTGCGGCCGCGACCGGCGTCCTCGACGGACCTCGACCTCGCGGGCAACGACTACCTCGGGCTGGCGCGGGACAAGCGCGTGACCGGCGCGTCCGCCGCCGCGGCGATGCGCTGGGGCGCGGGCTCGACCGGGTCGCGGCTGGTCACGGGCAGCACCGAGCTGCACATGGAGCTGGAGTACGAGCTCGCGAACTTCTGCGGCGCGCAGGCGGCGCTGGTGTTCTCCTCCGGCTACGCGGCGAACCTCGGCGCGCTCACCGCGCTGTCCGGACCGGGCACCGCGATCGTGGCCGACCAGTACATCCACGCCTCGCTGATCGACGGCTGCAAGCTGTCCAAGGCGGACGTGGTGGTCGCGGGCCACTGCAACGTCCCCCAGGTCACGCATGCGCTGGCGACCAGGGGCAAGCGCCGCGCGCTCGTCGTGACCGACTCGGTGTTCTCGGTCGACGGCGACCTCGCGCCGCTGAACCAGCTGGCCGCCGCGTGCCGGGAGCACGACTCGGCGCTCGTCGTGGACGACGCGCACGGCCTCGGCGTGCTCGGCGACGGCGGGCGGGGCGCGGTGCACGCGGCGGGCCTGGCGAAGTCGCCGGACGTCGTCACCACGATCACGCTGTCGAAGTCGCTCGGCGCGCAGGGCGGAGCGGTGCTCGGGCCGAGCCGGGTCATCCGGCACCTGGTCGAGACGGCCCGCAGCTTCATCTTCGACACCGGGCTCGCGCCCGGCAGCGCGGCGGCGGCGCTGACCGCGCTGAAGGTGCTGCGCGAGGAGCCGGACCGGCCCGCCCGCGTGGTCGCCGTGGCCCAGGAGCTGGCCGAACGGCT
>JBDSAJ010000889.1:0-11456 GCA_039922235.1 Umezawaea sp.
GAGAAGTACGGCATCGTCACCCGCACCGCCTACGCCGAGATCCCTCCGCGCGTCGAGTACCGGATCACCCCCCTCGGCGAAGGACTCCGCGACGTCCTCGAAGCGATGGGCACCTGGGCCATGTCGATCCCGGAAGCCGCTCCTACCGAGTGACGAGACCCCCATAGGCGCTGCGACCCGGTCGGTCGCAGCGCCCGATGAGGCACTACCCGCGCACGGTGACCGCCTTGCTCTCCGCCACGCCGTCGGCGTGACCGGCCTCGATGGCGACGACCGTGACGGTGAGCTTCTGCCTGGCCATCGACCTGGTGATCTTCAGCTTGGCGGTGGTGGCTCCCTGGATGAGCTCGCCGTCGAGTCGCCATTCGTAGCGGTGGGCGTCGGGCCTGGGTGACCAGGTGCCGGGGGTGGCGCGGACGGTGAAGCCCGCCTTGGCGAGGCCGTAGATCATCGGCTTGATCGTCGCCCTCGGGGCCGCGCCCACGCCGACCGGCTCCGTCGGGGTCGAGGTGGCGGAGCCGGGTTCGGCTCCGGTCTGGGAAGCGGTGACCGTGACGGTGATCCGCTTGCCCAGTGCGGCGGCCTGCGGCTGGTAAGTCCGGCGGGTAGCGCTCTTGATCTCGACGCCGTCGGCCGCCCACTGGTAGGCGAATGCCGTCGCGGCGGGTTGCCAGTCACCGGTGGAGGCGGTGAGGGTCTGCCCGACGGTGGGCTGTCCGGTGATGGTCAACGCCGTGCAGAGCGTGGCGCAGACGCGGAACCCGTCGAGGGTGGCGTACTGGCCGCTGCGCTTGACCACCCGGACGGTGTGCGAGGTGGCGGGGTTCAGGTCGCTGGTGGTGTACAGCGTCTGCTGGACCTGCCTGCTGGTCGCCGACGTGCTGATCACGCCCTTGGACACGTCGTCGACGAACACCTCGATGTCACCCTGGTCGGAGTTCTTCTCCCCGATCACGCCAACGCTGGCGCCGGTGAACGTCATGGTGGCCGAGTCGCCGTTGTTGTGCGCGGCGTGGACGGTCTCGTGGAAGTCGCCGAGGCCTCGGAACCCCGGTGCGATCCACGACCCGCGGTACTCGATGGACAGGTCGAAGTCGTCGAGGCGGCTGCGGTTCGCTCGCAGTTCGCGGGGCAGGCCGGCGGCCTTGATGATGTCTCGTGCTGCCTGCGGCCAGTCGCCGTTCTTGACCTCCGTGTTGTTGGTCAGGACGACGTTGGTGCCGTTGTTGTAGCTACCCGCCGGTGCGTAGAAGTTGTCGTGCATGCGGATGTCGTGGATGGTGGGCGTCCACATGCCGGTCCACGAGCCGTTGGCGAAGTGGATCACGTTGTGGTGGGTGTCCCACTTCGAGCTGCCTTCGTCCTGGTAGATCATGTTGTTGGTGCGGGTGCCGCCGCTCAGCACGTTGCCGCGGAACTCCGAGGTCAGCGTGTCGTCGTGACCGCCCTGACCGCCGTTGGTGTAGATGTGCCCGCCGTCGTGCAGCACGCCCATGACGTCGTAGACGTAGTTCTCCACGATCTTGTTGGCACCGGCGTAGGTGGTGCCGCGCCTGCAGGAGCCGACCGGGAAGTTGTTCTGCTTCGCCTGCAGCTCGCAACTCGCGGCCCAACCCCAGCCCCAGCCCAGCGAGATGCCGGAGTACGGGGTGTGCGCGATCTCGTTGTTCGCGAGGGTGACGCCCCGCGTGTAGCCGGCCCAGATGCCCACCGCGTCCTGGTAGTCCTGGCCGACGTACTCGATGACGTTCTGCGAGACGGTGTCGTTGCTGGTCATCCGGTTCGGGTCGGTGACGTAGTAGTCGTCGACCTCACCGAGGGACACACCGCCACCGGACGTGTCGTGGATCCAACTCCTGGTGATCGTCGACTCGCGGGTGCCATCAGCCAGGTCGATGCCCGTGCCCCCGGTGTGGGCGATCTCGACGTCGGTGAAGACGATGCCGCGCCCACGGTGCACCTGCACTGCCGCGGGGATGCGGATGGAGCGGCGAGTGGCGGCGTCCCACAGCACGCCTGCCTGGTTGTCGATGTAACCGGCGGTGGACGGCAGGTTCCAGGTGGTGTGCGCGAAGGTGACCCCGCGGAAGGTGATGTCGTGCACCGGGGCGATCCGGTCGGGGATCACCACGAACCCGTCCACCACCAGGTAGTCACCGCCTGCCTTGACCAGCTTGACGGTGTGCCTGCCGGGGGACAGGTCGGTCACCGACACCACGGGCTGCTGCGCCAGCCGGACCGGTCCGTTCGCCGACACGGTCTTGGTCTTGGCGCCGTCGACGTACACGTCGATGGCACCGGCGTCGGTGTTGACCTCGGTGAGCACGTCCAGGCCCGTACCGGTGAAGGCGAAGGACATCGAGTCACCGTTGACCATCGTGTAGTGCACGTCGTTGTCGAAGTCGCCGTAGGGACGCCCGGCGGCGGTTCGCCACGACGGCGAGTACGTCGCGCGCGGGTCGGTGTCGTTGACGGGTGCCAGGTGCCCCGGCGTTCCGCTGAGGTCGACGACCTCGTCCAGGACCGGCAGCTCCACCTGAGCGGTGGCGAGGTCCTCGCCGGGTCGCGGCATGTAGTACAGGTGGTTCGTGGTGGTGTCGAGGTAGAACTCACCCGGCTCGGTGAGCAACTGGTAGGCGTTCTCCACCCAGCTGACGCCTTCGAGCTTCGGCAGCCCGGCGCCGTTGAACGGGAAGCCCAGGTTCGGCACCGAGGTGTTGTTGTTGGCGAAGCAGGCCGGGGCCACGTCGAGGCTGGAACCACCGCCCGCGGCTTCGGTGATGCCCGCCAGCGGGCACCGCATGTGCTTCCAGTCGCGGTTGTAGACCACCTCGACCGCGGAGGCGTTGGTGAACGATCGGTACGACGCGTCCCCGGTGGTGAAACTGGAGTTCTTGAGGGTGAACCCGCCGGGGTCGAGCGGCCCACGGGCGCGCTGGGCCCGCTGTCCGTTGACGAACAACTGGCGGCCGGCCGTGCCGGGCGGCACGGCGGCCCGATAGATGTTGCGAGCGCCGTCGTACAGGCTGAAACCGCTCACCTGGCGCGCACCGCTGAACACGGGCCGCTCCGCCTGGTAGGCCGAGTACACGACCTGGTGGCCGTTGGCACCCGAGTCCGCCGGGCCAAGGGTGAACGGCTCCGCCAGCCGGTAGGTGCCGCCACGCAGGCGCACGTTGATGTCGGTGGTCATCGAGCCGACCAGTCCGCGCGCCTTGTCCCGGACGCCGGTCAGACTGCACGGGGCCGCCTGCGTACAGGCCTTCCCGGAACCGGCCGGGGCGGCGTACAGCTCCGTAGCCGGAGCCGCGGCGGCCGGCAAAGGCACGGCCAGGCCCACGGCGACCGCCACGGCGGCGACCATCACCCGCCCTACGTTCGACGATGAACGCGCGCGCATCAGTGCTCCTCAAAGCGAAGGGGTGCCACATGCAGGGGTCGGTGGACGTCAGCGATGGACAGGGGTTCGTTCAATTACCGGAAGTCACAGTGGGTAGTGGTCGAAGCGGGGTCTCTGCTATGAGATCGTTCACATTAGAGAGCATCGCGACGCTTCACGCAACCCATACATCGGCTGACTTTGTCCCCTATTGCGCGCTGACACGAGGTAATACCTGGAGTCATTCGCCATCAGCGGTCATCGCAGTCAGGTTCATCGGATGTTTCCGCTAACATTTTGACCGGAGATCCAACTGCGGAACCGCCTCACGAATAACTACCAAGAGTCACTTTTGAGGCTGGCGTCACCCAAGCCTGAGTGCTGTCCCCAGATCTCGGCGTACACCCTCGCCAAAACATACATACGGTATGTACGTTATCCGCATGAACGCTTCAGCTGGCCGCCCCCACGGGTTGGGCACGAGCCGGGAGATCTCGCTGGCGGCGGGTTCCGTGCGCTACTTCGAGAACGGACCGGCGGAGGGGCCCGTCGTCCTGTTCGTCCACGGCCTCCTCGTCAACGCCGACCTCTGGCGGAACGTCGTCCCGGAGGTCGCACGCGCGGGCTTCCGCACCCTCGCCGTCGACTGGCCGCTCGGCTCGCACCAGCTCCCCATGCCACGCGCGGACTTCTCCCCACCCGGCATGGCGGATCTGATCGCGTCCTTCCTGGAGGAGATGGACATCAGGGACGTCACCGTCGTCGCCAACGACACGGGAGGTGCGTTGACCCAGATCCTGATGACCAGGCACCCGGACAGGATCGGCCGGGTCGTGCTGACCCCGTCGGACGCCTTCACGAGGTTCCTCCCCCCGATGTTCGCGCTGCTCCCCCAGCTGGCGAAGGTCCCCGGCGGCACCTGGCTCATCGTTCGGGCGATGCAGTTCGGCGTGGTCCAGCGCCTGCCCATGGCGTTCGGCCGACTCGCCAAGCGGCCCATGCCAAGGGAAACGCTCAACTCCTACGTTCAACCGTCGCGCGACGACCCGAAGATCCGACACGACCTCCGGTCCTTCCTCCGGCAGGTGCACAGACGGCACACACTCGCCGCCGCAGGCCAACTCCACACCTTCACCCGTCCCGTGCTCCTCGCGTGGGCCCCTGAGGACACCCACTTCCCCATCGAACTGGCCGAGCGCCTGGCCGCGGTGCTGCCGTCGGCGACGATCAGTCGGATCGACGACTCGTTGACCTTCGTCCCGGAAGATCAACCCCTGGTCCTGGCGCGACTCGTCACCCGCTTCGCCACGAACAATGCCGCCACGTAGCCAACAAGACCGACGTGCCGCCACCAGGGCCGCGCTGCTGCAAGCCGGGCGGCAGCTCTTCGCGGACCGCGGCTTCGCCGCTGTGCCAGCGGACGACGTCGTCGCGGCGGCAGGTGTCACCCGAGGCGCCCTGCACCACCACTTCAAGGACAAGCGCGGACTGTTCCGGTCCGTCTTCGAACAACTGGAAGAGGAGATCGCCAGGCACCTCGGCCTCCTCCTCGCCGACGGGGAAGGCGATCTGCTCCGACGCTCCCTGTCCGCTTTCCTGGACCTCTGCGAATGCCCGGACGTCCGGCGCATCGCGTTGACCGACGCGCCTGCCGTCCTCGGGTGGAAGACCTGGCGGGAAATCGAGTCGAAGCACGGACTGGGTCTGCTCACCGAGATGCTCACGAAGGCTCGGACCACCGACGGCACGACCCCGGTTCACCTGCTCGCGCGGCTCATCCTCAGCTCGGTCATCGAGGGCGCGTTGTCCATCGCGAACGCCGAAGACCCAACAGAGGAACGCAGGCAGGTGGAAGCGTCGCTCACCGCGCTCTTCGGCCACTTGATGGTGTGACCGGTGGAACGACCGGCGGCGAGCACCGTGCTCGCCGCCGGCGCCGTCAGCCGACTCGCACGGCCGTCCACCGCTGGTTGTCACCCGACGTCGGGGTGTACAGCGACACCGTTGCCCCGTTGTCCCGCGACTCGCCGACCACGTCGAGCAGCGAGCCGGTGGCCGCGTTGACCACGGTCCAGCTCCCGTCACCCGTGGTCGACAGGGTCCAGCGGGTTTCCGGGGTGTCCGATGTGGACGTCACCAGCGCGGCACCGCCCGAGACCGCGGCGATCCGCTGGCCGGTGCCCACGTTGACCACCGCGAACTGCACCCGGTTCCCGAAGCCGGACGTGCGGCGCTCCAGTCGCCACAGCTGGGCGTTGTCGGTGGTGCTGGTCGTGCGCTGCACCAGCGTGGACCCGTTGGGCGCCAACGACTTGCCGCTCTGCACACCGGCGAGCCGGTAGGTCTGGCCCGCCGTACCCATCCCACTGCCGTCGGCGACCCCGCTGACCCCGGTCACCACGAGCGTCGTGACGGACTTCGCGGGCACGCGCACGGTCACCGTGCGGCCGTTCACCAGCACGGAGGCGCCGGACACCAGCGCACCCGACGCGTCGGTGACCACCGGGCGCACGGAAGCGCCCGCCGCGATCGTGCGGAAGCCGCTGAGGTCGAGCGTGACCTGCTGAGCCTGGTCGGCCTTGTTCACGTGCACCACGGACTTCAGCTCGTCCGACGAACCGCGCACGGCCGCGGTGTCCACCTTGGTGTCGACCTTGACGACGCGGTCGCCCGGCAGGATGTAACGGGTGAAGTTGCGCAGGGTGTTGAACTTCGTGTTGGTCCTGACCGGACACGTGGCGAGGGTGTCACCCGCCTTGCAGTTGAACGGGACCTGGATCACGCCCCAGTTCATCCCGGCTGGGGTCTCGCCGCCGGGCTTCATGTTGTTGTAGTCCTCGACGGCCTGCCACAGGGCCCACGAGCGCGGTTCCAGCTCGCGCAGGTCGTCGGTCACGCGCTCGGCGATGCCGAGACCGGGGTCCATGCTGGTGAAGCTCTGCCCGGTGCCCCACGAGCCGTCGACCTCGCTCATCGACAGCGGCTTGCCCGTGCCCTTGGCGGTGTCGCGGGCGGCGGTGCGGCGGCTGGTGCCGTAGGTGTGCACGTTGAGCTGCCCCACCTGGGCGCGTGCCGCCGCCGGGTAGCCCGCCCAGTCGGCGAGGAACAGGTCCGGGTCGGTCTCGTCCGGTGCGGAAACCACAGCGGACAACGACTTCGCGCGCAGCGCGGCCGCCACGACCGGGACTACGCGCGCCTGGAGCGCGGGACCGAGGTGCGCGCCTTCCTGCCTGCCGCCGGTGGGGTTGCCGTTGGTGAGCGTCGTGCTCCAGTAGGAGGTGTTGGGTTCGTTGAACGGGTCGAGCGTGGCGAAGCGGATGCCGTGCGTGCGTTCGAGTTCGGTCATCGCCTGGGTCAGGTAAGCGGCGAAGTCGTCGACCCGGTCGGTGCGGAGCTGGTCGGCGGTGGCGTTGAACCCGCCGGACACGTAGCCGGACACGGTCTGGAACCACGGTGGGGAGTTGCTGAACGCCTCCCACCGCTGGACCTGCGACTTGATCCGGTCCACCCACCAGCGCTGGCGCGGGTCGGCGGCCGGGTCGAACAGGGTCGGGTCACCGGGACGCCACCAGTCGGTGTTGGTGCGCGTGGTGCCCGCTGGTGCCTTCCACCAGCCGGGCACCGCCCCGCCCGGCCGCAGGTACGACGGCACGTCGGGCGCGTTGCCGCCGCCGATGTTGTAGCGGGCCAGGGTGAGGTTGAGGCCGTCGGGGCCGAACAGCAGGTCGGCCAGGCGGTTGCGGACCTCGTCGGGGTAGCCGCCGGTGGCGTTGGCGAACCACACGAGGCTGGTTCCCCAGCCCTGGAACGATTCCTGCTGGTAGCTCGGATCGGGTCGGACCGTCACCGGTGGCGCGTCGGCCGAGGCCTGCGGACTGGTCGCGGTGAGCGCGGCCGCGACGAGCGCGACCACGAGTGCGGCGGCGCGGCGGCGCCGGGGGAAGATCGACATGGCACACCTTCCTCGCAGGGTGGACGTCAGGGAGCCCAAGGCGACTGGACGAGCCACGTGGTGTCGGCGTTCCAGTTCGTGGTGCTGTCGAAGACTTCCCGGCCCGCGTAGGACGCGAGGTACAGGACTTGGCCGTAGTGCCGCACGACCCTCGTCGGCATCCCGTAGGACCGCCACGTCACGCCCTGGCCGCTCGCACCGGCCTGCGCGCAGAACGTCGCGTCGGTCCGGAAGGCCGCCGTGCCGTCGGACTGGTCGAGCCGCAGGCGCAGGTCGGACTGGCGCAGGTACCGGTCCGGGAAGTTGGCCGACTGGAACGACGAGCACGAGCTGTCCGCGAGACCGGGCACCACGGTGAAGGTCGCGTCCTGCTTGTCGGTCGCGCTGCTCGACGTGGTGATCACCTCGTTGCGGCCCGCGTAGTCCTTGTGCCGCCAGTAGGTGTTGGTGAAACCGGGTGTGGTGGCCTGGATCGACCGCTTCCCGGACGGGGCCTGGACGGTCGCCCCGGCCTTCGCGACCCGCTTCAACTCTGCCGCGGTGATCGGCAGGACGGTCCCGTGCCGCGGGCTCGCGGGCAGCAGGGCGGCGGAGGACTCCTTCCACGTGCCGGACGCCAGGTTCGTCGTCTCGAACGGCACGTAGCCGCGACCGGTGAACTCGTCGACGAACAGGTACCACTTCTGCTCGGTGTTGGACTTGAAGACCAGCGGCCCCTCCCCCGCGCCGATCGACCCCTTGCCGATGCACTCCGCGACGGAGGAGTAGGTGCGGCTGGTGAGCGACGTGGACTTCTCCTGGAGGATGAACTTCCCGCACGGCGAGCCGCTGGACGCCGAGCGCTCGTCCTTCGTGAAGCGGTAGTACGTCCCCGCGTCGGCGATGACGGTCGAGTCGATCACGGAGTAGCCGGGGTCGACCCACACCTGCGGGGCGCTGAACGTGCGGAAGTCCGACGTCGTCGCGTACATCATCCGGTTGTAGGTGTTCGCCGTGTGGCCCGAATCGGAGGCCGCGTACAGCTTCGAGGCCCAGAACACGACGTAACGGCCGGTCGCGGCGTCGTAGTAGGCCTCGGGGGCCCACACGTTGCCCGCCGTGGCGTCGGCGACCTGCTGCAACCGGGGCGCGGACCAGGTGACGAGGTCGGAGGACTCCCAGATCACGATGGACCGGCTGCCGGTGCGCTGCACCTGGTCCCAGGACGGCCCCTGGTACATGCGCAGGTCGGTGGCGATGAGCACGAACGTGCCGTCCTGCTTGCGCAGCACGAACGGGTCGCGCACGCCCTTGGTGCCCGCGGTCGACACCAGCGCGGGTTTGCCGCCGTTGAGCACGTCGTAGCGCAGCGGGTCGTTGCCCCGACTGGCGGCGAAGTAGATCTGCTCCCCGGTGGCGGTCCCCTCCCCGGTGAAGTACGCGAACAGGTAGCCGCCGTAGGTCGTGGCGGCCTGCGCGGGGGCGGCGAGCAGAGGGGTCACGAGCACCACCATGAGCACGGCCAGCAGTCGGGACAGGGCGCGACGAGGGCGCGCGAAAGCAGGGACAGCGGTCATCGGTTCTCCGTTGAACAGACGCCACCATCGGGCCGGAGGCCGATGTTAACGTTAACAATCACCGTCGAATCGAGAATGCGGCATGACACGGGGGTTGGTCAACCATCGAACGTCGGTCGGATCGCATTCTCGGCAGCTCGACGAGGAGGCATCGGGTGCGGCGGATCGGTCTGGTGATGGCGCTGGTGGACGCGGCCCGATAGCGGGCTGTGTCAGTACCCCGTCGGCCAGAGTCGACACCCGCCCAGCGGGTTCTCGCGTCCGGATCTTGTGCGAGCAGGGTGTTCCCGGCTGTCTCAGCGGTCTAGGACAGCCGCGCACGCACCTCCGCCAGGACAGCGGGCCATCGCGCACGATCGGCCTGACAGGCGTTGTACATCGCCGATGCCAGGGCAACGGACGGGTCTTTCTCTCGCAGTGCAAGGCTTGCCGCAATCACATGCGCACGTGCCTCGGCTGCGCGCTCCTCCACCGGTACGGTGTTGCGGCGGATGACGTCCGCGTGGAGCTGTGCGGTGGGATCCATCGTGGGATCTGGCGGCCGGCTTCGTTCCCACCGCAGCTCCAGCACCCGCCGGTACGCCTGCGGCAACGAGGTGCCACCCGTCTCGACACCCTCGCACACCTGGGAAACCACCATCTCCGCAGCTGATCGAACGTCGTCCGCGTCCACAACGTGCAGCGCCGCCAGCACTTCCGGCGCGTTGACCCTGATCCAGATCACCGGATCGGACAGGTGGAACCGCCAGAGGTCGGCGACGACCGACGTGGGATGCCTGCCTGCCGCCCACTCCGCAGTGAGCCGCACGCCGGAAACCCGTTCCACGAACGCGAGTGCCTCCGCGGTCTTGCGGTAGGGATCGGTGAACTCCAACCCGTCCAGATATGGCACGAGCGCGGCGGGCCGCTTCCGGCCGATGACGAAGTCGAACGCGGCGAGCACCTCTCCGTCGCGCGCGAGGCTGATCGTGCTGTCCAGGTTGACGTTCCAGAACGCCGACGCGACGACCGTGCCCGCCGACAGCCGTCGCAGCACCGAGGTCTTCGCCCCGTGCCAGCCGTTGTACTCCGCCAGCAGCACCCAGCCGTCCACCTCGTCCGCGAGGACGATCGGCAGTTCGTCCGGGTAGGTGGCGATGCACCGCTGCCCCAACTCGGCCAGGTCGGCGACAGCCCAGCCGGGATAGCCGTCGAAGCGCTCGAGTGCCTCGTCGACGGTCAGGCCGCGCACCGCCGTGAGGCAGAACGAGTCCGACGGCAGCACATCCGCGGACAGCAGCCTGACGTAGTGATCGACAGCGGGTTCCACGTCTTCCGAGGGTAGAGCGCAACGGGCGCTGATGGTGCCCGTTGCGCTCGATTGGTCAACTCCAGGACGCGGGTTCAGCCGCCGTGGTCACCGGTCTGACTGGTGACCCACCGGGTCAGGGCGTCGAGGTAGCCGGGTGCCAGGCGGGTGGCGTCATGGGTCTGGACGCGGTGGTCGGCGCCGGGGAACACCTCGACGGTCAGCGTCGCCCGGCTGTCGCGGTCGCGGTGGCAGGCCGCGGCGGTGAACAGGGTGACGCTGTCGGCGACCGGGACCATCTCGTCGTCGGCGCCGAAGATCGCCAGGTGCGGGCAGCGCAGGCCCAGCGCGTCCGGGATGGGGTCGTGGTCCTGCTTGCGCTTGAGGTATCTCCAGTAGCGCTCGTCCACCTCGGCCGCGTGCTCGGTGAACGCGGTCCGCGGGGACTCGGCGATTCGGACCACCTCGGCGAAGTCGGCGTCACGGCGCCCGGCCTCGACGACCCGGTCGTAGGCGGCCAGCGCGGCGTCGACCTCGTCGTCGGTGATCCCCTTGGTCTTCCGCAGGATGATTGCCGTCGCGTAGCGGTCCTGCACGGCGGGTGTCGTGCCGGGACCGCCGTTGGTGACGACCCACGGAACGCCGTCCCGCAGCGTGGTGACGCGCAGGACGACCCAGCCGCCTTCACTGTGCCCGAACAGCCCGACGGCATCGCTCCGCACCTCCGGCCGCGCACGCAGGAAGTCCAGCGCGGCGGCCGCGTCGGACGCCAGGTCGTCCATCGTCGCGTCCATCCAATCACCGGACGACCCGCCGACGCCGCGCTTGTCGTAGGACAGCACAGCGATCCCGGCGTCCACCAAGTGCCGCCGGATCGCCGGGAAGTGCGTGCCGTTGTCCCGGTCCGACGGCCCCGACCCACCGACCATGACCACACCCGGCACAGGCGCACCACGGTCGGGCAAGGTCAGCGAACCGGCCAACACCACCTCGGCGTTGGTGACGGTGACGTTCTCCAACAGGACTCCCCCTGAGTTGACGATGATCACCGGCGTAGCGCAGGCGGATCCGGTTCGAGGTACTGGATCGCTCCACCACCTCGTACAACGCCAAGTGTGCTGCGCAAGTCAACCAAGATATGAGGCGAGGCGGTCGAGGACCGTCGGCGGTGCGTCACTTGGCAGCGGCTCGGCGCCTGCGGTGCGCGGCCATGACCACGGGGGCGTTCACCGCGCCGTAGCCCGCGTACCCGTCGATCCGCTGCACCACCTCGAAGAACAC
>JBDSAJ010000890.1:0-5346 GCA_039922235.1 Umezawaea sp.
GGCAGCAGACCGTCGAAGCGTCGGTCATGGACACGGCGGACGACATCGCCTACGCGATCCACGACCTGGAGGACTTCCACCGGGTCGGGGTGCTCCAGCACGCCACGGTCGCCGCGGAACTCGGCACGTGGCTGAACGAGGGGATCGATCTCGCGGGTCTGACCCGCGCGGACCTCGCCGCCCAGCAGCGGCGGCCGGGCCGGTCGCTGGAAGGGCTGCGCCGACGGCTGCACGCGAAGGACTCGTGGGCCGTCGACGACGGGGCGTTCGCGGACGCCGTGGCGAAGGTCCGCAAGGAGCTGGTCGACGGGCTCCTGTCGGTGCCCTTCGACGGTTCGGTCGAAGCGGAACAGGCCGTGGCGGGCTTCTCCTCGCGGTGGACGCGCAGGCTGGTCGACGCGGTCGGCGTCGTCGAGGAGCCGACGACCCGCTCCGGGCACGTGGTGCTGGCGGTGCCGCAGTGGCACGAAGTGCAGGTGCTGAAGTTCGTGCACCGGCGATTCGTCTTGCTGCGGCCCGATCTGGCACTCCACCAGCGCGGCCAAGCCAGGTTGATCACCGCGCTGGTCGAGGCGCTGGAGCAGTGGATGACCGACCGGCACGAGTCGGACCGGTTGCCGCGCAGGCTGCACGACCTGGTGGAACTGGCCGAGACCGAGTACGCGGCGCTGGCCCGCACCGATCCCGGCGCGTTGATCGGCGCGACCGGTGAGGCGCCCACCGGGACCGACGCGGTCCGGCGGATGGCGCGGGGGAGGGCGGTCGTGGACTTCGTGGCTTCGCTGACCGACAACCAGGCCGCGGCGCTGCTGGACGCTTTGTCCGGTCGGACAGGCCAGTTGTGGACGGACGCGTTCGTGCTGTGAGCCGCCGAACCGGCCGGTAACCCACGCACACCAGCGGTGAAGTCCCCGTGGGAATTCCCTGTGACAGCGCAAAGCGGATCCGCGCGTGAGCCCACTCGGCTTAACGCGTACAGCCTTTCGGCCGTGTCGACGCGCGTCCATCAAGGACGAATGCATTGTGAACGGTCAACTCTTGGGTGCCCTGCGTAGTGAGACGTCCTCCAAACGGACGCTGACCGTATCCAGCCGAGCACAATACGTTGGCGCGGCCGGTTCGATCCGGCTCACAGGCCGCGTGCGTCGGGGCACGCTCAATTCGGGGGAGAACGCCCGTGCGCTCACCGCTGTACCGCTCACGAAGAAGATCACTCATCGCCGCCGGAACTGCGATGCTGCTGGCAACTCTGGGTTCCATCACCCCGGTCTCGGCCGCTCCGGCCAAGCCCGGCAAGGACTTCTCCGACGTCACCGCGAAGCAGATCGCCGCTTTGCAGGACATCAAGAAGTCCGTCACCAAGGCCGAGTCCAAAGTGGACAGCGCGCTCGTCGTCGAGCAGCGCCGCCGTTCCTCGGTCGGCACGATGTCGAAGCTGCCGGACCTCAAGACCGGTGTCGAGGTGCAGGCCGGTGACACCGTCCTGGTCGACATCCGCGCCGAGAAGGTCGGCGACGAACTGCTGAACGCCATCCGCGGCGGCGGGGGTGGCATCCGGTCGTTCTCCGTCGAGGGCGCGACGGTGCGGGCGCAGGTCCCGCTGTCGCAGATCGGCAAGCTCGCCGAGCGCGGCGACGTCAAGCGCGTCGAGGCCGCTGTGGGCGCGATGACCGCGCACCTCGACGTCTCCAAGACCACCAAGAGCAAGAAGCCGCGCGCCGAGCTGTCCAAGGACGCCAAGGCGAAGCAGATCGAGGCCAGGGCGCGCCAGGCGCTCATCTCCGTGCAGGCCGTGAAGACCGGTGAGGGCGACCGCGCCCACGCCGCCGACACCGCCCGCGCCCAGTTCCACGTCACCGGCACCGGCGTGAAGCTCTGCGCCCTGTCCGACGGCATCGCCTCGCTGCCCGCCTCGCAGGCGTCCGGCGAACTGCCCGCCGTCGACGTGGTTCCCGGCCAGGAGGGCTCCGGCGACGAGGGCACCGCGATGCTGGAGATCCTCCACGACCTCGCGCCCAACGCCGCGCTCGGCTTCGCGACCGCGTTCAACGGCGACGCGAGCTTCGCGGACAACATCAAGGCCCTGCGCTTCCAGCTCGGCTGCGACGTGATCGTCGACGACGTCCTGTACTTCAACGAGTCGCCGTTCCAGGACGGCATCATCGCCCGCGCGGTCGACGCGGTCAACGCCGACGGCGCGGTGTACTTCTCGTCCGCCGGCAACGAGGGCAACGTCGCGGAAGGCACCTCCGGCCACTGGGAGGGCAACTTCGTCGACTCCGGTGTCGGCATCGGCAAGTTCGCGGGCTCGGCCCACGACTTCGACCCGAACCCCGCCGCCAAGCAGGTCTTCGACCCGCTGTCGGCCAGCTCGACCAACGTGCCGGTCACGCTGTTCTGGTCCGACCCGCTGGGCCAGTCCGCCAACGACTACGACCTGTACGTGACCAACGCACAGGGTGCGGTCGTGGCGTTCAGCCAGAACCCGCAGGAGGGCACGCAGGACCCCTACGAGCGGGTCAACACCCCCGCCTCGGGTTCGGGTCTGCGCCTCGCGGTCGTGAAGTTCCGCGGTGAGGACCGCTACCTCGCGCTCTCCGCGCTGGGCGGTCGCTTCAAGGACTCCTCCGACGGCCTCAAGAAGTTCGTCACGCCCGGCGTGACCCGTGGCCACTCGGCCGCCAAGGGCGCCATCAGCGTCGCCGCGGCCCCGGCCGCCGCCGCGCTCCCGTTCGACCTGGAGCCCGGTGACCCGGCGAACCCGAAGGGCCCGTACCCCGGCACCTTCGACAGCAGCTCCAAGCTGGAGCGGTTCACCTCCGACGGCCCGCGCAAGGTGTTCTTCAAGGCCGACGGCACGCCCGGCGCCGAGACCCGGCAGAAGCCGGACCTCACCGCCGCCGACGGCGTGGCCACCAGCGTGAGCGGCTTCAACCCGTTCTTCGGCACCTCGGCCGCCGCGCCGAACGCCGCCGCCATCGCCGGGCTGATCCTGTCCGGCAACCCGACCCTCACCCCGGCCGAGGTCAAGGAAGCCCTCACGGCGACCGCGATCGACATCGCCGAGCCGGGCACCGACAACCGCTCCGGCGTCGGCGTCGTGCTGGCCGACCGCGCGCTGTCCTACACGGGTGCGAGCCCGCAGGCACTCGCCACGGCCCAGAAGCCGACCATCGTCAACGACGCCGACGGCAGCCAGTACCTGAAGCCGGGCACCACCTCCACGGTCACCGTGCCGGTGCTCAACTCCGGTGACGGCACCGCCGCCTCCACCAGCGTCGTGCTCACCACGCCCACCGCGGGCGTGACGATCGCGCCGAGGTCCAAGTCCTACGGCAACATCGAGGTCGGCCAGACCGTCACCAACACCTTCAAGGTGACGATCCCGGCCACGTTCGTGCCCGGTGACCAGGTCAAGCTGGACACCAAGGTCACGTTCTCGGGTGCCACGTCGCCCACGACGAAGTCGTTCCAGCTCGGCGTCGGCGAGCCGTCGCGCGAGTTCAAGCACTTCGCCTACAGCGGTGCCGCGATCGAGATCCCGGACAACAACCCCCTCGGGGCGACCGTCACGATCCCGGTGAGCGGCATCGGCAGGGCGTCGAAGGTGACGTTCTCCATCGACGGCGACACGTGCTCGACCGCTGACGCGGCGACCACGGTCGGCATCGACCACACCTTCGTCGGCGACCTGGTCGGCACGCTGACCTCCCCGTCCGGCGCGACCGCCACGCTGTTCCAGCGTTCCGGCGCGGCGGGCAACAACCTCTGCAAGGTCGTCTTCGACGACAACGCGGCGGCCTCGTTCTCCACCGTGACGTCCGCACTGGCGCCGTTCACCGGTTCCTGGAAGCCCGCCACGGGCACCCTGGGCTCGCTGATCGCCGGTTCGGCCGACGGCAACTGGACGTTCAAGGTCGTCGACGCCGCGGGCACCGACAAGGGCTCCGTGCGGGCCGTGTCGCTGCACCTCGCGGGGCACCGCCACCAGTTCCACGCGGAAAGGGCCCCTGCCGCAACGGCAGGGGCCCTTTCCGGTGGTCGTGCGACTACTTGGGCCACTCCCAGCGGACGCCGAACACGCCAGGCCCGAAGCCGAGTGCCACGGCGTGCACGCCACCGGCGTTGTCGAGCGTCAGGTTGCGGCGGCGCGACGGCGTCTCGTCACCGGCGGGCAGGCTGTACTGCTGGCAGCGCGCGGGCAGGTTCGACTGGTCGAACCTGACCTCGATGACGTACTCGCGCACGGGCAGCCGGAACTTGCGCGCGAAGGACTTGTTGCCCGCGGGGTAGTGCCCCTCGGGGAAGACCAGTTCGTACTCCATGATGATCGTCTCGCCCCGTGCGAGGGGACGGTCGAACATCATCTCGGCGACCATGATGTTGGCGTCGGTGTCCTCGGCGACCCGCCCGAGGTGGCAGTTGCGGAGGTTCGCGACCTCCGGCAGCACGTCGGAGTCCTCGGTCTCGAACACCAGTGCCCAGCGGTCCGGGCCGTCCTGCTCGGCGCGCAGGATCTGCCGCACCCAGACGGACTTCTGACCGCCGTCGGCGGCGATCTCGATGCGGTCGTGCTGGCTGATCCGCCCGAGTTTGACGTCGGACGTCGTGTCCACCTTGGTGAGCAGGTCGGCGACCCGCTCACGCCGCGCCCAGAGGGCGTCGATGGGCATCATCGTGGTGGGGCGGCAGCGCCGTCCCCGTGGACGAGGTGGCCCGAGCAGGGCGGACAGGCCCGCCTGCGGGACGCCGAGGACGGACTCCAGGTGCCGCAGCGCTTCCAGTGACTCCGGGCGCTCCGGTCGTCGTCGACCCGACTGCCAGTAGCTCAGGGTGGCGACGCTGATGGTGACCCCGCGCAGCCCCAAGCGGTGCTGGATGCGGTCCAGACTGAGCCGACTCGCTTTGATCGCGGCTCTCAGGGCCTCGGGAAACGGTCCCGTGGTCAGGAGCTGCGCCAGACTGCCGTGGCCCGTCGAATCGATGTCTTCGACGGACAGAGTAGGTCGACCGGCAGCGTTGGTCATGGTGACTCCCCGCTGTCATTAGATCACGCCCAAGTGACCCTACCCGCCAACGATCGGTGTTGGTGGCGACCGGATGGAGTCAATGGTTGGTCCGTACGGGTTACACGCTTTCCCCGCCGACACCTATCTGTCAAGTGGTGATCGCCGGTACTTCGTCCAGTGTGAACCCGCCGGTAACATTGTGCACGAGGCGCCGGATGTGTGGGAAAACCCCCTTCGGTGTCGGTTGTGCCGTCGTGGTGGTCCGGTGCCGACCGGGCCGGGCCACCAGCGACCACCCACCTACTGGCGACGCCCGATCGGGTGGCTCTACTGTGTC
>JBDSAJ010000891.1:0-2705 GCA_039922235.1 Umezawaea sp.
CAAGGCCGCGGGACCCGTCTCGGTCGTGGAGACCGACCGGGCGCCGAGGCTCTACGCCGACATCCGGGGCGGCGACGCGTACAACATCAACAACGCGTCGCGGTGCTCGATCGGGTTCGCGGTGTCCGGCGGGTTCGTCTCGGCGGGCCACTGCGGGTCGGCGGGCGACTCTGTCACGTCGGCGGGTTCGTCGATGGGTTCGTTCGAGGGCTCCTCGTTCCCCGGCAACGACTACTCGTACGTGCGCACCGGCTCCGGCTGGACGCCCACGGCGAAGGTCAACCACTACGGCGGCTCCGACGTGATCGTGTCGGGGTCCACCGAGGCGGCCGTCGGCGCGTCGGTCTGCCGCTCCGGGTCCACGACCGGGTGGCACTGCGGGACCGTGCTGGCGAAGAACCAGACGGTGAACTACCAGGAGGGGTTGGTGTCGGGGCTCACCCGGACGAATGCCTGCGCCGAGCCCGGTGACTCGGGTGGTTCCTGGGTCAGCGGCACCCAGGCGCAGGGCGTGACGTCCGGCGGCTCCGGTGACTGCACCGCTGGTGGGGAGACGTACTTCCAGCCGGTCAACGAGATCCTGTCCACCTACGGGGTCAGCCTGATCACCGGCTGACCGCGTTGCGAGCCGGTGGGCCATCCAGGGATCGGGTGGCCCACCGGTGAACACCTTCGGGTGACGGGCGGGTTCGCGGCTCCTGCGGTGATCCGCGCGCGGGCCCGCCCACTCCCACAACGAGTAGCACGCGGTTCACTCCCCAGAACCGACCGGCCGCCCCAATGGCCGTTGTCAGGGGAGGGTGCCGGTTGTCAGGGTTCTACGTCGAGCCCTCGCGCACCGGCCCTAAGGAGTAGTCCCGCCCATGCAGGCGTTCACGCTGCCCGACTTCTACCTGCCCCACCCGGCCAGGATCAACCCCCAGCTGGAGCGCACCCGCGTGCACAGCATGGCCTGGGCCCAGGACATGGGGATGCTGGACGCCCCGAAGCCCGGCGGTGGTGTCGTCTGGGACGAAGCCGCGCTCGCGCGGATGGACTACGCGCTCATGTGCGCCTACACCCACCCGGACTGCGGCGGCGACGCGCTCGACCTGATCACCGACTGGTACGTCTGGGTCTTCTTCTTCGACGACCACTTCCTCGAGCAGTTCAAGCACACCCGCGACCACCGGGGCGCGCAGGCGTACCTGGACCGGCTCGAACTCTTCATGACCGTCGGCGACGCGCAGGCGCCCGAGGTCACCAACCCCGCCGAGGCCGGGCTGCACGACCTGTGGCTGCGGACCGTGCCGTCCATGTCGGACGGCTGGCGCCGCCGGTTCATCACGGTGACGCACAACCTGATGGTCGAGTCCATGTGGGAGCTCGACAACATCGAGCTGGGCCGGATCGCGAACCCGATCGAGTACCTCCAGATGCGCCGCCGCGTCGGTGGTGCCCCGTGGTCGGCGGGCCTGGTCGAGTACGCGGTCGGCGCGGAGATCCCGGACGCCGTGGCCGCGCTGCGGCCGATGCGACTGCTGTCGGACACGTTCTCCGACGCCGTGCACCTGCGCAACGACCTGTTCTCCTACCAGCGCGAGGTCGAGGAGGAGGGGGAGAACTCGAACGCCGTGCTGGTGTTCGAGAAGTTCCTCGACTGCACCACGCAGGAGGCCGCCGACCTGGTCAACGAGCTGCTGACCTCGCGGCTGCACCAGTTCGAGAACACCGCGCTGGTCGAGGTCCCGGCCCTGATGGCCGAGCACGCGATCCCGCCGCACGAGCAGCTCGGCGTCGCCGCGTACGTGAAGGGGTTGCAGGACTGGCAGTCCGGCGGCCACGAGTGGCACGCGGTGTCCAGCCGGTACATGAACGAGGAGGCGGCGACCGGCACCAGCGTGCTCGGCGGCCCGTCCGGGTTCGGCACGTCCGCCGGCCGGATGTTCTCGCCGGCCGCGACCGGGCTGCGCCGCCGCAGGCAGCAGTTCGGCTTCCAGCCGTTCCAGCAGGTCGGCCACCTGCCGCTGCCGGACCTCTACATGCCGTTCGAGATCCGGACGAGCCCGCACATCGACGCCGCGCGCCGCTACGCGGTCGGCTGGGTGCGCGAGATGGGGATGCTCGACAACATCTGGGACGAGCGGAAGTTCGTCGGCTACGACTTCGCCCACTGCGCGGCGATGATCGACGCCGACGCCACCCCCGACGGCCTCAACCTGACGTCGGACTGGCTCGCCTGGGGCACCTACGGCGACGACTACTTCCCGGTGGTGTTCGGCGCGGCCCGCAACGTCGCGGCGGCGAAGGCGTGCAACGAGCGGCTGTCGCTGTTCATGCCGGTCGACGGCAGCGCGACCCCCGAGCCGACGAACCCGATCGAACTCGGCCTCCAGGACCTGTGGCGGCGCACCGCCGGGCCGATGGAGCCCGGCGCGCGGCAGGAGTTCCGCAAGGCCGTCGAGGACATGACCGAGAGCTGGGTCTGGGAGGTCTTCAACCAGGCGCAGCACCGGGTGCCCGACCCGGTCGACTACGTCGAGATGCGGCGCCGGACGTTCGGCTCGGACATGACGATGAGCCTGAACCGGCTGGCCAACTGGAACTCCGTGCCGCGCGCGATCTACGACACGCGGGTGATCCGCGAGATGGAGACCGCCGCACAGGACTACGCGTGCTTCACCAACGACCTCTTCTCCTACCAGAAGGAGGTCGAGTTCGAGGGC
>JBDSAJ010000892.1:0-8000 GCA_039922235.1 Umezawaea sp.
TGCGCGCCACGAGGCCGGTGGCCGTGCTCGTCGACGACGTGGACACCGCCCCCGGTCCGGTCCAGGCGATCGCCGCCGCTCACCGCGCGGGGTGCACGGTCATCGTCACCTGCCGCGAGGACAGGACCAGCTTCGACCCGACGCCGCTGGTGGCGCTCGCGGACCGCGTGCTCGACCTCGGTCCGCTGGCGGAGCATGAGATCGGGGAGCTGCTCACCCGGCTCGCGCCCGCGCCGCTGGACGAGGCGGTGGTGCCCGCCGTGCGGGCCGCGCTCGGTCCGCTCGCGGGCCACCCCGGCACCGTGCTCGCGACCTTCGACGCGCTGCGCCGTGCGGACGCGTTCGTCGAGGTGCTCGGCCACCTGTGCCTGCGCGCCCAGGGGCCGTCCGCTGTCGCGCTGCCCCACGACCACGACCTCGTCCGGCACGTGGAAGGGCTCGGCGAAGCGGGTGCGCAGGTGGTGGCGGTGGCGGCGAGTGCCGCCCGGCTCGACGTCGACGACGTGCCGCACGTCGCCGCCGCGCTCGGGCACGAGCTCAGCCGGTTCGGCGACGTCGTGGACCAGCTGGTCGCCATCGGCGCACTGGTGTGCGCCGAGGACAGGCGGCTCAGCGTGCCGTGTCCCGCGCTGACGGCCGCGCTCGTGCGCGGGTTCGGTGAGGATCGGCTGCGCGCGGTGCACCGCACGATCGCCGAGCAGCTGCTGCGGAGCAGCACCGCCGACCTGTCGGTCACCGCGGACCACGTCGCGCTGGCAGGCGTCGCGCTGACCGCCGACCAGGCACTGGTGCCACTGCTGGAACGCGAGGCGACCAGGGTCGTTCGGGCGAACCCGCCGCTGGCCGCCCGGTGGTTCCGTGCCGCGCTGCGGCACGCCGAGCCCGGAGCGGACCGCGTCCGGCTGCTGCGGATCGTGCTGCACCTGCTGGTGCGCACGGCGCGGTACGCCGAACTGGCCGAGGTCGTCGGCACCGAGGTCGCCACCGGCGTGCCGGAGTGCTGCCGCTACGAGCTCGCCGCCGCTGCGGCGTTGGTGGCCATCCACACCGGACAGCCGGTGGGCGCCGACGTGCACGAGGTGCTGGCGGGCGACCCGCGGGCGTGGGTGCCGCTGCGGTTCGCCGCGCGCTGGTTCGGCGGGCACGAACCGGTGCGCGCGACGGACGTGGCGGCCGCGTTCTCCGGCTTCCGGGTCAACCGGCTGCTCGACTGGGAGCACGACGAGGTCGACGTGGCCGACGCGGTCGAAGCCGTCGAGGTCGCCGACGGCCGGTACGACGTGGTGGCGATGCTGCGGCTCGTGCTCGGGTCCTGCTACGGCGTGCCCGAGTCGGGGCCGCTCGGCGTCTACCGCGGGCTCCTGCGCGACTACGCCGACGGCGAGTGGTCGCGCGTCGCGTCCAGGGCCCGCCGGCTGGAGCTGAGCGGGGCGCACACCGTGGTGCACCACGTCTCTCGGCTGCTGACCGCCGAGGTCCACTCCTCGTCCGGCGACTTCACCCGCGCGGCGCAGTGGCTCGGCCTGGTGGACGAGAACTGCCCGTTCACCGCCTTGCGGGCGTGGGTGGATCTCGGCGTCGTCGACGGCACCCGCGGGCCGGAGCACGCGCGGGACCGCGGCTGGTCCGCCTACGACCCGGTCAGCCGTGCGGCCGAGGACGGCGACGACGTCGGCCTGTCCTGTCTCCTGGTGCGGCTGGGCTTCCTCGAAGGGGCACTGGGCAGGGGCGACGGGCTGGCGCGAGCGGCTGCTGAGGCCGGTCGGTGGCACGAGCGCTTCGGCGGCCTGAACCTGCAAGCGGCCGAACTCGTCCTGCGTGGACTGTCCGAACGGGACCATGCGGTGGCGGCCACCGCCGTCGACCTGCTGCGCCGCACCGGCAACACGGCCGAGCTGATGCGGGCGTGCCTGGCGATCGCTTCCTTCTGCGACGATCCGGCGCCGTGGTACACCGAGGCGCTGGAGTCCGCCAAACGGCTCGGCGGGGGCAGGCTGGACCTGCGCGTCCGGGAGACCATGCGCAAGGTCGGTGTCGTCCTGCCCCGTGCCCGCGCCGCCCGCGACGACTTCTCCGACGTCGAACTGCGGATCATCGCACTGGTCCAGCTCGGCAAGACCAACCGGCAGATCGCGACGACGGTCCGGATGAGCGAGAAGACCGTGGAGAACCACCTCACCCGGCTGTTCGTGCGCACCGGCTGCCGATCACGCCTCGACCTCGCCACGGCCAGCCTCGAAGGCAGATTGGTTCGCTCCGTCAGCTGACCGGTGATCCAGGTCGGGCACGTGAGGGATATCCCCGCAGATCACCTCACCAGGGCCTGTCACGGCCTGTCACACCACCACGCCTGAGACCCTGCGCATGCGGGGGAGTCGCGTCAGGCCCACGAACCAGGAGGGCGCACCTTGGCAGTACCGGCCACTGGCACCCCGCCACAGTCCCAGCCGCGCGACCGGGGCGGTGATCTCGTCGTCGAATGGCGTGGGCCGCACGCCCTGGTCCGGCTCAGGGACGAGGTCGCCGGGGTCGCCGACGTCCTCGGCACCATCCCGTGGGTGCCGGGCAACGTCCTCGTGCTGGCCTCGGCTTCCGCCCATCGCCACCCCGGCCTCTTGGGCGCGGTGCGGGACTGGCTGGAGGCACTGCGGTCCGGTCCCGGCGGCTCCGGCTTGCACTCCGTCTGGCTCGCCGTGCCGGACCTCGGCAACACCGGCGGCACGTTCGTGCCGTGGCTGTACGGCCTGGCGGCGGACTTCGGCGTCGAGGTCATCGCCCCGCACGGCCGGCTCACCACCGTCGGCGCCGGGATGTACGTCAACCGCACCGAAGGCGGTGTCGGGTGGCGCCGCTTCGGGCCCCGCGGCAAGGGCGACGTGGTCGGCTGCCGTTTTCCCGTGCCGACGTGGGAGCACGAGCTGCCGCAGGACCCGATCGCGGCGGCGGGCCTGGTCACCGAGACCGTTCCCGCCGGGCTGGCGGTTCGTCCGGCGGGGCTGCCCGTGCTGAGCCACACCAGCCCGGCGTTCCGGGTGCCGCTGCACTCACGCATCCTGAAGCTGGTCGTGGGTCAACCGGGCGTCGACGTGTCGGCGCAAGCCGTGGCGCAGCTCGTCGGCCACCTGCCGGAGTCGGTGCGGGAAGCCCTGCTGTACGTCCTCGTGTCACCGTCGTCAGTCGCGCCGGAGTGGGCCGCGGAACTCGCCCTCCTGCTAGGCCACGACGTCATGCTCACCGCCGGTCTCGAGACCATGAACTCGGCTGGCGTGATCCGCACCGTGGTGCTCGGCCCGCAGGGCGAGCAGGTGCTCGTGCCGCTGGCCGCGCTGCTGCGCCACCGGCCCGGTGCCGCCGCGCCGGAGGTGGCGGAGATCGCCCCGCCGCCGCCGGGCTGGGAGAAGCACGGGCCCAGCTGCTACCGGCGGGCAGGCCACGAGCGCTCCTCCCTGCTCGCCGAGGTGCTGCCCGGTGGACTGCACGTGCGCTTGGCGTCCGAGCAGTCGACCTTCACCGGCAGGCTCGACTCCCGGTCGTGGGCGCTCGTGGTCGGCGGTGCGGGACGGCAGGTCACCGAGGACGAACTGGTCGCTGTCCGCGAGCTGCTCGGCGGCCTCACGCCGCACCAGTGCCACACGGCAGAGGTCCGCGTGCTGGGCACGGCGTGCCCGAACGGCTTGGCCGCGCTCGGCGCGCACATCCGTTCCGTGGGGGCTCTGCTGAAGCCCGACACCGAGATCGTCGCGACGCTCCACGTGGCCGAGGAACCCGTGCCGCAGAAGGAATCCGCACCGGTGCCGGGGGTGTCGAGGATCGAGGCCGCCCTGGCTGGCAGGTCGGAGGGCACTGAGGAAACGCCGCCCGTCCCGGTGCCGCGGTCGGGGGAACCCGGCAGGCCTGCCACCGAAGGCGGCCCGACCGCGATGCCGGTCGCCACGGTCTCCGGGCCCACCGGGGCCAAACCGAGTCCCGAGGTGAAACCCGAGCCGCGGGCCAAGCCGGAACCCGAGTCGAAGACCAAGCCGGAAGCCGAGGCCCAGTTGCCCGCGCCGAAGGTCGAGGGACCGGTCGTCGCGGCACGGCCGAGGTCGGGCAAGCCCGTCGAGCTGGCCGACCGGCCCAGCACGCAGGCTGAGCAGACGCGGTTGGTCGCCGGCGCGGGGCCGCGGTACACCGAGGCGTTGGCGACGGTGAACGTGGCGTTGTCCGCGTGGCCGATGCTCAAGCCCGACGCGAAGGCGGACTACGTCGCGGTGTGCCTGTACCTGGGCCGGGGTGAAGGTGGCGCGGTGGCGCTCGCGGAGGCGCTGGCCGAGGGCCGGGAGCCGTTCGACGGGTACCTGCCGTGCCTGGTGTCGGGGCTGCGCCGGTTGCCGACGCATCGCAAGGTCGTGCTGCGCCAGGAACGCGTGGGGGAGGAGGGCCCGCACGCCGCGGGCACGGTCCTGTGCGAGCCGGGGTTCCTCAGCGCGAGCGCCGAACTCGACGTGACCACGGCGTCGGCGGACCTGGACCAGCTGATCTGGCCGGTCTCCGCGCGCCGCACCTCCGAGCTGGTCATGGGGCGGGCGGTCGACGAGGTCGTCTTCCCGGTGGGACGTCGCTTCAAGGCGCTCGACCTGCGCACCCGCGAACCGGACGACCGCGACGGCCCGCACGGGCCGAGGACCGCGCTGCTCACCCGCGAGCTGCTGCCGGACGAGGACCCGCAGTCGCCCCAAGCGCTGGAGCGGGACCGGACCGCGTTGCCGCGGCTGGAGCGCGCGTGGCAGGCCCGCCAGGGCGCGGAACTGCGCCTGGTCGAGGAACCGGACGCGCTGGCACGGTTGACGGCACCGATGATGCAGGCGGCCGACGTGGGGGCCGAACTCCGCGGCGCGGTCGGGGCGGTGTCGTGAACCGCCGGTCCCTGCCCTCGGTCGTCGCGGTCGTCGGGCTGGTCGCCGTCCCCCAGCCCGCCCTCGCCGACCCGGTGCCGAAGATCCCGATCACCCGTCAGTGCCTGCCGCCGCCGCAGGCGAGTGCGGACACCGTGCCGTGGGCGCAGCAACTGCTGGCCCCGCAGCGGACCTGGTCGCTCACCCGCGGCGCCGGTGTCACCGTCGGCGTCGTGGACACCGGCGTCGACGGCGTGGCGCAGCAGCTCGCCGGCCGGGTCCTGCCAGGACGCGACGTGCGCAACCCCGGCGACGGCCCCGCCGACACCGACTGCTTCGGCCACGGCACGTTCGTCGCCGGGATCATCGGCGCCGCGCCCGCGAACGACACGATGTTCGCCGGGGTGGCGCCGGATGCCACGATCCTGCCGATCCGCGTCGCCGACGACGCCACCGACACCTCGGCCGCGACGCTCGCCAAAGGCATCCGGGCCGCGGTGGACGGCGGCGCTCGGGTGGTGAACGTGTCCGCCAGCACGTCGGCGAAGGACGCCGACCTCGAAGCGGCTGCCGCCTACGCGGCCGCGCACGACGTGCTGGTCGTCGCCTCCGCGGGCAACAGCGCGGAGCAGGGCAACCCGACGCCGTACCCCGCTGCCTTCGACACCGTCGTTGCGGTGGGAGCGACCGACCACGAAGGCAAGAGGGCGTCCTTCTCGGACACCGGTGACTACCTGGACCTCGCCGCGCCCGGCGTGGACGTCGTCAGCATCGGCCCCGGTGGTCCAGGGCAGTGGGAAGCCAGCGGCACGAGTTATGCGGCGCCCTTCGTGGCGGGTGTTGCCGCACTGGTGCGCGCCTATCACCCGAACCTCACCGCCGCACAGGTGAAGCGCCGCCTGGAGGCCACCGCGGACCGTCCGCCGGTGAACGTCCCCGACGCCGCTTTCGGCTGGGGGACGGTGAACCCCACCGCCGCGGTGACCATGGTGCTGCCGCAGGAAGACGCAACGGGTGAGGTGGCGGCGCCGGTCGCCGCCAACGCCCAGACGCCACCGGTTCCCGCCCGTGACCGGACCAGCGGTGTGGTCGTCGCGCTCAGCGTGCTGGGCGTGGTCCTCGTGGGGGCTGTCGTGTGCCTGGCCGTGCGGTTGGTGCCGATCGGGATGAGGCGTCGCTGGCGGCCCGCCCGCAGGCTCGAGGTGGCCACCACCGAGGAGTGACGGAACTTGAAGGCGGTGACCTGAAGAGGTCACCGCCTTCAACCGTCCTCGGAGGACTACTTCTCCACGATGGGCGTCTGCACGAAGTTCATCGTCCTACGGCGGTTGATGAACTGCGCCCGTCCGGTGGGCAGCGTCTTCGGCCGCACGTTGCCGATGAAGACGCCCTCGTCCTTCGGGCAGGAGAACATCACCACCGCTGTGCCGAGCTCCCACAGCCGCCGCATGAGCGGGGTCATCATCGCCCGACCGGCGCTGGCGGTGCTGCGCGCGATGATCAGGTGCAGACCGATGTCCGCACCGTGTGGCAGCAACGACTGCAGCGGCTGCATCGGGTCGTCGAACCCGCCGGTCTCCGCCAACTCGAAGTCGTCGATCAGGATGAACAGCCTGCCGCCGGTCCACCAGTCGCGCTTGCGCAGCCTGTCGGGGGTGATGTTCGCTCCCGGCACCCTGCTCTGCACCAGTTCGGCGACCTCGCGGATCGCCTCGGTGAGACCGTCGGTGCTGACCGTGTAGTTGACCTGGTTGTCCTGCGGGATCGCGTCGTGCAGCTCGCGGCGGAAGTCGACGAACATCACCCGGCCCTCGTCCGGCCCGTAGTGGCCCGCTACGGAGCGGGCGATGTACCGCAGCAGGTTCGTCTTGCCGGTCTCCGCGTCACCGAAGATCAACAAGTGCGGGTTGGTGTCGAAGTCGTGCCACTGCGGGCCCAGCGCGCCGTCCTCGATACCCAGCGCCATGGTCATGTCCAGCGTGGGCGTAGCCGAGGTGGGAGCTGGGAGTGAGGCCGCGGTCAGCTCGTTGGGCAGCAGCCGCACCAGCGGCGCCCTCGGTGCCGTCGGCAGGTCGAGCGCCTCGGCGAGCTGGATCGTCGCGTCGGCGACGTCCTCGGTCGTGCCCGTGCCGTCGATCCGGGGGAGCGCGGTGAGGAAGTGCGTCCGCTCGCTGGTGAGGCCGCGGCCGGGGATCTCCGGAACGCCTGCCGCGGCGCGGCTGTTGATCTCGGACTCCAGCGGGTCGCCGAGGCGCAGCTCGAACCGGGTGCCGAGCACGTCGCGCAGCCACGGCCGCATCTCCGACCAGCGGTTGGTGGCGATCACCAGGTGCACGCCGAAGCCGAGGCCTCGGGCGGCCAGCTCGCTGAACCGGTCCTCCAGCTCCTCGTAGTCCTGCCGGATCGTGTACCAGCCGTCGACGACGAGGAACGCGTCCCCGTGCGGGTCGAGGTCGAGGAACCGGCCTTGCCGCCGGGCCCTGCGGTAGCTCGCCATCGAGTCGATGTGGTGCTGGGAGAACAGCTGTTCGCGGCGTGCCATCAGGTTGGTCATCTCGGCCACGGTCCGGGTGACCCGGTCGCGGTCCAGCCGCCCGGCGATGCTGCCCATGTGCGGCAGCCGGGACAGCGAGCTCAGCGTGCCGCCGAAGTCCAGGCAGTAGAACTGGACCTCGGTCGCCGTGTGCGTGAGGGCCAGCGCGCTGAGCAGCGTGCGGACCAGCGTGCTCTTGCCGGTCTGCGGACCGCCGACGACGGCGACGTTGCCCTTGGCGCCGGACAGGTCGGCGCCGAGCAGGTCGCGGCGCTGCTGTGCGGGCAGGTCGACGAGGCCGACCGGCGCGCGCAGCGTGGAGACGTCGTAGTCGCCCACCGGGCGCGGGCCGAGCGTCGGGTGGTCCACCAGCGGCGGCAGCAGCTGGTCGAGCGTCGGCGGCTGCTTCAGCGGCGGCAGCCACACCTGGTGCGCCACCGGACCGACACCCTGCAACCGGTCGATCAGCACGTCGAGCATGGTGCTGCTCGCCTCGTCGGCGTGCTCGGGTTCCTCGTCGGCCTCCTTGTCCACGCGGGGGGCCACGTACTCGGTGCCGAACGCGACGAGGTCCTGCTCCACCTCGTCGCGCC
>JBDSAJ010000893.1:0-4680 GCA_039922235.1 Umezawaea sp.
GGGGTTGTTGAGGGGTATCTCGATGCTGTTGGTGTGCGGGTGCCGC
This sequence comes from Umezawaea sp., assembly GCA_039922235.1. Lineage (GTDB taxonomy): Bacteria > Actinomycetota > Actinomycetes > Mycobacteriales > Pseudonocardiaceae > Umezawaea. The sequence continues at coordinate 47 of JBDSAJ010000893.1, forward strand.
GGTGATCTGGCCGCGGTGATTTGGCGGCTGGTGGGGGAACGGTGTTGTTCTGTTGGGGTGTGGTGGTGTCACCCCGCTCGCGCAATTGTTTCCATGGTCGGCCGCACCGGGGGAGTGGATGTCACCGCGGTGGCCGGACTGGGTGGTAGGTCTGGAAGCTCGGCTCTCTGGCAGGTGGTGGGGCGGAAGCGGTGATCTTCGGTGTGCTTCTCCCGGTGCTGATGGGCGGAACGGGCTCTTGACGGTGGTGTGGATGTCGCTTTAGGGTCCGACACCTCGAAACCTTTCACATGGTAGTGCGAAAGTTTCGAAGTCAAGCCGTCGCGAGGAAGCGAGAGCTGATGAAGCCGACCCGTCTGGTCACGGTGGCGCTCGCCGCTGTGGCGCTGTCGGTCCCGTTGACGCTCGTGGCCTCGGCCGCGCCCCAGGTCGACGACCGGTCGCCCGGCCACGCCACGAAGAACACCCTGCGCCGGGAGGCGCCGAAGGGGTTCCACATCGGGACCGCCGTCGCGGGTGGTGGTCACCACGAGAACCAGCCGTACCCCGACCCCTTCACCTCGGACCAGCCGTACCGGAAGGTGCTCGCCGCCGAGTTCAACTCGGTGTCGGCCGAGAACCAGATGAAGTGGGAGTACATCCACCCGGAGCGCGGCCGTTACAACTTCGGCATGGCGGATGCCATCGTGCGGTTCGCGAAGCAGAACAAGCAGGTCGTGCGCGGGCACACCCTGCTGTGGCACAGCCAGAACCCCACGTGGCTGGAGCAGGGCGACTTCACCCCCGCCGAGCTGCGCTCGATCCTGCGCGACCACATCAAGCGGGTGGTGGGCCGGTACCGGGGCAGCATCCAGCAGTGGGACGTGGCCAACGAGATCTTCACCGACACCGGTGAGCTGCGCACCACCGAGAACATCTGGCTGCGCGAACTGGGGCCGGGCATCATCGCCGACGCGTTCCGCTGGGCGCACGAGGCCGATCCCAAGGCGAAGCTGTTCCTCAACGACTACGGCGTGGAGAGCGTCAACGCCAAGAGCGACGCCTACCTCGCGCTGATCAAGCAGCTCCGCGCTCAGCGCGTGCCCGTCAGCGGCTTCTCCGCGCAGTCGCACCTGAGCATCCGCTACGGCTTCCCCGGCGACCTGGAGACCAACCTGAAGCGGTTCTCCGCGCTGGGGCTGGAGACCGCGATCACCGAGCTGGACGTGCGGATGGACCTGCCGGCGGACGGTGTGCCGACCGCCGCGCAGCTCGCGCAGCAGGCCGACTACTACACCCGCACGCTGACCGCGTGCCTGAACGTCGACGGCTGCGACTCGTTCACGATCTGGGGCTTCACCGACAAGTACTCGTGGGTCCCGGTGTTCTTCCCAGGGCAGGGAGCGGCGACGGTGATGTGGGACGACTTCTCCCGCAAGCCCGCCTACTTCGCCCTCAAGACCGCACTGGACGAGGCATCGCGCCGCTGAGTCCTCTGTGGATGGTGGTGGGGACCGGTCTGTGATCGGTCCCCACCATCGCCGTCTGGGACCGCCGGGCGTCGACCGTCCGGCAGACCACTGATCCGGAGGTCATCGTGCTGAAGCGCTCCACCACCGCGGCCGCGCTGGCGCTCCTGCTGGCGGCGTCGCCGGTGTCCGCCGCACCGCGCACGTCGTGGGTCGGGTCGTGGGCCACGTCGCCCACGACCGTGCCCGCGTCGGACACCACGACGTTCGAGGACCAGACGCTGCGGCAGGTCGTGCACCTCAGCGTCGGCGGCGCGAGCGTGCGCGTGCGGCTGTCCAACGAGTTCGGCACGCAGCCGCTGGTCGTCGGCGAGGCGCACGTGGCGCACCGCGCGGGCTCGGCATCGGCCGTCGAACCGCGCAGCGACCGGCGGCTCACGTTCGGCGGCCGCACGTCGGCGACCGCGCCACCCGGCGCACCCCTGCTCAGTGACCCCGTGGCGCTGTCCGTCACGGCGGACTCCGACCTGGTGGTCAGCATCCACCTGCCGCGCCGCACGCCCGCGACGACCGTGCACGCCTTCCCCTTCCAGGACGGGTACGTGGCCGCGGGCAACGTCACCGGCAGGACGGACATCACGCCCACCGCCGTGCTTGGCAAGTGGCACTTCCTCGCCGGCGTCAGCGTCACGGGCAGGCGCGCGGCCACCGTGGTGGCGTTCGGCGACTCGATCACCGACGGAGCCGAGACGACGCGCGGCGCGAACCGGCGCTGGCCCGACGTGCTGGCCCGGCGGTTCCAGGACGACCGGGGCCTGCGGCACCTCGGCGTCGTCAACGCGGGCATCAGCGGCAACCGCCTGCTGCACGACCCGAACCCGCCCGCGGGCCACCCGGCGGAGGCGTACGCGAACTACTTCGGCCAGGCCGCGCTGCGCCGTTTCGACCGGGACGTCCTCGCCCAGCCCGGTGTCGAGCACGTCGTGGTCCTGCTCGGCGTGAACGACCTCGGCCACCCCGGCACCAGCGCGCCCGAGTCGGAAAGGGTGACGGCGCAGGACATCATCGACGGCCACCGTCAGCTCATCGCCCGTGCGCACGCGCAGGGCCTGCGCATCCACGGCGGCACGATCACCCCGTTCAAGAACGACACCTTCGGCTTCTACAGCCCGGAGAACGACGCGGCGCGCCAGACCGTCAACCGCTGGATCCGCACGAGCGGCGAGTACGACGGCGTCGTCGACTTCGACCGCGCCGTCCGCGACCCGAACGAGCCCGACCGCCTGCTGTCCGCCTACGACAGCGGCGACCACCTGCACCCGAACGACACCGGGATGGCCGCGATGGCCGCTGCCGTCCCGCTGCGCCTGTTCCGCTGACGACGGGGTCGCGCCGGCGGCGGTCACGGGTATTGACGCAACTGATTGGTTGCCATAGTGTCGCAACCAATCAGTTGCTACTCGTGTTGGAGGCAGTCATGGGGTTCCCCGATCGCATCGAGCGGGTCGTCGAGATCGCGCACCCGCCGGTCAAGGTGTGGGCCGCGATCACCACCGCGGAAGGGCTGGGCGCCTGGTTCGGCAACCAGGCGACGATCGACCTGCGCCCCGGTGGTGAGGCCCGCATGACGTGGGCCGAAGGTCACGCCGCCGAGATGACGGTCGAACGGGTCGAGGAGCCGTCGGTCTTCGGGTTCACCTGGCACATCAACGGGTTGCCGACCGAGGACCCGCGCCGCACCTACGTCGAGTTCACCCTGGAACCGGTGGGCGCGGGCACGCGGCTCACCGTCGTGGAGAGCGGTTTCGCCCAGCTGCCGGACGACCAGTACGTCAAGGCGTTCGACGGGAACACCCAGGGGTGGGCGAGCGAGTTGGGCGAACTGGTCGACTACCTCGATGCAGCCTGATTCCGAGGCGATCGCCGAACAGGTCTTCGTCGCACTCGCCGACCCGAGCCGCCGTGCCGTGCTGGCCGCGCTGGCGACGGGCGGTCCCGCCACGGCCACCGACCTGGCCGGACGCCTGCCGATCACCCGTCAGGCGATCGCCAAGCACCTCGCCCTGCTCGCCGACGCCGGTCTGGTGACGGCCGAGCCGGGGGAGCGGCGCCGGGTGCGCTACCGGCTCCGCTCGGCTCCGATGCGGGTGGCGCAGCAGTTCCTGGCCGCACTGGCCCGCGACTGGGACGGTCCGCTCGAAGCGCTGAAGGACCACCTCGGTCCGTGAAAGCCCACTGAACAGCGAGGAAAACCATGAGCGACCAGAGCTTCACCACCACCTTCTCGGTGGACCGGACCCCGCGGGAAGTCTTCGACGCCGTCGTGGACGTGCGCGGCTGGTGGTCCGAGGACATCGACGGCGGCACCGCCGAGGCCGGCGACGAGTTCGAGTACCGCAACGGGGACGTGCACACCTGCAAGGTCCGGATCACCGAGGTCGTCCCCGACCGGAGGGTCTCGTGGCTGGTGCTGGAGAACCACTTCGACTTCACCGCCGACCAGACCGAGTGGGCGGGCACCACGGTCGACTTCGACATCGCCGAGGTCGACGGCCGGACCGAACTCCGCTTTACCCACGGGGGACTGGTGCCCGTGCACGAGTGCTACGACGTCTGCTCCACCGCGTGGGGCTTCTACGTCGGGGACAGCCTGCGTGAGCTGGTCACCACCGGTGCCGGGCAGCCCAACGCCGCGGGCCGGACCACCCTCGGCGCGGGGGCGTCAGCTGGACAGCCTGCCGCGCAGGAAGTCCCGTAGGGCATCGACGTCGGTGTCCTCCGCCACCAGCACCTCGTTGTCCCCGGCGATCACGGCCCCGCGATCCGGGCCCGTCGAGCAGTCGACGTCGAGCAGGTGGCGCCGGGTGGCCAGGACACCGGGCTTGACCGCCTCCGCGACCGCGATGGCGTCGTGCACGAGGATCCCGTCGAGTCCGGTGTTCTGGAAGTAGAAGTCGCGGTACGTCTGTGGCTGACGTCGCGTGCTTTGAGCTGGTCGTAGTAGGCGCGGACGGCCGGGTCGTGCAGGATCGCGCAGCTTGCGTGGAGGTGCAGGGCGTCGACGAGCCGGTCGTTGTGGACGAATCGGGTGTGGACCGTCCGTGTCTTGCCGGACTGTCGGGTGATCGGTGAGGTTCCGGCGTAGTTCTTGCGGGCCTTCGCGTTGAGGTAGCGGCCGGGGGCGTC
>JBDSAJ010000894.1:0-6600 GCA_039922235.1 Umezawaea sp.
CGGGCACCACGAAGTGCCTGCCGCGCGAAGCGGCGTGGACCTGCACGCAACGCACCAGCGCCCGCAGGCCACGGGTGCTCGCGCCCAGTCGGAGCCGCGAGTCGGCGCGGGTCGCGGTGCCCAGTTCGCCGATGTAGCGCAGGATCGGGTCCGCCACGTGCAGCGTGCCGAGCCTGCGCCCGTAGGCCGCGACCTCGTGCGGGTTGCTCACCGTCGGCACCGCCCCGACCCGGCCCGCGCCGCTGCCCGGCCGCAGGACGTCCAGCTCGTGCTCGACGTCCGGGTAGCCGATGGAGATCCGGATCATGAACCGGTCGAGCTGCGCCTCGGGCAGCCGGTAGGTGCCGTCGAGGTCGATCGGGTTCTGCGTGGCGACGACGAGGAACGGCGTGGGCACCGCGTGGCCGACGCCGTCGACGGTGACCGTGTGCTCCTCCATCACCTCCAGCAGCGCGGACTGCGTCTTCGCGGCGGCGCGGTTGATCTCGTCGGCCAGCACGACGTTCGCGAACACCGGGCCCGGCCGGAACCGGACCTCGGCGGTCTGCGGGTCGAACACCGACGTGCCGGTCACGTCCGACGGCAGCAGGTCCGGCGTGAACTGGACCCGCCGCGACACCCCGCCGAGCGCGCCCGCCACGGCCCGCGCCAACGTCGTCTTCCCGGTGCCGGGCACGTCCTCCAGCAGCACGTGGCCGCCCGCGAACATCGACACCAGCACCAGGTCCACCACTTCGCGCTTGCCGCGCACCGCGGTCTCGACCGCGTCGCCCAGCCGGGTGTGCAGCACCCGGAACGCCGCGATCTCGTCCTCGCCGATCGCCGTGCTCTCCAGGGTCGTCACCGGACTCCGCCTTCCTCGTCGGTGCGCCGACGCCCGACGCGCAGCAGCGCGGCCGTCGCGATCAAGCCGAGCCCGCCCGCGCCCGTCGGGGCGGACTCGGGTGCTTCCGGTGCGGCGCGCGGGATCTGGCACGGCTTGGTGCCGCACTGCTCCGGGTCGCGGACGTTGGTGCTCTTCGCTGCGGAGTCGACCGACAGCCCGCCGGTCGCGGCGTGGGCGCGGACCACGATCCGGTTGGGGCCGGAGTCCAGGTCGATCGGCGCTGACGCCTCCCCGCAGGAGATCGGCGTCTGGTAGCCGAAGGTGGTGTTGACGATCTCGCACGACCCGTTGTGGCTCGCCCAGTCGGCGGGCCAGGCCATGGTCACCGTCTTGGTGTACGAGGCGGGGCTGCCGGTGATCGAGGTGATCACCACCGCCCCCGCGCTCGGCAGCGACGGCGGCGGCGGGACGGTCGTCGTCGTCGTGGTGGTCGTGACGACGGGCGGTGGCGGGACGGTCGTCGTGGTGGTGGGCGGGACGACCGGTGGCGGCGCCGTCGTCGTGGTCGTCGTCGTGGTCGTGCCCACGGGTGGGACGCTCCACGACGCGACGGCAGCGGCGCTCGTGCCCGCGTCCCCGTAGGCGGCCACGGACACGTCGAGCCTGCCCGACGTGCAGAAGACGGTGCCACCACACGGGATCGACAGGTCCGTGCTGGTACCCACGACCTGCGCGTTCACGCTGCCGCCGGTGAACCCGCCGCTGCCGGTGACGGTGTACCCGGTGACGGGCGCGACCGCGCCCCAGGACACCGTGACGACCAGCGTCGAGGCGTCGCGGCTCTTGAACGACACCGAGACGCCCGGCGGCTTGCCGGGCACGCCGCCCGCGACCGATCCCGTGGTCGTGGAGGTCGTCGTCGTGACCGGCGCCGAGCTCTGCCCGTTCTGCTGGCCGGACCCGCGAGGGTTGTTCGGCAGTTCCTCGGGCCTGGGCGGCGGAGGCGGGGGCACGGTCGGCAGCGGATCCCGGTCCGGGTCGGTCACCGGCAGGTCGGGGCTGCGGACCGTGACCGACCGGGTGGTGCCGTCGGCGTCCACGATCACGCCCTGCGCCGCGCCGGGGGTGTTGATGAACAGCTTGCCGTCGTCGAAGACGAGTTCCGGGTCGCCGGAGCCACTGGTCAGCACGTCCTGGCCGCCCCGCTTGCCACCGCCGTCGAGCACGAGGACCTTCCCGGCGCCGTGGCACGGCACGTAGACCTTGTCGCGGAACACCGCCGGGCGGCCGGGCTTCGAGCAGCCGAGCCCGGCGACGTCGACCCGGATCACCTGGTCGCCGCTGACCAGCACCACGATCCCGGCGTCCGGCACCGCGGCGGGCACGAGCCCGGACGGGCTGGTGGTCGCGGCGAGCACGTCGCCGGCCAGCGTCATCGTCATCACCGACAGCGCCTGCTCGGTGCCGTCCCGCACCACCACACCGCCTTCGAGGCCGAGCAGCGTCACGCCCCTGTCGTGCGGCACGAGCGCGGTGCGCGGACCGGCGCCGGGAACGGGACGGTTCGACTTCTCGACGAACCGCTCCTCGTCGTCCGACCACTCCAGCGCGTGCAGGTTCCCGCCGTGGTCCACCGCCCACACCAGGCCGCGGTCGTCGACCACGACGTCCGCGAGCGGCTGACCGGCCGACCAGGCCGCGCCGATGTCGGCCAGCGTCACGGGGTCGGCGTTGTGGATCGTGCCCGCGGCCCGGTCGACCACGAACACCTGGCCATGGGAGATCAGCACCTTGGCCGACGCACCCGCCGGGGCCTGCCGCCGTCCGCTGGCCAGCAGGGTGGCCAGGTCGATGACGGTGATCTGGCCGGTGCGCCGGTCGAGCACGATGAGCGTGCCGTCGTCCTGCGCGATCTCCAGCTGCGCGTCGCCACCGCTGACCTGAAGGCGCGTCTGCGGTTTGCCGGAACTGGGGTTGACCTGCACGACCTCTCCGCGCTGGTCATCACCCAGCCAGGTGAGACCGTCCGACACCGACACCGCCGTGCGCGAGATGCCGCTGCCGAACGCCGCTCCGGTGAGGAGCAGCACGCCCATCAGCGCGGCTCCGAAACTCGCGGATTCCCGGCCGCCCCGGCCGACCACGCGCCGCCCGGCTCGCGCCAGGTGCTGTCCCAAACCCATCGGGTCCTCCCTCGACGGCGGGGATGCTAACCCGCTGGTACGACAGTCCAGACCGCTGATCCGACAACTGCTCCGGATGGCGCAACGGCGTTTTCGTGCCGGCCGTTGGACATCGGAACCGGCTCTGCGGTTCCCCTGTCCGTGCTTCGAAATAACACCTGAGAATGGTTCACGTGGAATGGTTTTGGTCAACACTGAAGCGATAGGGCAGCTCGTAGAACACCACGACACGCGGCCCACCAACGCTCGCGGTCGCGACGACAACCCCACTGGAGGAGGAGGATCTGCCCGTCGCGGCACGTGCGGTCGCGTACTCAAGGCTGTCGGGAGGCCCCACACATGTCAGACACGGCAAGCGCGCCGAAGCGCGACCGTACGCACTTCCTCTACCTCGCGGTGATCGTCGCCGTCCTGCTCGGCATCCTCGTCGGCTTCGTGTTCCCGAAGTTCGGCATCGCGCTGAAGCCGGTCGGCACCGGGTTCGTGTCGCTGATCAAGATGATGATCGCCCCGGTGATCTTCTGCACCATCGTGCTCGGCGTCGGCTCCATCCGGAAGGCGGCCACCGTCGGCAAGGTCGGCGGGCTGGCGCTCGGCTACTTCATGGTGATGTCGACGTTCGCGCTCGGCATCGGCCTGGTCGTCGGCAACATCATCAAGCCGGGCGAGGGCCTGAACCTGTCCGCCGCGGCCAAGGCGGCGGGCACGAAGGCCGCGAGCACCGAGGCCCAGTCCACGACCGAGTTCCTGCTGGGCATCATCCCGCAGACGCTCGTGTCGCCGCTGACCGCGGGCAACGTCCTGCAAACCCTGTTCGTCGCGCTGCTCATCGGCTTCGCGATCCCCAAGCTCGGCTCGTCGGGCGACGCGATCCTGCGCGGCGTGAAGCACTTCGAGCGCCTGGTGTTCCGCGTGCTGGCGATGATCATGTGGGCCGCTCCGGTCGGCGCGTTCGGCGCCATCGCCGCGGTCGTCGGCGAGACCGGCTGGAAGGCGCTCGCCAGCCTCCTGCAGATCATGCTGGGCTTCTACATCACCTGCCTGATCTTCGTGCTGGTGATCCTCGGCCTCGTGCTGAAGTTCGGCACCGGGGTGAACATCCTGCGCCTGCTGCGCTACCTGGGCCGGGAGTTCCTGCTGATCGTCTCCACGTCCTCGTCGGAGTCGGCGCTCCCCCGCCTGATCGCCAAGATGGAGCACCTCGGCGTCTCCCGCCCGGTCGTCGGCATCACGGTGCCGACCGGCTACTCGTTCAACCTGGACGGCACCGCGATCTACCTGACCATGGCCTCGATCTTCATCGCCGACGCCATGGGCACGCCGCTGGAGATCGGCCAGCAGATCTCGCTGCTGCTGTTCATGATCATCGCGTCGAAGGGCGCGGCGGGCGTCAGCGGCGCGGGCATCGCGACCCTGGCGGGCGGTCTCCAGGCCCACCGCCCGGAACTCGTGGACGGCGTCGGCCTCATCGTCGGCATCGACCGCTTCATGTCCGAGGCGCGGGCGCTGACGAACTTCGCGGGCAACGCGGTCGCCACCGTCCTCATCGGCAACTGGGTCGGCGAGTTCGACAAGACCCGTGCGGAACAGGTGCTCAGCGGCGCGGAGCCGTTCGACGAGGCCACCATGCTCGACCGGGAGGACGAGGACCGGGAGCCCGAGCCGGTGCCCGCCGAACGGACTTAGGCCGCTAACCGCCCATCCGGCCACTTCGGGGCCCCATCCCTCAGGGGTGGGGCCCCTTGGTTTCCCGCGACAACCACCCTTTCAGCGCCGTCCCCCGAGTCGATCTCGCCGTACCGTGGCGTGGTCGCACTCGTTCCGGATGAGGGGACCCCGGATGTCGCACACGTCGAGCGCGCTCGTGACGATCACGGCCGAGTTCAAGGCCGACGCGCCCGCACGGTACGCCGCGCTGCGCGAACTGGGTCCGGTGCACCGCAGCCTGTTCTCCACCGGCATCGAGGGCTGGCTCGTGGTCGGCCACGACGCCGCCCTGCAGGCGCTCACGCACCCCGCCCTGATCAAGAACTCCGCGCCTTCACGGGACAAGCTGGAGGCGGCGGGCTACATCAACGACCGGCCGGGGGTGGGCGTCGGCGGCAACATGCTGGTGGCCGACCCGCCGGACCACACCCGGCTGCGCAAGCTGGTCGCGGGCGCGTTCAGCGCGGGCCGGACGAAGCGGCTCGCCCCGCGCGTCCAGGAGATCACCGACGGGCTGGTGGACGCGCTCGCGCCGCGCGGCGAGGTCGACCTGGTGGGGGCGTTCACCGCGCCGCTGCCCGTGGCGGTGATCTCGGACCTGCTCGGCGTGCCCGAGCGCGACCGCGCCGACTTCCGCACGTGGAGCTCGCACGTCCTGGGCAAACCGTCGCCCGAGCAGCGCGAGGCGGGCCTCAACCTCAACCGCTACCTGGCCGACCTGGTGGCGGCCAAGCGGCGCGACCCCGACGACGCCCTGCTCTCCGCGCTGGTGGCCGTGAGCGACGAGGGCGACGGCAGGCTGTCGGAGGTCGAACTGGTCGGCACCGCCGTCCTGCTCGTGGTGGCGGGCCACGAGACCACGGTCAACCTGCTCGGCAACGCGATCATCGCGCTGCTGCGCGACCCGGCGCAGGCCGACCTGCTGCGCGAACGCCCTGAGCTGATCCCCGGCGCGGTCGAGGAGTTCCTGCGCTACGACTCGTCGGTGGAGCACGCGACCCCGCGCTACGCCGCCGAGGACCTGGTCATCGCCGGCACGCCGATCGCCCGCGGCGAGGTGGTGATGGTGGCGCTGTCCTCGGCCAGCCGGGACACGCCGGTCCCCGGTGACCCGGCGGTGCTGGACGTGACCCGCGACGGCGTGCGCCACCTGTCGTTCGGCCACGGCATCCACTACTGCCTGGGTGCGCCGCTGGCGCGGCTGGAGGCGACCATCGCGCTGGAGACGCTGCTGCGCCGCATCCCCGACCTGCGTCCGGCCGTTCCGCTGGACGACCTGGAGTGGGTGCCGAGCGGCATCATGCGCGGCCCGCTGTCGCTGCCGGTGCGCTTCACGCCGAGCTGACTCGTACCCAGCAGCAGGATCGCACCCACCCAAGCTGAACTCGCGCGAGTCCCTCACCCAGACACCCCGAAACCCTCACTCGGACACCGCGAGTCGAACATTCAGGCACCCTCGTTCGTGGAGGCAGGTGTCCGAACGCGGGACACGCGGTGTCCGACTGAGGGACTCGCGAGGGGTCTAGGCGTCGAGGATCTCGACGTCGGCGGTGTGGAGGTACTCCGGGTCGGCGAGCAGGTCGATGGCGAGGATCCGGCCGTCCACGACGGTGAAGCCCCACACGACCATCAGCCTGCCGCCCAGCACCCACACCGCGCCCGCGGTGCCGTCGACCGACGCCCGCCGAGCCCCCTCCGCCTTGCCCGCCAGCGCTTCCACGACGCCGCCCGCTCCGCGCACCTCCGCGGTGGCACCGAGCAGCACGGCCGCCGGGTCCGCGCGCAGCACCACGTCGGGGTCCAGGACGGTGAGCAGTGCCTGGAAGTCGCCGCCGCGCGCGGCGGCCAGGAACGCGTCCACGACCTCGGCACGGCGGGCGACCT
>JBDSAJ010000895.1:0-5524 GCA_039922235.1 Umezawaea sp.
GACCGCGACGGCGGTGGCCGGATCCCCGGCGACCCGGCCACCGTCGCCCAGCCCCGACGAACCAGACGACCTTTCTTCCACCGCGTCACGGGCGAGCAGTCGCCGCCGACGCACGCCGTCATCCCAGGTCCACCTCCTGTGGAAGCGGGGCGGAAGTGGATTGGAAGCGCGGTGGCGGATGGTGTGGCCGCAGATGCACCGGAAGTGAAGTGAGGGAGGTCAGGTTGAAGAATTCCTGGATGCGCCGTGCCGGGATCGCGTTCACGGCGGCCGCGGTGGGGGTCGTCGTCAGCGCCGGGGGCGCCAGCGCGGCCAACGGGAGGGTTTCCACGTCGTACAACAGCGGTACCGCCGCCTGGGTCGAGAGCAGCGACACGCTCACCGTGTGCGACAACATTGCCGACGGCTGGGGCGTCCGCGGGTACATCTACCGCCCCTACATCGGCGACCCGGGGAACGGCCGCGTGCTGTTCAAACTGAACGACCCGTCCAGCAACGGCGCCTGCGTCTCGGCCTCGAACAACATCGACGAGTCCATCTCCATCTCCATCAAGGTTTGCAACTACCAGGGCTCTGACGTCCTCTTCTGCGAGTACACGAACCTGCGCTGACCGCCGACCGGAAGAAGGAGCCGTGCTCCGCCGTCGCGATCACCGCCCTGGCGATGACCGCGACGGCGGTCCTGCTCGCCACGGGCACCGCCCAGGCCGCTGACACGGTCATTTTCCCCGCGGCCCCGAAAGAGGCGAACGGCAGCGCGGTTTGGGTCGAGAGCGGCGACACGCTCACCGTGTGCGACAACATTGCCGACGGCTGGGGCATCAGGGCCTACATCTACGTGCCCAACGCGCCGGGCTCGGCGAACGGCACCGTGCTGTTCAAGGGCGACGACCCGAACGCCACCGACGGCTGCCACTCCTACTCCAAGAACATCAGCGAGACCACGGCGCTGTCCATCAAGGTGTGCCTCTACTCCGGCGCCACGGTGGACTACTGCGGCCACCGCCACCCAGCCCCCCACCGAACCAGACGACCTTCCACAGAGGTGTCCCGTGATCGCACGCACCGCCCGTCTACCCGCGGTCGCGGCCCTGGTGGCCGGCACGCTGATCGGCGTAGCAGCCCCCGCCCAAGCCGCCTACTCCGACCCGCTCACCACCATCACCACCACCGGCCTGGGCCTCAAGTACCTCGCCACCCCACCATCGGCGATCACCGCACTGGACGCCGCACTGCCCAACGCCGGCGTCACCCAGGTCCTCCAGAGCGCCAACCACCCGATGAACTCGTGCAACAGCAGCGAGACGGCATCCCTGCCAATCACCCCGACCGCCACCAGGTCGATGTGCTGGGACACCGGCGACGACACCACCACCGCCTGGAACCCACAAGGCATCACCAGCTCCGGCGACGCCGACGACGACGGCTCCTGGGGCACCAACCGGCTCATCCTGTCCGGCTGGCACAACACCGACACCGGCAACCGCGGAAACGACGCCCGGATCGCGTTCATCGACTACAACGACCCCGCCAACCCCCGGTACCGCTGGGTCTACCTCGTCGACCCGAACGACACGGGCACGAACTTCACCGCCGCGAAGGCGCACATGGGCGGCATGGTCTGGTACGGCGACAAACTCCTGGTGTCCGCGGTGGGCAACAGCAAGGTCGCCATCCGGGTGTTCGACCTGGACCACATCCTCCAAGCCACCGACGGCTCGGCCACGATCGGGCGCACCGGCAGCGGCTGGGCCGCCTACGGCTACCAGTACGTCATGCCGGAGGTCGGGCGCTACGAATACGCCGCCGGCGCCTGCACGATGGCGAACAACACCGGCACGCCGTGCTTCTCCTCGATCTCGTTGGACCGCAGCACCAGCCCGGACAGCCTCGTCGCCGCCGAGTACTTCGACGACGGCACGGGCAGCAGGCTGCTCCGGTACCCGTTCGGCACCGACTACCTGCTCACCGCCACCTCCTCCGGAGCGGTGACCGCCACCGCGGCCCACCGCAGCGGCGTCGCCAACGCCCAAGGGGTGCTGTCCTGGAACAGCCGCTGGTACGTCACCCACAGCTCGAGCACCAACCACGGCCAACTGTGGAGGGTGACGACCGAGGCCACCGGCGTCTCCCGGACGTGCACCAGCCCAGGCACCACGTCCAAGGTCATGTGCTGGGCATTGCACCCCGAAGCACTGACCCACTGGTACAGCGACGGACTCGTCTGGTCGCAATCCGAAGCCCCAGGGCAACGGGCGGTCTTCGCCGTCCCACTCGCCGACCTGCCCTGAGCGCCGCCACCACCCTGGTACCGCTCTCAGCGGACGACTTGTCACCCGGTGACAAAGAATGAGTCACCAATCCTGCCACGATGACAATCGGCCAGGTCCAAAAGGTTGATCTCCTACGGTGTTCCGCGAAACGGGCTTAGGGTCGACGCGAGTGACCGTTTCGACGCGGCAATCCCGACTGGACAGGAAACCTGGTGGCGACCATGACCCGTCCCGATCCAGCGCACGAGAACGAGTGGGCGATCCGGCGCCGCGCCTTGTTGACCGCCGCCGCGGCGTTTCCGGTGCTCGTCACGCTCGGTGGCGGAACGGCGAGCGCGGCCGTAGCGCAACTGCCGTCGATCCGCGACGCCTTCAACGGGATCGTGGCCTTCCTCGTGCCGGGTCGGGACAGGTTCTCGGTCCACCAGGGACGCGCCTCCGGCTCGGACGGCGGAGTGGCAGCGGGTGCGGCGCCGGCCCTCGAATACGCCTACGACCAGGCCATTCCCTTCCCGATCGTGGGCAGGCCGTTCGACCTCAACCTGCCGGGCGCGGCGGCGGTCGCGACCATCCTGAACCTCGTCGCGATGGACGTCGAGCCGTTGTCCGCGCTGGGTCCGTTCGCGTCGTCGTTCGCCAACCTCTCCTTCGAGCGGAAGGCCGAGGTGTTCCGACGTCTGGAAGCGCCGGGGCTGGCCGATGGCACACCCGTGCGGTTCATCATCAACACGATTCCCACGCTGGCCGCTTTCGCGGTGTATTCCGAGGCACCGGTGTTCGACCGTGCGACGAATCGGCTGAAGGCGGTTCCACTGGGCTGGAAACTGTCCAGTTATCACGGCGTCAGCGACGGCTGGAACGAATTCCAGGGCTATTACCGGGGAATCGACCGCGTGCGGGACTAGGGAGGTGCTGGCCATGCGTGACATCGTGATCGTCGGAGCCGGGGGTGGCGGCCCCGTCGTGGCCAAGGAACTGGCCGCCCGCGGGCTGGACGTGCTCGTGCTGGAGGCCGGGGCTCGGCACCTGCGCCCGGAGCAGGAGTGGACCCGCCTGGAGGACGACACCAACAACCCGATCACCGGGCGGTTGCGGGTCGGGCCGTCCCGGCGTGCGGAAGCGCCGTGGCTGAGGGACTTCCCGCAGAACTCGTTCGTCTGGCAGATCGCGGGCGTAGGCGGGACCACCCTGCACTACTTCGGCAACTGCCCACGTCCCGCGCCCGGTGTGTTCCTCGGCTACGAAGGCGCTGACCGCGCCGAGTACGACTCCACCCACCTGTTCCCCTTCGGCTACGACGAGTTGAGGCCGTACCTCGAATGGTGCGAGGAGACCCTGCCCGTCCGCACCGCCCCAATGGGCACCAAGGAAGCCGTCTTCTTCCGCGGCGCGGAGCGCATGGGACTGACCCACCAGACGTGGAAGGACGTGCGAGGGCCTTCCTACCGCGCGCAGGAGAACGCCATCCTGCAACCGCAAGGCACCGCGGGCCGCACGAACGACTCGGCGCGCCTGCTCTACCCCGAAGCGCGGGGCTGCACCTTCTGCGGGCACTGCTTCCAGGGCTGCGTCGAACCCCGGCGTGCACCGCGCAACCTCAAGGCCAAGCGATCCACCGACAACTCCTACGTGCCGATGATGCTCACCGCCGACACGTGGTCGCCGGGCGGGCGGGCGGCGGAACTGCTGGCCGACGCCTACGTGGTGCGGGTGCTGTCCGAGCAGGTCGGCTCCCGGACGATGGCGCGCGGGGTCGTCTACCGCACACCCGACGGCGCACTGCACACCGTCGAGGCCAAGGTGGTGGTCCTCGCGGGCGGGTGCGTCGAGAATCCCCGGCTGTGGCTCAACAGCGGCCTGCCCAACCCCAACGACTGGGTGGGGCGCGGGCTGACCGAGCACCACCTCGACTGGGTCGTCGGCACCTTCGACGGCTACACCGGCGAGGCCAAGGGCGCCGGGTCCAACTGCCGCATGGACTTCCCCGGCTACGGCGGGGTGGAGAACGTCTGCCTGCCGCCCGCGTTGCAGGCCTTCGCGGGAACCTTCAGCGACGCCGGGATGGCGGGCTTCTACGACAACGGCACCAACGCCGGGCTCCAAGGCGCCGACTCGCTCGGACGGCTGGTCGGCAACGACCTCAAGGAATCCCTCGCCGACGTCAACAAGGTGCTCACCGCGCTGGTCGTCACCGATGACGACGTCCAGTACGAGAACCGGGTGACCCTCTCCCCCAACATCCCACCCGACGACCACGGCCCCGTCCCGCGCGTGGAGGTCCGCCACCGCGCGCGCACCGCGAGGACCCGCCGCAACCGGGAGTACCTGGCCGCGCGATCGGTGGAACTGATGCGGCAGGCGGGAGCACGCGAGGTGTACCGCATGGACTGGGCGCCGCTGCTGCTGCACGTGCAGTCCAGCATGCGGATGGGTCTCGACGCTGCCGACTCGGTGCTGGGCGACACCGCCGAGGCCCGCTGGGTCGACCGGCTGTTCATCGCCGACAACTCGGCACTGGCCAACTCCGCCGGCGGCGCCAACCCGACGCTGACCACCCAGGCATTGGCGACCCGCACCGCGGAGAAGATCTTCCAACGCTACTTCGACGGCGACCCCTGGGTGACGGGAGAAGCACCTACGTCCTCCATCGACGACCGGGTCACCCAGGCGGTCCTCGCTCGCGGTCTCTGATCCGCCCGGTCTCAGGTCTGCCCGGCCATCACCTCGGCGTGCTGTGCCGGGTGGTTCGCGGCGAGGTGGTCGAGGATCTTGCCGATCGGGGTGCCGTAGTTCTCCTGCTTGACCTGCTGGCCGCGCACCATCAGCGGCTCGCCGGGGATGACCCGCCACCCCCGGTGCAGTGCGACGACGAACCAGGCGTCGTCGCAGATCGGGGAGCCGGACGAGCCGCCCGCGGTGTCGGTGAGGTAGCTGAGGCGGTCGACGGTGCCGGTGACCACGTAGTTGTTGCGGAAGCCCAGCCGCATCGGGTTGCCGCCGGGGTGCTGGAGCACGTTGACCCGTTCCTCCAGTTCGCGGTCCTGGGGTTTGAGCAGCGGGCTGCGCCGGAGCCGCAGCGGCGGCCGGGGAGACGGGTCGGGGGCCAGGCGCAGGATCGCGTAGTCCAGGTCGCGGTCGGCCGCGACGCACTCGACCGACGCGATCTGGTGGGTGGCGGAGTCGAGGCGGTAGAAGTCGAACACCACCTTCGCGGTCTTGCCCTGCAGGTCGAAGTCGACCTCGCCCGCGAT
>JBDSAJ010000896.1:0-2766 GCA_039922235.1 Umezawaea sp.
TCACCGGCCCCCTGCCGGAACGCGCACCCGAGCTGGGCACGGCCGACGCGCTGATCTCCAACGCCGAGTACCTGTTCGCACCGGGTGCGCGAGACCTGCTGGTCCAGCACGCGGACCACGTGTACTCCTACGACTACGGCTCGATGCTCCGCGCGCACCGCGAGAGCGGCGCGGACGTGACGATCGGCGTCCAGGCCGTCGAACGCCGGTACGTGACGCTGTTCGGCATGGTCGAGGTGAACGACGACCTGACCGTGCGGCGGCTGGTGGAGAAACCGCCGAACCCCACGTCGGACCTCGTCTTCACCGCGTTCTGCCTGTTCCGCGTCGATACGCTGGTGAAGGTGCTGGACGAGCTGGCCGCGCTCGGCGAGCACGGCTGGCAGCACGACATCAGCCGCGACGTGCTGCCCGCCATGATCGCCGCGGGCCGCAAGGTGCTCGCCCACCCGATCACCGGGTACTGGGCCGACATCGGCACGGTCGAGCGCTACCACTCCGGCCAGCTCGGGCTGATCGAGCACCGGGAGGCGCTGCGCGCGCCGTCGACGCTGGGCGGCCCGCCACCGCGGGTCGTGGCGGGCAACCTGGTGGCCGGACCGCTGCCCGAAGGCGCGGACGTCCGGGGCAGCGTCCTGTTCCCCGGCTGTTCGATAGAGCCGGGCGCCGTCGTGCACCGGTCGGTGCTGCTGCCGGGTGCGGTCGTCGGAGCGGGTGTGGAGGCCGTGGACACGGTCGTCGGCGCGGACGAGCGCCTGGACGTGGACAGGACCGGGATCGCGGACTTGGAGCCCTAGCGGACCCGGAGGCCGTGATCGGCGCTGCTGATCGGCTTGCCGGTGCGCTCGTCGACCACGACCGGGACAACGGATCGACCCGTTTCGAGGTCGACGATCCGCGCGGCGGGCCGTTCGGGTCCGAAGTGGCGGTGGCCCCACGCGCCGAGCGCGGCGAGCACCGGCAGGAAGTCTCGACCCCGGCCGGTGAGCACGTACTCGTGGCGGACCGGCGCGGTGGCGTACTCGCGCTGCTCCAGCAGACCGGACTCGACCAGCCCCTTGAGGCGGCGGCTGAGCGAGCCCGGCGAGATCTCCAGGTGCTCCTGGAGGTCCGCGAAGCGGGTGAGGCCCGCGAAGACGTCGCGCAGCACCAGGACGCTCCACCACTCGCCGACGTGCTCCAGGCCGCGGGCGATGGGGCAGGCCGCCTCCGCGAAGCTCACGTGCTGGACCACATCTCCCCCAGGGGCCTTTACCGGTCAGTAACTACCATGATAGTAGTTAGGGAGCCGACCCGGAACCCCAGGAGTGCACCGTGACTACCACCGACGACCGCGCCGCGCTGTCCGGGCTGGAAGTACTGCGCCAGTTCAGGGATGCCCAGAACGCCGACACGCCCAGCATCGCCCGCCTGCTCGGGATGACCATGGACGAACTCGAAGAGGGCCGGGTCGTGATGTCCCTGCGCACCCGTCCCGACTTCATGAACCCCATCGGCACCGTGCACGGCGGCATCGCGGCCACCCTGCTCGACTCGGTGATGGGCTGCGCCGTCCACTCGGCGCTCGCCCCCGGTGTCGGCTACACGACCCTCGAACTCGGCGTGAACTACATCCGGTCCGCGAGCACCGACGACCGGCTCCTGGTCGGCGAGGGCAAGGTGATCCACCTCGGCCGCACCACCGCCACCGCCGAGGGCCGCGTGGTGGACGAGAAGGGCAGGCTCATCGCCCACGCCACCACTACCTGCATGGTCTTCCCCGCGCCGCGCTAGGTGCGTTCGGCGTGGCAGAGGATCGCGACCGGGCCGCTGCCGATCCTGGTCAGCACCACCGTCATCTCCTGCGCGCCGGACAGCTTCAGCCTGCGCCGCAGCGTGTTCGGGTCGACGTCCAGGCCGCGCACCAGGATCTCCAGCCTGCCGACGTCGTGCTTGCGCAGCGCGGTCCGCAGCGACTTCTCGGCGTAGTGGCCGTGTTCGACGACCCGGAACGCCCGCACACCGGGCGGGGGTGCGTCCCCGGTCAGGTAGGCGATCCGCTCGTCCACCTGGCCGAGCCCGTGCCGCGCGGCGTAGTGCCGCACCAGCCCGGCCCGCACGACGGCGCCGTCCGGGTCGATGATCCACTCGCCCGGCGAGCGCACCGGGCAGTCGTCCGGCTCGGCGTCGGTGATCGTCCACTCCGGACTCCCCTGCCGCAGCACGGTCGCCCGCCTGGTCACGCCGGGCGTCGCGAGGCCTCGGGTCCACAGGCACGCCTCGCGCACGCCGCCGTCGAGTGACACCAGCTCGACCTCGTCCGCCCACGGAGCGACGGCGAAGTCGATGCCGGGCGCGCACTTCACCGCGAGGTCGACGCCGGCGTAGGTCTCGGCGAGTTCGTCCAGCGGTGGCAGGAAGTCCGACGGCTTCCACGTCCGCCGCCCGGCCGAGTCGCGCCGGGCCGGGTCGGCGGTGACGGCGGACGCCCGTGACACGCGGGTCAGCGCGTCCGCCCGGAGCAGCACCTGGTCGGGCCCGCAGTTGTGCCGGGCCATCGCCAGCCGCACGGGATCGAGGTCCGAGCCGACGCACCTGTCCGCCACCCGCGCGAGTTCGACCAGGTCCGCGCCGACCGAGCACGTCACGTCGTGCACCACCCGGCCCGCGAACCGCGTCGCCCGGTGCCGTCCGACCGGTGACGCCGTCGCCTGCTGGAGCGCGTCGTCGGTGAACAGCCAGTCGCCCGACCCGTCCACTTTCACCGCTGCGCGGCGGCGCAGCAGC
>JBDSAJ010000897.1:0-22287 GCA_039922235.1 Umezawaea sp.
GTCGGGAGGCGAGAACCCTCCCGACCACCCACTTCCGTCGCTCATACGCACCACGGCCACACCCCCGCCCTGCCCGCTCAAGGTGGCACGCAACCCGACCCACCACGGCACACGCCACGCCACCAGGGCCCACCGCCCTCAAGCGGCATCAGGCATCCAGCCACCAAGCCCAAGCAGCCACACCCGACTTGGCGCACCACTCCCAAGCGGCCACGCCCAACCCAACCGCCCTCACCCCAAACCCCCTAAAACAAACCCCTCTCAAACGCCACAGCCACAGCAGCAGCCCGATCCTTCACCCCCAACTTCGCATAAACATGCAACAAATGCGTCTTCACCGTCGCCTCACTGATGAACAACTTCCCCGCCGCCTCCCGATTAGTAGATCCACGAGCCACCAACCCCAACACCTCCAACTCCCTCTGGCTCAACGGATCCGCAGCAGGCGCCCGCACCTGCCCCAGCAACGTAGTAACCACAGACGGCGACAACACAGCCTCCCCAAGAGCCGCCGAACGCACCGCCCGAAACAACTCATCCCGCGGCGTGTCCTTCAACAGGTACCCAGTAGCCCCGGCCTTGATCGCCGGCAGCACATCAGACTCCGTGTCGAACGTCGTGAGCACCAACACACGAGCCACGTTCCCGGAAGCCCGCAACGCGGTAATAGCCGCAACCCCATCCACCCGCGGCATCCGCAGATCCATCAACACCACATCCGGCCGCAACGCCTCCACGACAACAACCGCCTCACCCCCATCAGCAGCCTCCCCAACGACCTCAAAACCAGCATCACCCGAAAACATCCCACGCAAACCATCACGAACAACGGGATGGTCGTCCACGATCACCAACCGGATCACCGAACCACCGCCATCGGAATCGCGGGAACACTGGCAGAGATCGCCGTACCGGAGCCCAACTCGGACTCGACCTCGAACGCACCCGCCAGCCTGCACACCCGCTGCCGCATGGTGAGCAAACCGAACCCGTCAACACGAGGAGCGTCCGGGTCGAAGCCGACGCCGTCGTCGCGCACGTCCAGCGTCACCACGTCCTCCATGTACGACAGCGTGAGCCCCACCCGTGACGCCCCGGCGTGCTTGGCGACGTTGGCCAGCGCCTCCTGCGCGGTGCGCAGCAGCGCCACCTCCACCTCCGGGTGCATCGGGCGCGCGGTGCCGGTCGTGGTCACCTCGACCGCGACGCCGTTGGCCCCGCTCCAGCCCTCCACGACCTCGGCGAGCGCTTCGGGCAGTGCCGCGTTCTCGAGCGGCGCGGGCCGCAGGGCGTGCACCGACCGGCGCGCCTCGGTGAGGTTCTCGCGGGCCAGGCGGACGGACGTGGCGACCCTGGTGCGCCAGTCGCCGGTCTGCTCGGCCGCCTCCAGCTGGGTGATGATGCCGGTGAAGCCCTGCGCCAGCGTGTCGTGGATCTCCTGCGCCATGCGCTGCCGCTCGTCGAGCACCCCGGCCTCCCTGGCCTGGATGAGGAGCTGCGCGTGCAGGCCCGCGTTCTCCTCCATGGTCGCGGCGAGCTGGGCGACCATCTCCTTGCGCTTGTGGCTCTGCGCCGTCGTGATGTGCCCGACGAAGGTGAACGTGCACGCGAGCGTGATGAACAGGACGACGAACACCAGGAACGCGGGCAGCTCCGAGCCGAGCGGGATGCCGCCGAAGATGGACACGGTGGCCAGGAACGCCGTGGAGGCCACCGCGGCGAACATCCACTTCGCCCGCAGCACCTCGCTGGCGCAGACGTAGACGGCGAACGACACCGCGCCGAACGAGGTGTCCCGCAGGCCGAGGACGCCGTAGAGGACCAGCAGGCCGAGGATGAAGATCCCCATCAGCTCCTGGCGGTCGCGCCAGCCGGGATGGGAGGTGAACCACCAGAAGATCCACCCGGCGGTGAGCGCCACGAACCCGAGGCTGATCAGCTTCGCCCCGCCGTCCTGGTCCGACAGCGCCAGGTACAGCGCCGACGTCACGGCGAGGACGAAGTACGGGATCACGTGCGCGATCCGCTCCATCCGGCGTTCCCAGGTGTCCAGCGTGGACTCGGCCATCCCTACTCCCAACGGAAGGTCTTGGCCGCGACGGTACCCGCGCCCAGCGCGATCAGGGCCATGATCGCCAAGTGTGCCGCGGACGGGGCCGTGCCGACCCACGAGTCCTGGAGCGCGGCCACGCCCGGCGGCAGGTACTGGCCGACGGTGTTGATCGCGTCAGGCAGCATGAACCGCGGCAGGTAGGCGCCGCCGAAGAACATGACCAGCCCGAACGCCAGCATGGACCAGCCAGCGGCGGACTTCGCGGTCGGTGCGAGCGCGGCGATCACCAGCCCGAACGCGAACAGCGACGCCGCGCCCAGCAGGACGGCCACCAGGAACCCGGCGAGGTGGTGCGGCAGGTCGATGCCGAACACCAGCTTGCCCGTGGCGACCGTCAGGCCGACGGAGACCACCGCGGCCGCGAGGTTGACGAGCAGTTGGGCCGCCAGCAGCTTGCCGGGGTGCAGCGGCGTGGTGCCGAGCCTGCGCAGCACGCCGCGTTCGCGGTAGGTGGCGACCGCGGTCGGGAGGCGCTGCAAACCGAGGAACCCCAACGTGATCACCACCAGCGTGCCCGCGTAGCCGTCGATGAACCGGGCGCCGCCGAACACCGCGTCCGGCGTGCGCAGTGCCGGGATCGCACCCAGCACCAGCAGCAGCACGGTCGGGAACAGCACCGCGAAGAACGTCGGCGTCCCCTCGCGCAGGAACAGCTTCGCTTCTACCTGGATGACCTTCAGCACGACTCCCCCATCACTTCTTGCGACCGGTCAGCGACACGAAAGCGTCGTCCAGGCTGGCCTGTCCGACGCGCAGCTCAGCGGCCACGACCTGGTTGCGCGCCAACACCGACGTGACCGCGTGCAGCAGGTTCCCGTGACCGGTGATGACGAACTGGCCGCCGTGGAAGCGGACCGACGAGACCTCGGCCAGTTCCCGGAACAGCGCCTCGTCCACCGGACGTGACGGCCGGAACCGGACCCGCTGTTCACTGTCCACGCGAGACACCAGCCCGGCGGGCGTGTCGATCGCGACGACCCGGCCCGCGTCGATCACGGCGAGCCGGTCGCAGAGGCGTTCGGCCTCCTCCATGAAGTGCGTGACCAGCAGGACCGTCACACCGGAGTCCCGGATGCCCTCGATCAGGTCCCAGGTGTCCCGCCGCGCCTGCGGGTCCAGGCCCGTGGTCAGCTCGTCCAGCACCGCGATCCGCGGCCTGCCGACCAGTGCCAGCGCGACGGACAGCCGCTGCTTCTGCCCGCCGGACAGCTTGGCGAACTCCGCGTTCCGCTGCTCCTCCAGGCCGAGGCGGGCCATCAGCTCACGCCAGTCGGCCGGGTTCGGGTAGAACGAGCTGTACAGGTCCAGCGCCTCGCGGACCTTGATGCGGTCCGGCAGTTGGCTCTCCTGGAGCTGCACGCCCATCAGCTGCCGGAGCGCGGCACGGTCCCGGCGCGGGTCCAGCCCGTCCACCCGGATCGTGCCGCGGTCCGGCACCCTCATCCCCTCGACGCACTCGACCGTGGTGGTCTTGCCCGCCCCGTTGGGGCCGAGGATCCCGAAGATCTCGCCCTCCTCGACGGTGAACGACACGTCGTCCACCGCGACCTTCGGCCCGTACCGCTTGCCGAGGTCCATCACCTCGATGATCGCCATGCCACAAGGCTCGTCGCTCGCACGCCTCGGCGAATCGACCAGCGGGCCACACCCGCGATCAACCGATCGGTTGATGGGCCTCCGGGACATCCCCCGACCGGGTCCGGACGACGACCCACCCGAACGCGGCCGCGACCGGGAACATCACCACCCCGTACACCGCGGCGGGCACGGCGACGTCCGTGCTGCCCAGGACGCTGATCGCGATCGTGATCGCCAGGGTGCTGTTGTGCACGCCGATCTCGAACGCGCTCGCGATCGACTGCCGGTGCCCGACCTTGAGCGCCCTCGGCGCGAAGTACCCGAGCGACAGGCTGAGCACGCAGAACACCAGCGCGATCAGCCCGGTCGCCGCGAGGTACGTGGCGAGGTTGGCGCGCTCGGACACCACGGTCGCGACGATGACGGCCGCCAGGACCACGACGGAGAAGATCCGCACGGGTCGGTCCATGCGGTCCGCGAAAGCCGGGTTGCGGCGCCGGACGAGCATCCCGAGCGCCACCGGGATCAGCACGATCGCGAACACCTGCACGACCTTGTCGAACTGGAGGTCCAGCGCCTCGCCCCGCGGCGCGAAGCGGTCGATGGCGAAGTTCGTGACCAGCGGCAGCGTCACGACCGCCAGCACCGAGTTCACCGCCGTGAGCGTGATGTTGAGGGCGACGTCGCCGCGGAACACGTGGCTGAACAGGTTCGCCGTCGTCCCGCCGGGTGACGCGGCCAGCAGCATCATGCCCACCGCCAGCAGCGGCGGCAGGTCGAACAACAGCACCAGCCCGAAGCACAGGACCGGCAGCAGGACGAGCTGGCACACCAGCGCCACCAGGACGGCGGCCGGGTGCTTGCGCACCCGCACGAAGTCCTCGACCGTCAACGACAGGCCCAACCCGAACATCACCACAGCCAGCGCGATGGGCAACAACACCGAACCGAGCACCGAAGTCATCGTCGACTCGCACTTCTACCGGGCGGACACAGGCCCAGACCCTCGCAATCCCGGACGCCCCTGGTCAACCGTTATGTCTGATTCGAGATCCGCGAGCAGGCACGCGGTGGGATCCGAGCCGCACGACCTCGGCGGTCCGGCGGCCTGGACTACGGCAGCAGGCCGTGGAGGACCTGGTCCAGCAGTGCGGCGATGACGGCCTCGTTGTGCTCGGTGCGGCCGGGAGCGACGGTGCGGGACGCGGCTTCCACCATCCCGTGCACGAGCAGCGCGCGGAGTTCCGGGCGGGGGACGCCCGCGTCGTGGAGGACGGCGACCAAGGGGGCGAGCAGGCGTTCGTGCTCGGCGCGGATCTGTTCGCGGCTGCTGTCCGGCAGCGCGTGGGCGGACAAGGCGACGACGGCGCCGTGGCTGCCGTCGGTGATGATCTCCAACTCGGTCCGCAGGTACGCCTCGATCTTCGCGGCCACGCCGTCGGCCGACGCGACGGCCCGGTCGAGGTGCCTGGCCCACTCGGGCAGTTCGTCGGTGACGATCGCGGCGACGAGTTCCTCACGGGACCGGAAGTACTCGTACAGGCTTGGCCGCGAGAGGCCTACCCGGCGGGCGAGCGCGGCGAGTGTCAGCGCGTCCGGGCCGCCTTCGGTGACCAGGTCGCGGCCCGCGTCCAGCAGTGCGCGCAGCCGGTTCGCGCGGTGCTCCGCGACCGTGCCTGCACTGATCCTGGGCATGCCCCATGCTATCCCCTCTTGCTTTCCCTACGCACCGTTGGGATAGTTGCCTACGTAGCGTCGGGAACCCGGAGGTGCGGCATGTTCATCGCCACCAACCGCTTGTTCGTCCCCACGGAGCGCGCGGCGGAGTTCGAGGAGAAGTTCCGGGCCAACATGCGCACCTACCTGCCGGGTGTGCCTGGGCTGCGGCGCAGCACGCTGCTGCGACCGACGAGCCCGGACCAGCCGTACGTGTCGCTCAACGAGTTCGACACCGAGGCCGACTTCCGGGCGTGGGTGGCATCGGACTCGTTCCGCGAGGCGCACGCGCGCAACAAGGGCATCGCCCGACACGTCACGGGCAACGCCGTCGAGACGTTCGAGCACTCGGAAGACCTGGTGCTGAAAGCGTCTTAGCGCGGTAGCCGCAATCCTCACCGTATTTCGCGCGGCTCAGGTGGACCCCTCGCGGCACGAAACCCGGCAAGGTCAGCGCACTAGGGCAGCGCGAGGGTCTGCATCCGGTTGATCTCGTCGGTCTGCGTGGCGATCACGTCGGCCGCCATCTCCTCGACCTTGACGTCCACGCCGTTCGCCAGCACTTCCTCGGCCATCTTCAGCGCGCCCTTGTGGTGGGCGATCATCAGCTTCACGAACAGCCTGTCGAACTCGCCGCCGGTCGCCGCCTTGAGCGCGGCCATGTCCTCGTCGCTCGCCATGCCGGGCATCGACCCGTGGTCGACGTGCGGCAGCGCGGTGGAGTGGCCGTGCTGCTCGGCGTTCGCGGCGAACTGCTTCTGCCACTGCTCCATGGCACCGATCTCGGGCCCCTGGGTGTCGTGGATGCGCGAAGCGAGACCGCGCACCGTCTCATTTGACGCCCTCTCCGGGGCCAGCGCGGTCATGTCCACGGCCTGCCGGTGGTGCTCGATCATGCCCACGACGTAGGCCAGATCGCGCTCGTTCGGGGCGACGAAGCCACCTGTGCCGATGTCGTCCTTCGAGACCGTCTTGTTCTGCTCCCCCGGCGCACCAGGCACGATGACCGGCGCGGCGTCCTCGGCAGGCGTGGAAGTACAGCCCGCGAGCACCAGTGCGACCGCCACCAGTCCGACCCTGATCCGCATCCGCTCCCCCTCGTCAACCATCAACCTACCGACCTTCCCAGCCGGCGGGAATTCCGCATACCCGCCGATCGGACGTGGTCTTTAGCCAGGCAAAACGGTGATACTGATCGTCCTGCATCAGGTTAAGAAGGGGAGACCTGTGGTGACAGCATCCGTTTCGGCCCGGCGGCGCAGAGCGCCGATCGCGGCTCTGGGGGCGTTCGCACTGGCGGTGTCGGCGTTCGCGTTCAACCCCCAGGCGCTGGCCCAACCGGACCAGGACAACGTTGACGGCCTGTCCGAGACGCAGCTCTCGGCTCCCGCGAACCCGGCTGCGGGCATCCCCGCCGTCGATGAGATCGTCCACAGCCGCAACGTCAAGCACGTCGCGAACCTGCCGAAGGGCACGCCGTTCGCGGCGTCGACCAACTCGGACCTCGCGTTCCAGGACAACCACGCCTTCGTGGGCAACTACAACGGCTTCACGATCTACGACATCCGCAACCCGCAGAAGCCGAAGGTCGTCAGCGAGGTCCTCTGCCCCGGTTCGCAGAACGACATCTCGGTCCAGGGCAACCTGCTGTTCCTGTCGACCGACTCGTCGCGGTCGGACAACTCGTGCAACAGCGTCGCCCAGCCCGCCACGGAGAAGGCCTCGTGGGAGGGCATCAAGGTCTTCGACATCAGCGACAAGCGCAACCCGAAGTACGTCGCCGCCGTCGAGACCGACTGCGGGTCGCACACGCACACGCTGGTCCCGGACAAGAAGGGCCGCAACGCGTACCTGTACGTCTCGTCGTACTCGCCCAGCGCGACGTTCCCGGACTGCCAGCCGCCGCACGACAAGATCTCCATCGTGAAGGTCCCCCTGAAGGACCCGGCGAAGGCGTCGCTCATCTCCGCGCCGATCCTGTTCCCGGACGGCGGCAACCCCGGCCGCGGCGGCACCGTGCCGGAGGGCTACGTGACGCCCACCAGCGGCTGCCACGACATCACGGTCTACCCGTCGAAGGACCTCGCCGCGGGCGCCTGCATGGGTGACGGCGTGCTCTTCGACATCTCCGACCGCGAGAAGCCGCGGGTGATCACCACGGTGCAGGACAACGTGAACTTCGCGTTCTGGCACTCGGCCACGTTCAACAACGAGGGCACCAAGGTCATCTTCACCGACGAGCTCGGCGGCGGCGGCGCGGCGACCTGCAACGAGGCCATCGGCAAGAACCGCGGCGCGGACGGCATCTACGACATCACCGGTCGTGGCGACAAGCGCAAGCTGGAGTTCAAGAGCTACTACAAGATCCCCCGGATGCAGTCCGACACCGAGAACTGCGTGGCCCACAACGGCTCGCTGATCCCGGTGCAGGGCCGCGACATCATGGTGCAGTCCTGGTACCAGGGCGGCATCTCGATCTGGGACTTCACCGACTCGACCAAGCCGAAGGAGATCGGCTTCTTCGAGCGCGGCCCGCTGCCCAACGCCGGTGGCGGCGGCAGCTGGTCGGCGTACTACTACAACGGGTTCATCTACTCGTCGGACATCGCGAAGGGCTTCGACGTCCTGGACATCCGGGACCCGCGCACCTTCTCGGCGAAGTTCGTCCGGGTGGACACGCTGAACGTGCAGACCCAGGGCTCCTACCGCGAGTGGTGACCTGAGAACGCAGTGACCTCGGGGCCCGTGTCCACTTCGGACACGGGCCCCGAGTCGCCTACTCCCCCAACTCCTCGAACAGCGTCAACTGCAACCCGGCGGGCGCGGACAGGCGGGAGTTGAGCGAGTTCCACGGTGTGCGGGTGGGTTCGGCGATCAGGGTCGCGCCACCGTCGACCAGTTCACCGGTCGCGACGGTCACGTCGTCCACCTGGAACGCCACCCGCACGTGCCCCGCGACCCGCTTCCCCACCTCGACCTCGTCGATGTAGGCCGCGTGCGGCGGATCGGCGATCTCCAGGGTCGCGCGGCCCGCCTCCAGGATCGTCACGCGGCCACCGGGCGAGCTGAACGCGGCCTGCTCCGGCAGGCCCAGCACGTCCCGGTAGAACCGCAGTGCCTCGTCGTAGTCGGCGGCCGTGACGACCAGCCTCAGTTCACGCACCACTTCGGCGGCTCCGTTCACCCGTGACGACGACCGCGACCAGCGCGGCCAGCAGGACGGCGGTCACGTGGATCGGCGCGGGTCCGAAGGACGCCGCCAGCACGAGCACGGCACCGGCTGGGAACACCCACTTCGCCGCGCCTCGGGAGGTCTCGAAGACCTGGAGGAACCACACGACGAGCAGGTAGACGGCGACCGGGACGGTCGTCGTCATGGCCGCCGCGAGCGGCGACAGGTGGGTGACGTGGGTGTCGTAGTCCACCGAGACCTCAAGGCCCGCGCCGACGGCGGCCGCACTGGCGAACACGAGGTAGTGGCCGTAACCCCAGGTCAACGACTTGCGAAGGCTGGTCAGCAGCTCCTCGGCCGGGTGGTCGAAGTACAGCCACCACAGCGCGAACACGATGACCAGCCCCGCGAACGACAGCGACACCAGCGAAGGCACGTCCGTGCCCGCGTCCAGGCCCGTGCGGATCGCGTTGCTCGCCGCCAGGATCGACTCGCCGAGCACGATGAGGGTGAACAGGCCGTACCGCTCGACCACGTGGCCGACGTGGAACGTGGTGACCGCCGCCCGTTCCGCGATCGCCGGCACCAGCATCTCGCACACGGCCAGCGCCACGAACGCGACCAGCAGCTGGCCCTCCGGCAGGAACAGCCGCGCGACCCAGCCCACTTGGACCACCGTGACACCGACCGCGTACCGCGTCGCCGTCGCCCGCCGCTCCGGATCGCCGTGCCGCGCCCGCAGCCACTGGCTCACCATCGCCAGCCGCATCACGACGTACCCCGCCGTCACAACCGCGAAGTCGCCGTCCTCGAACGCCCTGGGCACCCCCGCGGCCAGCACCAGCACACCGGTGATCTGCACCAGGGTCGTCACCCGGTACACCACGTCGTCGGTGTCGTACGACGACGCGAACCAGGTGAAGTTCAGCCAGGCCCACCAAACGGCGAAGAACACCGTCAGGTACCCGACAACACCGTGCCCGATGTGGTTCTCGGTCAGCGAGTGGTGCAACATCGCCGCCGCAGACGCCACCGCCACCACAAAACTAAGATCAAAAAGCAGCTCGAGCGGAGTAGACGCGCGATGCGCCTCATCAGGTCGACGAGCGGCCATCCGCCGATACGGCACGGTCATAACCCGGATCATGCATGACCACCACCAGCCCCACCACACGCGGCTCGACACAACCGCTTCCCACCCATCACACGCGGCTCAACGCCCGACCGCTCCCAACCCGCCACACACCGCTGGACACAAACCACTTCCGCCTACCACGCGCGCCTTGACACATCACCGCTTCCGGCCCACTACGCGAGGCCGCGTCGGTAGGTTGGGTCACCATTTTTTCGAGCAGGGCGGGGACGAAGTCTCTGCCCTGCTCGAAAAAATCGAGGCTCAACCTACCGACTCCAGGCGGCCGAGCCGGAGTCTGCGGAGCAGCGACCATTCAACACAGCGACCAAACTACACAGCTACCACCAGGAACCTCGACGCGTTGAAGTCCAGTGCCACGGCGGTGCCGGGCGGGTAGGCAGCGGCGATGTTCGACGGCTGGTCGACGCGGATCGTCTGGTCGTCCCCGTCGAGCCGGATCACCAGGCGGGTGACCGGTCCGAGGAAGCTCTGGGTGAGCACGCTGCCCAGCAGCGAGCCGTTCGGCTCGCCATTGTGCTCGACGATCCCGATGTCCTCGGGGCGCACGATGACCTTGACGTCGCTGCCGTCGCTCAGGTCGGCTGCGGCGTCGGTCGGGAGCTTGAACGTGCCCAGCCGGACCGCGCCTGCCTCCGACTTGCCCAGCACGGTGTTCGTCACGCCGACGAACTGCGCGACGAACGCGGACGCGGGCTCGCGGTAGACCACCGCGGGCGTGTCCAGTTGTTCGAGCCTGCCCTGCGACATCACGCCGACCCGGTCGGAGACGGCGAGCGCCTCCTCCTGGTCGTGCGTGACGAACAGGGTCGTCATGCCCAGTTCGGTCTGGATGCGGCGGATCTCGTCGCGGAGGTTGACCCGCACCTTGGCGTCCAGCGCTGACAGCGGCTCGTCCAGCAGCAGCACGCGCGGCTGGATCGCCAGTGCGCGGGCCAGCGCCACGCGCTGCTGCTGGCCGCCGGACATCTGGTGCGGGTACCGGGCGCCGAACTTGCCGAGCCCCACCAGTTCCAGCAATTCGTCGACGCGCTTGGAGCGCTCGCCCGATCCGGCCTTGCGCAGCCGGAGGCCGAACTCGATGTTCTGCGCCGCCGTCATGTTCGGGAACAGGCTGTACGCCTGGAACACCATGCCCATGTCCCGGCGGTTCGCCGGTACGGAGGTGATGTCCTTGCCCGCCACCACGACGTGCCCCGTGTCGGCCGTCTCGAACCCGGCCACGATGCGCAGCGCGGTCGTCTTGCCACACCCGCTGGGGCCGAGCAGGCTGACCAGCTCCCCCTCGGTGAGTTCGAGGTCGAGCCCGTCGAGCGCGGGCGAGCCGCCGAAGGACTTCCGGAGGCCCTTGAGCTCTAGGTAACCCATGAAACCCGGTCTTTCTCTAGTCCTCGACGACGGTGACCCGACGCCGTTGACCGACGTAGGAGAGCAGGAACAGCAGCACGAACGCGAACACCAGGCAGGCCAGCGACACGGCGATCGACAGGCCCGCGTTGCGCTTGCCGATCAGGTTGACCTGGACCTGGAGGGTCTCGAAGTTCAGCAGCGAGGCGATGGTGAACTCGCCGAGCACGAGCGCCACGGACAGCAGCGAGGCGCCGATGAGGGCGGTGCGGATGTTCGGCACCACGATCCGCCACAGCACCGTTCCCCAGGACGCGCCGAGGCTGCGCGCGGCCTCCGCGAGCGTCTTGAGGTCGATCGACGCGAGACCCGCGTCGATGGCCCGGTAGGCGAACGGCAGCACGAGCACCGCGTACACGAAGGTGAGCGTCAGCGGCGAGTCGCCGAGGAAGTAGTTCACCCACGCGTAGAGCGGCGCCATGCCGACCACCAGCACGATCGCCGGGATCGTGAGCGGCAGCAGGCACAGGAACTCGACCACGCGGCGCAGCTTCGGCAGCCGCAGCCGGATCCACGCCATCGTCGGCACGAGCAGGACGAGCATCAGCACGGAGCTGAGCACGGCGAGCTCGACCGACGTCAGGATGGAGTCGACCAGGTCCGGGTCTTCGAAGATGCCGGTCCACGAGTCGAGGCTGCGGGTGTTGTTGATGCCGCGGGTGGAGAACTCGCCCATCGCCACGAGCGGCAGGATGAAGTAGAACCCGAGCACCACGAGCACGACGACCCGCAGGACGGTGCCTGCGATCTTCTTCGGGGGTTTCGCGGTCACTGCCATTTGGACACCCTCCGCTGGAGCAGTGCGTAGAGGCCCATCGCGATGCCGACCACGACGACCATGCCGAGCCCGAGCGCCTTGCCCAGGTTCTCCTGGCCCAGCAGCACCTCACCGGTGAGGAAGCCGCGGATCTGCAGCGGCACGATGGGACTGCCCTGCGACACCAGCGCGGCGGCCGTGGCGTACGCGGAGAACGCGTTCGCGAACAACAGCAGCAGGGCGCCGAGGAACGGCGAGAACAGGATCGGGCCGCCGACGTAGCGCCAGTAGGTCCACGTGCTGCCGCCGAGGCTCTCCGAGGCCTCCCTCCACTGCGGACGGAGGCCGTCCAGCGCTGGGAGGAACACGATGACCATCAGCGGGATCTGGAAGAACGTGTACACCAGGGTCAGGCCGGGCAGTTCGAAGATCCACGCGCTGCCCGCGAACAGGTTGATCCCCAGGCTGTCCTGGAGGAACTTCGTGACGAACCCCTGGAAGCCGACCGTCGCGAGGAACGCGAACGCCAGCGGCACGCCGCCGAACTGGGCGAGCACGCCCGCGCCCGCGACGACGACCCGCCGCAGCAGGCCCTCGGGCTTGCCGCTCGCGACCGCCCACGACAGCAGCGCGCCGAACACCGCGCCCACGAGAGCGGTGATGGCGGACAGTTCGATGCTGCGCCAGAACGCCTGGAGGTAGACGCCCTTCATCAGGTCGGTCAGGTTGTTCAGGGTGAAGGCGCCGTCGGCGTCCTGGAACGTCCCGGCCAGCACGAGGATGGTCGGGTACACCAGGAACACGCCGACGTACGCCAGGAACGGGACGACGACGAGCCACGCCAGGATGTTTCCCCTAGTGGGCCCCCGGCCGGGGGCAGCGGCCGCGTGCGGCGCGCTGTCCCCGACCGAGGTGGTGACGGGTGCGACCAAGGGTCAGCCCACCGCCTGCGCCCACGTGGCGGTCAGGACCTGCTTGGCCTTGTCGGCCTGCTCCTGGGTCTGGAACACCTGCTTGCCCTCGGTCTTGGGCAGCTTGGCAGCCGCAGCGGAGTCGGCCTTGCCCGACTTCGTCATGGCCTCCAGCCGAACCGGGCGCGACAGGCCCTGGAGGTAGATGTTCTGGCCCTCGTCGGAGTACAGGAACTCCTGCCACAGCCGCGCGGCGGCCGGGTGCGGGGCGTCCTTGTTGATGGCCTGGTTGTAGTAGGCGCCGATCTGCGCGCCGGTCGGGACGACGGTCTTCCAGTCGACCTTGCCCGCGAGCTTCACGGTCTGCGCGGCGTTCGTGTAGTCCCAGTCGATGACGACGGGCGTCTGGCCGGACTCGATCGTCGCGGGCGACGGGTCGACCGGCAGGAAGTTGCCCGCGGCCTTGAGCTTCTTGAAGAACTCGACGCCGGGCGCGATGTCGTCCGCGGAGCCGCCGCTGCCGAGGGAGGCCATCATGACGCCGGTGAACGCGGCGCCCGCCTGCGTCGGGTCGCCGTTGAGCGCGACCTTGCCCGCGTACTCGGGCTTGAGCAGGTCTTCGACCTTGGTCGGCGCGGGGACCTTGCCCGCGTCGTAGCCGATGGACATGAAGCCGCCGTAGTCGCCGTAGTACAGGCCCTCGCCGTCCTTCAGCTCGGCCGGGATCTCCTCCCACGTCGCGACCTTGTACGGCGCGAACATCGCCTTGTTCGCCACGGCCACGTTCAGCCCGAGGTCGAACACGTCCGGCGCGCGGTCACCGCCCTTGAGCTGCTGGGCGGCCTTGATCTCGTCCGCGCTGGAGCCGTCCGGCTGCGCCGAGTCGACCTTGATGCCGTACTTCGCGGTGAACGCCTTGAGCATCTCGCCGTAGTTCGCCCAGTCCGGCGGCAGCGCGATGACGTTCAGCGCGCCCTCCTTCTTGGCCGCCTCCACGAGCTTGTCCACTCCACCGAAGTCGGCGGCGGACTTGGCCGTCGCCGCGGCGGTGCCGCTCGACGAGCTTTCCTTGGCGGGCGGGGTGCCGCAGGCGGCGAGCGCGATGGCCAACGCGCCAACGCCGAGCAGTCGCAGAACTGGGGTGGGAGTCAACGAATCGAACCTTCCTCGTCGGGTGTGCCCGCAGGCGGTGCTCGCTCGCGGGTCCGATACCCCGAAACGTGTCAGTTGGCGCGAGGATTGGTCACATTGAGCGGCCTTGTCAAGCTCGCCGCGCGTACTGATACCAATTCGAATGACAAGGCGAATTCCACGTGGTGACCACATGTACCAAGGGTTAACCCAACGACGTTATGGCGCTCGCCGAACTTCCCCGCCGGACCACCCCTGCGCAGGTCCGTTGGCAAGGCACGGAGCCGAAAGCTGCCCTTTCGCACCGTGATCGACAGCACGTCCGGAGACCGGATGGCGCCGACGCCGACCCGATCGGGCGGACGCGCGCAGCGGCCGAAACGACCGAATGTGACACCTCCTCGCCGAATTTCCACCACGCCACTGGCCCCGGCACGAATTCATGAGCATTAACGGGTGATTTCTGGACCGCTACAGAAAAGTCCGCGAGAGCGGCGCCGAAAGCCGCGCGACGCCTGGTCACATAGGTAGGCTTGCTATACGTTGGTTGCCTACCTATGGAGGTACTCATGGCACAGCGGAAGCTGCTCGTGTGGCTGCACGTGGTCAGCTCGGTCGGCTGGATGAGCCAGGCGCTCGCCCTGTTCGCCTTGGTGACCTACGGGCTGGAGACGAGCGGGACGTCTCGGACGAGCGCGTTCGAAATGGCGCACGTGATCGACACCGACGTGCTCCAGTTCATGGCCACGACATCGGCCTACACCGGATTCATGCTGTCCGCGCTCACCTCCTGGGGCTATTTCCGGCACTGGTGGGTCCTGGCCAAATTCGTGATCACCCTTACCCAGCTCTACCTCGGGATCTTCGTCCTGAGCCCGAACCTCAACCTGGGCGAGCACGGAAATCCGACACTGATGCGACTCGGATCGCTGCTGATGGCAGGCGCCCTCGCGGTGCAGGTCTGGCTCTCCGTCGCCAAGCCCGGCAAGCGCACGCCGTGGACCCCACCAGGCAAGTTCCCCACCGCACCCGGATGGGTGACCGGCATCTGCGTGACGGTTCCACTGGTCGACTACGTGCTCTTCCCCGGCATTCCAGCGCTGTCACTCCTGGTCGCCATCGCCTACCCCATGTGGCGCCGCTGGAAAGTCATACCTCGGCAACCGGCGCCTGCCACTAGGCCACGTAGGCTCAGAGAGGAGAACGACTTGACCCACCACCAGAACTGAGAACGGGGTGATCGGTGTGACGGTTGGCGATAGCCACCGCCGCGATACGGATCTGCTGCGCGAGCTGGAACCGATCGTGGAGGTCAACCTCGACCGCCACTTGTCGATCGCCAAGGAGTGGATGCCGCACGACTACGTCCCCTGGAGCGAGGGCCGCGACTTCGCGTTCCTCGGGGGCGAGGACTGGCACCCGGAAGACTCCCGGCTCGACCCCACCGCCAAGACGGCGATGATCATCAACCTCCTGACCGAGGACAACCTCCCCTCCTACCACCGCGTCATCTCGTCGTCGTTCGGCAAGAACGGCGCGTGGGCGACCTGGATGCACCGCTGGACCGCCGAGGAGGCCCGCCACGGCATCGCCCTGCGCGACTACCTCGTCGTGACGCGCGGCGTCGACCCCGTCGACCTCGAGCGTCAGCGCATGGAGCACATGTCGGTCGGCTTCGAGGGCCAGACCGAGTCCGCGATCCGCAACATCGTGTACGTGTCGTTCCAGGAGCTCGCGACCCGCATCTCCCACCGCAACACGGGCCGCGCGACCAACTGCCCGCTGGCCGACCAGCTCCTCTCCCGCATCGCCACGGACGAGAACCTGCACATGGTCTTCTACCGCAACCTCGTCACCGCCGCGTTCGAGGTCCAGCCCGACCACACCATGCAGGCCGTGCGCGACGAGGTCGTCAACTTCCAGATGCCCGGCGCGGGCATCAAGGACTTCCTCCGCAGCTCCGCCACCATCGCCAACGCCGGCATCTACGACCTCCGCCTGCACCACGACGAGGTCATCATGCCGATCCTCCGCTTCTGGAAGGTGTTCGAACGCACCAACCTCGGTGGCGAGGGCGAGAAGGCCCGCGACGAGCTGGCCGAGTTCATGACGGTCTTGAACGGCAA
This sequence comes from Umezawaea sp., assembly GCA_039922235.1. GTDB lineage: Bacteria > Actinomycetota > Actinomycetes > Mycobacteriales > Pseudonocardiaceae > Umezawaea. The sequence goes on from JBDSAJ010000897.1 coordinate 16,065, forward strand.
GGCCACCAAGTTCTTCGACATGCGCGAACGCCGCCGGGCCCGCGCGGCCAAGGCCGCCGAGTAACCTCCGACCAGAGGCCCTGGCCGTGGGTGCGCACGGCCAGGCATCGGCATTGACTTATATAAGTACGGGGTGGGACAGTCGCCCCGTGCACGCGTTCGACGTCCTCGGCGACCCCGTCCGCCGCCGAATCCTGGAACTGCTCGCCACCGGCGAGCAGACCTCCGGCGCCGTCGTCACCGTCATCCAGCGCGAATTCGGCATCTCCCAACCCGCCGTCTCCCAACACCTGAGGGTGCTCCGCGAAAACGGCTTCGCCACCGTCCGCGCCGTCGGCACCCGACGGCTGTACACGGTCGACGCCCAACCGCTCCAGGAGGTCGACGTGTGGCTGGACCACTTCCGGCGGTTCTGGGGGCAGCGGTTGGACGCGCTGGGGACGGAGCTGGCGCGGGGAAAGCGAGAACGACGCCTGCGCGAGGAATCCTCGACCGATCGTCGGGCCGATGACGGAAAGCCGTAGAGGTACTGCTCATCGGGTGTCCTCCCTTGGTCCGGGGTTGCTGGGGCCTGACGAACGACCGGTCGGGTTGGTCTTCGACGGACTGCGCATGACCGGGTTGGCGCTGATTCGTGGTCGGAATGGATCTGCGAGAGCGAAGCGAGGCGCGGGATCGTGTGGAATCCGCCGAATGCGGGTACCCGTGTGACCTGGTGGCCCTCATAAGCGGATGGGCCTTGTTCGATGGGCGGGGAGGCTCGTGAAACCGGTTTTGCGTCTGCCTGCGGCTCTCGACCTGAGCCGATCCCCGCATCCCCCGCTGTCGACCGTGCGGATCTGGGTCACCGAAGTGCTGGCCGGCATGTCCCAGGAGTGCATCGACGACGCGGTCCTGCTGGTCACCGAACTGGTGTCGAACGTGTACGACCACGCGACGCCGCCTTGTCGGGTGCGGGTCTCGGAAGTCGCCGAGCAGCACCGGGTGCGGGTTGAGGTTGACGACGGCGAAGCTGACCTCCTTCCGGTGGTGGGGACGTCGCGGTTGGGCAAGTACCGCGGGCGGGGGTTGCTGCTGGTGGAGCGGGTGGCGGAGAGGTGGGGAATTTCGCGGCGCGCTTGGGGGAAGACGGTGTGGGTGGAAGTGGCATACCGGAAGACGCGGCCGTTGCGGGCTGTGTAGGGGGCTTGGGGTTTGGTCGGGTTCGAGCTGGGTTCGGACCCGACGGGTTTGGGCAGGACTTGGGGGTAGCGGGCAAGTGGGTCAGCCGTCTGGTGGCTGGCCTGACAGCAGGGTGACTACGGCTGGGTCGCGGATGGTGACGACGTCGAACAAGTCAACGGCGTCCAGTGCGGGTTTCAGGGTGCGGAGTTGGGTGGCGGCGTCCTGGTACTCCGGAGTGCCCACGGGGAGGGACTGGAGGAGCTTGGCGTTGGCGATGAAGGCGGCGATGGTGCCCTTTCGCACGTATTCGCCATGGAACTCGGCGCCTTCGGCACCGTCGGGGAGGACGTCCTGCGGGGTGGTGGCCATGGGAACTCCTTCGGGAGGCGGTGAGGTGCGTGCCGCTGGCACGTACTAGGACCATACCTCAGGTGCGTGCCGCTTGCACGTACACTGATCGGGTGCATTCCGCCGCCGCTCGTGTCGAGGCCGCTCTTGGCCTGCTGCTCCGCCGCAGCACCAGAGCCCACCTGTACGACGACCTGGTCTCCGACCTGCGAGGAGTCGACGAGACGACGTACCCGGTGCTGAGCGGGATCGCGCGGTTGGAGCCGGTGAGTTCCACGCGACTCGCGGATGAGATCGGGATCGACCGGACGGCCACCACCCGCTACGCGGCGCGGCTGGAGAAGGCCGGACTGGTAGCGCGGGAGCCCGATCCGGGGGATGCGCGGTCCACGTTGCTGCGGCTGACCGACGAGGGGCGGGCGGCCATCGACTCGGCGCGGCGCAGGCTGGTGGACCGGTTGGACGAGATCGTCGCGGAGTGGACGCCGTTGGAGGCGGAGCTGTTCGCGACGGTGCTGGAGCACCTGGTCGCCAAGTTGCGGCCCGAGTCCTGAGTGGACGTTCTACATCGAGCTTGCGCGTGTTGGCGGTGCCGTATCACAATGAGGGCCCTCAGCGAGGCGGGTGAAAGCAGATGGCGGGCGCCGCACATCCGAGCGTGTCGCGACGGCGCGAGGTCAGCCACGCCAGTGCGCGCTCCGTGCTGATGACGCTGTTGGGCGAGTACCTGCTGCCCCACGGTGAACCGGTCTGGACTTCGACGTTGGTCGAGGTGCTCAGCCAGTTCGGGATCGAGGAGAAGTCGGCGCGCCAGGCCTTGGCGCGGACGGCGGCCGAGGGGTGGCTGGGGTCGGAGCGGGTCGGGCGGCGGGTGCGGTGGTCGTTGACGGCGCACGGGCGCAAGCTGCTGTCGGAGGGTGCGCACCGCATCTACGAGTTCGGCCGCGAGCAGGACGTCTGGGACGGGCGCTGGCTGATGCTGTTCGTGTCGGTGCCCGAGGCGAAGCGCGACCTGCGCCACCGGGTGCGGACCCGGCTGTCGTGGGCGGGTTTCGGGTCGGCGCAGCCGGGGGTCTGGGTCAGCCCGAACACGCGCAGGCAGCCGGAGGCGGCGAAGATCATCGCCGAACTCGGTGTCGAGTCGCCGGTGATGTCGTTCGTCGCCGAGTTCGGGTCGATCGGCGAGGTCGGCGACCTGGTCAGGCGCGCTTGGGACCTGAGGGACCTGGAAGTGCGGTACGAGGACTTCTACGACGAGTTCAGCGGCGTGCGACCGACCACCGGGCAGAACGCGCTGCACGCGCAGACCCTGCTGGTGCACGAGTGGCGCCGCTTCCCCTTCCTCGACCCCCGGCTGCCCGCCGCCCTGCTCCCGGAGAACTGGAGCGGCACGAAGGCCGCGGACCTGTTCCACCGCAAGCACGAGGAGTGGCGGGCCGAATCCCAGCGGCACTGGGCCGAGGTCATGGTCTAGGCACCAGCGGGTCGAGGCCGACCAGGTCCCGCAGCACGTTGCGGCGGATCTTCCCGGTCGCGGTCTGCGGCAGTTCCGCCAGCACGACCACCGCACGGGGCCGCTTGAACGACGCCAACCCCTGACGGCACCACCGGATCACCTCGTCCGGGTCGACTTCCCGACCTGGCGCGGGCACGACGCAGGCGACCGGCTTGTCCAGCCCGTCCGCGTCGAGCACGCCGACGACGACGGCCTCGGCGATGTCCGGGTGCTCCAGCAGCCGCTCCTCCACCTCGCTCGGCGTCACCCAGATCCCGCCCGCCTTCAGCATGTCCCCCAGCCGCCCCAGGCAGGTGTACGTGCCGTCGTCGTTGCGGACGTAGGTGTCGCCGGTCTTCATCCACGGCCCGAGGAACACCCCGCGGGACGTGTCGGTCCGACACCAGTAGCCGGTGGCGATCGAACCACCGCGGACGAACAGCTCCCCCGCCTCCCCAAAGGCCGACACGACAGCGCCCTGCTCGTCGCGCAACTCCACGTCGTAGCCCGGCACGGGAACGCCGGACGAGCGCGGGCGCACCCGGCCGGGGCGGTTGGACAGGTAGATGTGCAGCATCTCCGTGGAGCCGATGCCGTCCAGCACCTCGACGCCGAACCTGGACGCCATGCCCTCGTACATCCGCGCGGGCAGCGCCTCTCCCGCGGAAACCCCTTGGCGCACCGAGGCGAACGCGTCGGACGGCACGTCGGCGACCAGGAGCGGCCCCCAGAAGCTGGGGGTGCCGAACAGCAGCGTGGCCCCGTCGCGGGCCGCCCGCTCGGCGAAGAGCGCGGGCGTGGGTCTGCCGGGTTCCAGCAGTGCCGTCGCGCCGACCGAGAGCGGGAAGAACATGGAGTTGCCGATGCCGTAGGCGAAGAACAGCTTGGCGACCGACAGGCAGCGGTCGTCGCGGGTGATGCCGAGCACCTCGCCCGCGTAGTTGTCGGCGACCAGGCGGATGTTGGCGTGCCGGTGCATCGCGGCCTTCGGCACGCCGGTCGTGCCGGAGGTGTAGAGCCACAGCGCGGGCGAGTCCGGCCACGTGGCGTACGGCGGCACCGGCCCGCCGCGGAGGAAGTCCGACCACGCCAACCCCTCCACGCCGTCGGGCAGCGGACCGGGATCGGTCACGACGTACCGCACGTCGGGCGCGGCGGCGACGGCCGACCGCACGACACCCGCGTACTCCGGCGAGCCGATGACCACCCTTGCCCGCGAGTCCACGACGAGGGCGTGGAGTTCCGCGCTGGTGAGCATGGTCGAACACGGGACGGCGACCGCGCCGATGTGCATCGTGGCCAGGATCGCGGCGAACAGCTCGACCTCGTCGACCATGCACATCAGCACGCGCTCTTCGGGGCGCGCGCCCAGCGCGCGGAGTCCGGCCGCTACCCGCACGACCTCGTCGTGCAACTGCTGGTAGGTCAGGGTCCTGGTGGGGGTGACGACGGCGGTCCGGCCGCCGTTGCCGTCGCGCAGGTGCCTGGCGACGAGGTGGTCGGCGGCGTTGAAGGTGGTGGGAGCGGCAGTCGGCATGGCACCCGCCTCAGGGGAGGTAGACGTACTCGTAGTCGAACGGCTTGTCGTTGATGCCGTTCACGGGTGGCGCGACCCAGCTCGCGATGCGGCCCCGCTCGTAGACCGGGTGCATCAGGGACCTCACGAACGCGAGGTCCTCGGTGGTGGGCAGCCACTTGCGCCGGTTCGCCGCCCACGCCGCCTCGTCCACGATTGTGCCGTCCGGCGTGATGTGGAACCCGGCGTTGAGGCCGACGTTGCGGTTGAAACCGGGGTGCGGCAACGTGAACCGGAAGCCGATCCCGTGCTCTTCGAGGATCTTGTTCCACCGCTTCACGCCGGTCCGGCAGTCCGCGATGTACTCGCCGCGCAGGTCGAGGTTGAGCGCCAGCAGCGTCTGCACCTCGTCGGTGGTCCAGGTTCCGTCGGCGGTGGGCTTGTCGAGGACCGTGCCGCCCTCGGTGAGCTGGTGGTCGTCCTTGCGGCGGCCTTCCTGCCACCGCCCCTTCAGCCCGGCGGTGTAGTAGTTCGCCGCGTTGGTGGAGGTCTCGCCACCGAACAGGTCGAGCGAGACGGTGAAGTGGAAGTTGAGGTACTTCTGGATGATCTCCAACGGGATCCCGCCGCACGCGCCGATGTCCGTCGTGTCGTGCTCGCGGATCAACTGGGCACTGCGGGTCACCACCCGGTCGACACCGGTGGTGCCGACGAACATGTGGTGCGCCTCCTCCTTCAGCATGAACTCGCACGTCCGCGACAACGGGTCGAACGCGCTCTCCTTCAGCGTCCCGAGCTGGTACTTGCCGTCCCGGTCGGTGAAGTAGGTGAACATGAAGAACGCCAGCCAGTCCGCGGTCTCCTCGTTGAACGCGCCGAGGATGCGCGGGGTGTCCGGACTGCCGGAGTTGCGCAGCAGCAGGCCTTCCGCCTCGTCGCGCCCCTCCTTGCCGAAGTACGCGTGCAGCAGGTACACCATCGCCCACAGGTGCCTGCCCTCCTCCACGTTGACCTGGAACAGGTTCCGCAGGTCGTAGAGGCTGGGTGCGGTGAGCCCCAACAGCTTCTGCTGCTCGACGGACGCGGGCTCGGTGTCACCCTGGATCACGATCAGCCGTTGCAGGTCGGCCCGGTACTCGCCGGGCACCTGCTGCCACACCGGTTCCCCGGCGTGCTCGCCGAAGCCGATGCGCCGGTCGGCATCCCTCTCGGCGAGGAAGATCCCCCACCGGTAGTCCGGCACGTTCACGTGGTCGAAGTGCGCCCAGCCGTCCCGGCCGACGGCGACCGCCGTGCGCAGGTACACGCCCCCGGTGCGCAGCGTGGGGCCCATCTCGCCCCACCAGTTCAGGAACTTCGGCTGCCAGCCCTCCAGTGCCCGCTGGAGCCTGCGGTCGCCCGCGAGGTTGACGTTGTTGGGGATCTTGGCGTCGTAGTCGATCTTCTCCGGCATCACTACACCCGGTTCCTGTCGAAGACGGCCTTGCGCCCGGTGCCGTAACGACGCAGCGCGCCGTCGGGCCCCGAGGCGTTGGGACGGTTGAAGATCCAGTTCTGCCAGGCCGCGAGCCTGCCGAAGATCTTCGTTTCCAGCGTTTCCGGGCCGACGAACCGGTGGTTCGCCTCCATCCCGGTCAGCGAGTCCGGGCTCAACGCGGCCCGGCCCTCCACGGCGATGCGGATCTCGTCCTCCCAGTCGA
>JBDSAJ010000898.1:0-3893 GCA_039922235.1 Umezawaea sp.
CGGCGACCGCAACGTCGTGGGCCACGGCAACGAGGTGAACCACGTGGGTTCGGCCTCCGCGGCCACCGGCGGCGCCGTGTCGATCGGTGAAGGGGAGGCGTCGGGCGAGTACGAGGCCAACGACTACTCCACCGATGTGGAGGCCTACGGCTCCGGCAACGTCGCGGTCGCCAGCAACGGCAGCGACACCCACCAGAACGACTCCCACGACTGGGAGTACGAGGACTCGCACGACACCGACAACAGCGTCGAGATCGACGACTCGTACAACACCGAGAACGAGACCGAGACGAACACGGACAACAGCGTCGAGGTCGAGGACTCGTTCAACAACGAGACCGAAACCGACAACAGCGTCGACGTCGACGACTCCTTCAACACCGAGACCGACACGGACATCGACACGGATGTCGAGACGAACACGGACAACAGCGTCGAGGTCGAGGACTCGTTCAACTTCGAGCCGGAGACGGACATCGACAACAGCGTCGAGGTCGACGACTCGTACAACACCGAGACCGACACCGACATCTTGTCCAACAACGACGTCGAGGTCGAGGACTCCATCGTCCTCGTCTGAACCACCGGTTCGAGTGGCGGGATGTCCCCGGATGTCCTTCCCTTGGCCACAGCGGTTGGACCGCGTCGCCCCGAACGCCTCGGGGTGACGCGGTCGCCGCGTGTCCTGCGTGGCGGAGAGGAGCCGGGGTGAGCGGACGGACGCCGATCGAGGTGGTCGACCTCGCGTTGAAGGCCGTGAACGCCTACGACCGTGATGACCTGGCTGTTCGGCTGGCGCAGACCAGGCAGCGGCTGTTGGATCCGGCTGTGCGCGTGCTCGTCGTGGGGGAGTTCAAGCAGGGCAAGAGCCACCTGGTCAACGCCCTCGTCAACGCTCCGGTGTGCCCGGTGGACGACGACGTGGCCACCGCTGTGCCCACGGTCGTGCGCTACGCGGAGTCCCCGAACGTGGTCCTGGTCGGCGAGACGGCGGTGCGCACCGAAGTGCCGGTGGAGCAGCTCGCCGACTACGTGTCCGAGGCGGGCAACCCCGGCAACCGGCGCGGACTGCGGCACGCGGAGGTCGGCATCCCGCGTTCGGTGCTGGCCGGTGGTCTGTGCCTGGTGGACACCCCCGGTGTGGGTGGGCTGGGTTCGGTGCACGGCGCGACGACGATGACCGCGCTGCCGTCCGCGGACGCCGTGCTCATGGTCTCCGACGCGGCACAGGAGTACACGGCCACCGAGCTGGAGTTCCTGCGGCAGGCGGCGCGGGTGTGCCCGACCATCGTGTGCGTCCTCACGAAGATCGACCTGTACCCGGACTGGCGGCGGATCGCCGAGCGCGACCGCGCGCACCTGGCCGCCGCCGACCTCTCCGCTGACCTGCTGCCGGTGTCCTCGGTGCTGCGCCTGCACGCCGTGCGCGAGGGCGACCAGGCGCTCAACCACGAGTCCGGCTTTCCCCTGTTGCTCAACCACCTGCGCGACCGCATCGTCGGGCGAGCCGCGGAACTGGCCACCCGGTCTGTCGTGCACGACGTGCGCGGGGTGGCCCTGCAGCTCACCACCGCGATGGGGGCCGAGCTGACGGCTCTGCGGGACCCGGACCGCGCCGAGGACCTCCTGTCGGGGCTGCGCAACGCCAAGCGGCGGGCCGACGCCCTGCGGGAGCGCTCGGCGCGGTGGCAGCAGACCCTCAACGACGGTGTCGGCGACTTGATCTCGGATGTCGAGTACGACCTGCGCGACCGGATGCGCAAGATCACGCGGGACGCCGAAGCCGAGCTGGACGGGATCGATCCGATGCTGGTGGAGGAGCAGTTCGTCGGCTGGGTCATGCAGCGGGTGGCCGCCGCCGCATCGGCGAACTTCGTGTGGACCAACCAGCGCGCCCGGTGGCTGGCCGGACAGGTCGGCGACCACTTCGCCGACGACGGTGGCGGGGTGCTGCCGGACCTGCACGCCCACGACCCGGAGGCCCCTCTCAGCCAGACGATCCCGCTCGAGTTCAGCCGGCCGGAGGCGTTCGGTTTCGGGCAGAAGTTGATCGTGGGCATTCGCGGCGGCTACGGCGGCACGCTCATGATGGGCATGTTGAGCACGATCGGTGGGCTCGCCCTGCTCAACCCGCTCTCGGTGGCCGCGGGTGTGCTGCTGGGCCGGAAGATGGTCAAGGACGAACGCAAACGCATGCTGGAACGCAGGCGGTCGGAGGCCAAGCTCGCCGTGCGGCGCTTCGTCGACGACGTGGTGTTCCAACTCGGCAAGGAGTCGAGGGACGTGCTGCGCGAACTCCAGCGCGACCTGCGGGACCACTTCACCGGCTGCGCCGCGGAACTGTCCCGATCGCTCAGCGAGTCGATGAAGTCCGCGCAGCGCGCGGTCGAGTCCGACCGCGGTGAGCGGGACAAGCGGATCCGGGACGTGCGGGCCGAACTGGACCGCATCGCGCACCTCGCCACGGCCGCCGACGCACTGGTCGACCGGGTCGGGATGACGCGGTGAGCGGGAGGAACCACCTCGCCGGTGAGGTGCGCTCCTTGCTGCGCGACGCGATCGAGGTCTACCGGGACGACGTCGAGACCGCCGAGCTGTTGCGCAGGCAGCTCGACCGCATGGACGAGCCGCTGCGGGTGGCCATCGCGGGCAAGGTCAAAGCGGGCAAGTCCACCCTGCTCAACGCGTTGGTGGGGGAGGAGATCGCGCCGACCGACGCGGGCGAGTGCACCCGCGTGGTCATCTGGTACCGGCACGGCCACAGCCCGAGGGTGACCCTCCACCCCCGCGACGGGGCGGCCCGGCAACTGCCGGTGAACCGCGTGGACGGCGCACTGCGCATCGACCTCGACGGCATCGCGCCGGACGCCGTCGAACGCCTGTCGGTGGACTGGCCGACGCAGGGGCTGCGGGACACCACGCTCATCGACACCCCTGGCATCGCCTCGATCTCGGGCGACGTCTCCGCGGCGGCCACCCGGTTCCTGGCCCCGGAGGACGAGCCGAGCGACGCGGACGCGGTGATCTACCTGATGCGCCACCTGCACAGCGCCGACTTGGGGCTGCTGGAGTCGTTCCACGACCGCGGCGTGGCCAGGGCGACTCCCGTCAACACCATCGCCGTGCTGTCCCGCGCGGACGAGGTGGGCGTCGGCCGGATCGATTCCCTGATGTCCGCACGGCGGATCGCCCAGCGCTACCGCTCGGATCCGCGGCTGCGCAAGCTGTGCCAGACCGTGGTGCCGGTCGCCGGGCTGATCGCGCAGACCGCTCGCACGCTTCGGCAGGACGAGTTCGCCGCACTCGCCGCACTCGCCGCGGCGCCGCGCGACGAGGTCGAGGCGGCGATGCTGTCGGTGGACAGGTTCACCCGTGCCGGGCCGGACCACGCGCGGCTGCTCGCGAGGTTCGGGCTCTTCGGGGTCCGCCTCGCCATGGTGCTCATCCGGCAGGGCTTCGACGACCCCGCGCGCCTGGCCGCCGAACTGGTGCGCCGCAGCGGTCTGGACGAGTTGCGCGAGACGCTGTCCGTCCTGTTCGCCGAGCGGCGCGACCTGCTCAAGGCGCGTTCGGCGTTGCTGGCACTGGACACGGTGCTGCGGGAGCGCCGGAACCCGGAGGCGGCGGCGCTGTTGACAGCTGTCGAACGCGTGCTGGCCGACGCGCACGAGTTCGCCGAACTCCGCGCGATCGGTGTGGTGCGTTCGGGGACGGTGGACATGCCCGCCGACGCGAAGGCGGAGGCTGAACGGCTGCTCGGCGGGGCGGGAAGCACCGCGTGGTCCCGGCTCGCCCTGCGACCGGACGCGACGCAGGAGGAACAGCGCGAGGCCGTGGTGCTGGTGCTGGCGCGCTGGCAGCGCTGGGCGGAGAGCCCCATGTCCAGCCGGGCT
>JBDSAJ010000899.1:0-5328 GCA_039922235.1 Umezawaea sp.
AAGATGGCCACCCTGCCGACGCTGAGGCCGGGTGGTCGGACCACGGCCGCGCTGGCCAGCCAGATCTCCGACGGCGCGAGCGCGGTGCTGGTCGCCTCCGAACGCGCCGTGCGCGAACACCGCCTGACCCCGCGCGCGCGCGTGCACCACCTGTCGGCCCGCGGCTCCGATCCGGTCTACATGCTCACCGGCCCGATCCGCGCCACCAGGTACGCGCTGGACCGAGCGGGGATGAGCATCAACGACATCGACCTGTTCGAGGTGAACGAGGCGTTCGCCAGCGTCGTGCTCGCGTGGGCCAAGGAGACCGGCGCGGACCTCGACCGGGTCAACGTCAACGGCGGCGCGATCGCGCTCGGGCATCCCATCGGCGCGAGCGGCACCAAGCTGTGCGCGACCCTGATCCACGAACTCGAACGCACTGGTGGGCGGTACGGCCTGCAGACGATGTGCGAGGGCGGTGGCCAGGCCAACGTGACGATCATCGAACGCCTCGGCTGAGGCTGGTTCCCGGATGTCGGGTGGTGTCGGGCCGGGCGGGTGCCTGTCGCGGCGGGGCGACCGAGTCCCGTGACTGCAGCGACATGCCCACGGTGTGGGTTCCCCCCGGCCGGTTCTCGTCGAGCAGCAACTCGACGGCGCGGCGGCCCAGGTCGAAGTAGGGGAGCGTGATGCTCGTGAGACCGGGGCTGAGCCATCGCGAGATGTCGGAGTTGTCGAAGGAGATCACGGAGACGTCGTCTGGAACCGCCATGCCGAGCGCTGCCGCCGCCTGGTAGACGCCCATCGCCGCCCGGTCGTTGATGGCGATCACCGCGGTCGGACTCGCCTGGTCGTCGGCGCCGAGGATGGCCGACACGGCGTCACGGGCGATGTCGGGCCACCAGTGGCACTGCACGTGCCCGGCCAGCTCCAGACCTGCGGAACGGAGCGCGGCGCGGATACCGGCCAGCCTGCGCTGCCCTGGGAACGTGGCCCGCGGGACCTCGCCGACCAGCCAGATCCGGTCGGTGTGCCCGGCGTCGAGCAGGGTCTGAGCGGCCGTCCGCCCGGCGGCGTACTCGTCCGGGACGACGGCCGTGGTGGCGGACGACCGGTCGACGCAGTTCATCAGCACCGTGGAGGAACCGACCAGCGCACGCGGCACGGACACCTTCCTCGTCCCGGTCGCGCCGACCAGGAAGCGGTTCACCCCGCGACCCAGCAGGCTGTCCAGCGCCGCTGACTCGAGTCCAGGGTCGCCGAGGCTCTCGGCCATCAGCACGGTGTGCCCGTGCTCGGCAGCCGCGGCGATGCAGCCGCGGATCATCTCCCCTGCGAACGCCTCCGTGCCGATCGTGTCGGAGACCAGGCCGATCACGGGGGAGCCGGGAACCGGTGTGGTGTAAGGACTCCGGGTCCCGCGGTAGCCCAGCACGCGGGCGGCCTGCAGCACTCGCTCCTCGGTAGCGGGGGAGATGCGCATGTCCCGGCGACCCGAGAGCACGAACGACACGGTCGTTTTCGACACCGCCGCGTGATCGGCAACGTCCTTGAGGGTCGCGCGGCGTTCGCGGCTCGGGCTCAAGGTGGGGACTCCCTCCGCGCGGGTCGGCGCAGTCGACCAGGACGACGTTACCGATTGTTCACCTTGACGCGGGTGGTGTGACGCCGCACACTCCACCTGCTAAACAGTTTAGCGGATCGATGGGAGTTGTTCATGCAGGTAGATGGCGGGAGTTCGGGCACCGTACTCGCTCTTGCGGCGAGCGGCGTCAGTGTCGTGCTCGACGCCACCGAGGGTCGACTCCCGGTCCTCGTCTACTGGGGTGCCGCGCTCCCGGCGATGGATGCAGGGCAACTCGATGCGCTCGTCAGCGCGGGCGTCCCGGTGATCGGGTCGAACAACGTGGACGTCGCGCCTCGCGTGGCCCTGCTGCCAGAGCACCACACCGGGTGGACCGGGCGGCCGGGGTTGAGCGGATCGAGGGAAGGCAGGCACTGGTCGCCCTCGTTCGAGGTCGTGTCCGTGCTCGTGGACGGGGAGCCCGTCAGCGGGCACGTCACCACCGGGCCCGCCCGCGTCGAGTTCCGCGCCGTCGACGTGGCCGCGATGCTGGAGCTGCGCCTGGAGGTCGAGCTGCGCGAGACCGGGCTGCTGCGGGCACGTGCCACCGTGACCAACGTCGCCGAGCGGTCCTACACCGTCGACGCGCTGACCCTGGCCTTCCCGGTGCCCGCGGACGCGGACGAGCTCCTCGACTTCGGTGGCCGCCACAACCAGGAGCGGGTGCCGCAGCGCACGTCCTTCCGCTTCGGCACGCACCTGCGGGAGAACCGCAAGGGCCGCACCGGCGCCGACAGCGCCTACGTGCTGCACGCGGGATTCGGCTTCGCCACCGGACGTGTTCACGCGGTCCACACCGCCTTCAGCGGCAACCACGTCCACTTCGCGGAGCGCACCTCCACCGGCGCCAGCCTGCTGGGCGGCGGCGAGGTGCTGCTGCCGGGCGAGATCCGGCTCGCGACGGGTGAGAGCTACCGCGGCCCGTGGCTCTACGGCGCCTACGGGGTCGGGCTGGACGAGATCGCCCACCGCTTCCACCGCCACCTGCGGGGCCGGGCTCGCCCGGTCGACGCCGACCGGCCGGTGACGCTGAACGTGTGGGAGGCCGTCTACTTCCACCACGACCGGGACCAGCTCCTGGACCTCGCGGACCGGGCAGCTGCGGTGGGGGTCGAGCGCTTCGTGTTGGACGACGGCTGGTTCGGCTCCCGCCGGGACGACCGTTCGGGGTTGGGGGACTGGGTCGTCTCCGCCGACGTCTGGCCCGACGGCCTGCACCCGCTCGTCGACCGGGTGCGCAAGCTGGGGATGCAGTTCGGTCTGTGGTTCGAGCCCGAGATGATCAATACGGATTCCGACGCGGCCCGCGCCCACCCCGAGTGGATCATGGCGGCCCGACCGGAGCTGCCGGTGGAGTCCCGCGGGCAGCAGGTGCTCAACCTGGGCATCCCCGGCGCCTACGACCACGTCAAGGGGCAGGTCCTCGCCCTGCTCGACGAGTACGACATCGACTACGTCAAGTGGGACCACAACCGCGACCTGATCGAGGCGGGCGACCAGACCGACGGCGGGCGTCCCGGTGTCCACGCCCAGACGCTGGCGTACTACCGGCTGCTCGACGAGGTCCGGGCCGCGCACCCGGACCTGGAGATCGAATCGTGCTCGTCCGGCGGCGGGCGCGTCGACCTGGAGGTGCTGGAGCGCACCGACCGCGTGTGGGTGTCGGACAACATCGACCCGCACGACCGCCAGCGGATGATGCGGTGGAGCGCCCAACTGGTGCCGCCGGAGTACCTCGGCTCGCACATCGCCTCGGGCCGGTCGCACGTGACGGGACGGGTGCACGACCTCGGGTTCCGGTGCGCCACCGCGATCTTCGGCCACCTCGGCATCGAGTGGGACATCGCCGCCGCCTCCGAGACCGAGATCTCCGAGCTGCGGGCGTGGCTCTCCTTCTACCAGGACCACCGGGAACTGCTGCTCGCCGGCGACATCATCCGCATGGACGGCTACGGGGACGACGTGTTCCTGCACGGCGTGGTCGCGCCCGACCGGTCACGGGCCCTGTTCGCCTTCGTCTCCGCCGACAGCCTCTACCCGGACCCGTTGCCGCGTTTGAGGTTCCGCGGGCTCGATCCCGAGCGGTCCTACCGGGTGCGGCCCGTCTTCGTCGGTTCTGTGCCGTCCGGGCTGCGACCGCCGGTGTGGTGGGGCGAGTCCGCGGTGCCGCCACCGCCGCCACCGCCGGGCAGGCCGGACCTGCTCGCGATCGGTGTCGACGTGGGCTACCAGGGTGGGCGCTTCAGCGGCGCCGCGCTCGAACACGCCGGTGTCGCCGCGCCGGTGGTGCACCCGGACCAGGCAGTGCTCTTCCGCATCGACGCGGACGATGATCGGAGATCGGGATGACGGCCACCGCTCCACCTCTGGCGAACCCGCCCCAAGCGAATCCACCCCGGAAGAACCCACCATCGCCGCAGGACCCCCCACGACCAGGCCGGGGTCGGGGCAAACGACCTGACGACACCCGGCTGGCACTGCTGTTCATCCTGCCCGCCCTGATCGGGTTCGTCGCCTTCATGGTGTGGCCGACGGTGCAGGGCATCTACCTGAGCTTCACGAAGTTCAACCTGCTGACCCCGCCCGAGTTCATCGGGCTCGACAACTACGTCCGGATGGTCGGGGACCCGGTCTTCTGGAACGCCATGGGCGTCACCGGCTACTACGTGGTCGTCAACATCGGTGTGCAGACCGTGGTGGCGCTGCTGATCGCGGTGATGATGCAGCGGCTCACCAAGAAGACGTGGCTGCGCGCCATCGTGCTGACGCCCTACCTCGTGTCCAACGTGGTCGCCGCGCTGATCTTCCTCTGGATCCTCGACAACCAGCTCGGCATCGGCAACCAGGTCCTCGAAGCGCTGGGGGTCGGCAAACTCCCGTTCCTGACCTCGGACGCCCTGGTCATCCCGACCATCGCGCTGATCAACGTCTGGAAGTACGTCGGGTACACCGCTCTGCTGATCTTCGCGGGCCTGCAGACGATCCCCGAGACCATGTACGAGGCGGCGCGCATGGACGGCGCCAGCGAGGCCCGGATGTTCCGCAGCATCACCGTCCCGCTGCTGCGGCCGATCCTCGCCCTCGTGCTGATCATCACCGTGGTCGGCTCGTTCCAGGTGTTCGACACGGTCGCCGTCGCCACGCGCGGAGGACCCGTCGACGCGTCGCGGGTCATCCAGTTCTACATCTACGACGTCGCGTTCGGACGGTTCCAGTTCGGCTACGCGTCGGCGATGTCCGTGGCGCTGCTGGTCGTCCTGCTGATCGTCACCGCGATCCAGTACCGGCTCACCCGCGCCGGTACCTCGGACCTGGACTGAGGAGTCCGCGACATGACCACGACAACGGCGCCCCCCATCACGCCCCCGGACACCACGATCGACGACGACCACGCACCCTCCGACAAGCGCCGGATCGGTATCGGCAAGGTGCTGGCCTGGACCTTCACCGGCCTGGTGATCATCGCGAGCCTCTTCCCGTTCTACTGGATACTGCGGACCTGGTGTTTTAACGTTGTGATGGCACGGCAAGGCAGGCCGTCGCGTCTGCGGCGGCCTGTTTGTCGTTGTGGGGTCTAGACTTTCGTGGTCTTGCGCACCCAGGTCTGGCGGGGTGCGGGGGTTGAGGTGGATCCCTTGGGGCGGCCGGGTCCGGGCTTGGAAGGTTTTGGCGGCCGCGCCGGAGTGTCCAAATCTGGCCCCAGCCGTCGAAACCCTCGTTTG
>JBDSAJ010000900.1:0-2883 GCA_039922235.1 Umezawaea sp.
CGCACTGCTCGCGGATGAGCCGCACGACCTCGCGCTGGTAGTGGTAGTCCAGGTGCGTGTCGGGCTCGTCGTACAGCACGACCACCTGGCGGGGCGGCGCTTCCTCGTCGTCGGCCTGGCCCAGCACCTCCGTCGAGGCTTCCCACACCGCCAGGGAGATCCGGCGGGTGCTGCCCTGCCCGGACCGGTCCAGCCGCACCCGTTCACCCGACGCTCGCTCCAGGCGCAGCGCCGTGTCCTGGAGGAAGTGCGAGAGCACCACCTTCGGCTCCACGGTGACGGTGGCGATGTCCGCGCACCGGGCGACGACGTGGTCGGCGAGCGGCTTCGCCTCGGCCGCCAGCCACTGCTGCGCCTCGACCTCCAGTTCCCGCACGCGGCGGACGACGTCGTCCTGCGCCAGGTAGTCCCGCAGCCGCGCGGTCAACGCGGACTTCAGCGCGAACTCCGGCTCCAGGTCCCGGCCCCCGAACACGGCGATCCGGGGCAGCCGGTCGACCAGGCCCGGCGGAACCCCCGTCCAGCCCTCACCGCTGGAGTGCTCGACCCCGTACGCGTGCAGCGCGGCCAGCAGGAACGGCCTGGTGGGCTTCTCCGGCCGCACCTCGAACCGCTTCGCCAGGTCCTTCAGCTCCGGGACCTGCTTGCCGTGCAGGCCCCGCAGCTCCTCGTCGTCCGGCAGCGCCGCCCACACCTCGTACCGCGCCGCCGACTCCGCCTCGACGACCCGGCGCACCACCGCCTCGCCGGGCAGCCCCAACCGCTCCCGCTCCCACTCGTCGAGCCGGAACCGCCCGACCACCTCCGTGACCGCGCACCGCGCCCCGTCCAGGAACGTCCGGTCCTCCTCGGTCACCTGGTACTCGCCGACCAGGAACGCGAGCGCGTCCAGCACCGCCGTCTTCCCGCCGTCGTTCGGCCCGGCGAGGATCGTCGGACCGCTGACCGGGATGCCCTCCACGTCGGCGAGCGACCGGAAACCCCGCACTGAGAACCGTTCCAAGTACACGTCCCGCACCGTACGCGGAGGGTCCGACATTTCCGCGATCGGCATCGCGCGGTTGCCTGCTCGCGTGGAATAGCGGAGCGGGGAGACCCTTGTGTGCCAAGGAGTGCGGCGTGTCCACCTGGGACGGCAACGGCAGGCACGACTGGGCTTCAGAGGTCGTACGTCACGTGTGCCCAGGCGTGAGGAGTGCGGGATGTCCTACCCCAACCAGGGCGGTCCGTGGAACACCACGCCCGTCATCCCGGCCGCGTGCGCACCCCGCGCAGCCGTGTCGGACGCCCACATCGCACTGGCCTGGGTCTGCACCGTGCTCACGCTCGGGTACCTGCTCCCGTGGGCCGTGGCCGCGACCCGCCGCAAGTCGAACTCGGCGGCCATCGGCCTGCTCACGTTCTTCGCGGGCTGGACGGCCATCGGCTGGCTGATCGCCCTGGTCATGGCCTGCACGGCCGAACCTGTACAAAGCGTCTACGTGGGACTCCCGGCCGCTTACCCGCCGGTGGCCGCGATGTCGACGCCTCCCGGCTGGTACCCGGATGGCACCGGCGGCACCCGCTACTGGGACGGCGCGCGGTGGAGCGCCGCCTGAACCACTTCAAGCCCGGCGAGTTCCGGGACGCGGCGACGTCGAAAGGCGGGCGGCACGGGTGCCGCCCGCCGTGAGCGTCAGCCCGCGACCGCGGCGTCCTCCAGCACCAGCACCTTGCGCAGGAACTGGCCGGTGTAGCTCTTCTCCTCGGCGGCGACCTGTTCCGGGGTGCCTTCGGCGATGACCATGCCGCCGCCGGAACCACCTTCCGGGCCCATGTCGACGACCCAGTCGGAGGTCTTGATGACGTCGAGGTTGTGCTCGATCACCACGACGCTGTTTCCCTTGTCCACCAAGCCGTTGATGACGCCGAGCAGCTTGCGGATGTCCTCGAAGTGCAGGCCGGTGGTCGGCTCGTCGAGGATGTAGACGGTGCGGCCGGTCGAGCGCTTCTGGAGTTCGCTGGCCAGCTTCACGCGCTGCGCCTCGCCGCCGGACAGCGTCGGGGCGGGCTGGCCGAGGCGGACGTAGCCGAGACCGACGTCGACCAGGGTCCGCAGGTGGCGGTGGATGGCGTTGATCGGCTCGAAGAAGCCCGCGGCCTCCTCGATCGGCATGTCCAGCACTTCCGAGATGGTCTTGCCCTTGTAGTGCACCTCAAGGGTTTCCCGGTTGTACCGCGCCCCCCGGCAGACCTCGCAGGGCACGTAGACGTCTGGGAGGAAATTCATCTCGATCTTGATCGTGCCGTCGCCCGCGCACGCCTCGCAGCGGCCGCCCTTGACGTTGAACGAGAACCGGCCCGGCTGGTAGCCGCGGACCTTCGCCTCGGTCGTGGACGCGAACAGCTTGCGGATGTGGTCGAACACGCCGGTGTAGGTGGCGGCGTTGGACCGCGGGGTGCGGCCGATCGGCGACTGGTCGACCTGCACCAGCTTGTCGACCTCTTCCAGGCCTTTGATCCTGGTGTGCCTGCCGGGGACCTGCCGCGCGCCGTTCAGCTTGTTCGCCAGCACGGTCGCGAGGATGTCGTTGACCAGCGTCGACTTGCCCGACCCTGACACGCCCGTCACGGACACCAGGCAGCCGAGCGGGAACGAGACGTCGATGCCGCGCAGGTTGTGCTCGCGGGCGCCGACGACCGTCAGCTGGCGCTTCTTGTCGATCTTGCGGCGCGTCTCCGGCATCGGGATCTGCTTGCGCCCCGACAGGTACGCGCCGGTGACCGACTCCTTGTTCTTCAGCAGCGCCTTGTACGGGCCGCTGTGCACGACGTGGCCGCCGTGCTCGCCCGCGCCGGGGCCGATGTCGACGACCCAGTCCGACGTGCGGATGGTGTCCTCGT
>JBDSAJ010000901.1:0-8205 GCA_039922235.1 Umezawaea sp.
GTGCTCCAGCACTACCAGTCCGGCGCGCAGACCCGGAACGTGCCGGAACTGCTGGCCGCCGTGCCGGAGGCCTACGTCGAGGTGCACCCGGACACCGCCGCGCGTGCGGGGCTGGCCGAGGGCTCGCTCGCCGCCGTGGTGTCCCGCCGCGGCCGGATGGAGGCGCGGGTCAGGTGCACGGCCTCGATGCGGATCGACCTGGTGTTCCTGCCGTTCCACTTCGCCGGCACGGGCCGGGCCAACCTGCTGACCAACCCCGCGCTGGACCCGACCAGCCGGATGCCCGAGTTCAAGGTGTGCGCCGTCCGATTGGAGCCAGCGTGAGACGAGTCGTGGTGGTCGGCTACGGCATGGCCGGGGCTAGGTTCGCCGACGAGGTGCTGCGCCGCGATCCGACGGTGGCGCTGACCGTGCTCGGCGAGGAGCGGCACCCGGCCTACAACCGGGTGCTGCTGTCGAGCGTGGTCGCGGGGTCGATGACGCCGGACTCCGTGCGGCTGCACGGGGAGGACTGGGCTGCGTCGCACGGCGTCGACCTGCGGCTGGGCGTCACGGTGACCGGCATCGACCGCGTTCGACGGGTGGTGCTGGTCGACGGTGGCGAGGAGGTGCCGTACGACGCGCTGGTGCTCGCGACCGGCGCGCGGTCGTGGATCCCGCCGACGGAGGGGCTCCAGGAGCCGGACGGCTCGCTCGCGCCCGGCGTGGTGTCGTTCCGGTCGCTGGAGGACTGCGAGCGGATCATCGCCGCCGCCCGCCCCGGCACGCCGGTCGCGGTGCTGGGCGGCGGGCTGCTCGGCCTGGAGGCCGCACGGGGGCTCGCGGGCCGCGGCTGCCTGGTCACCGTCGTGCACCCGGTGGGGCACCTGATGGAACGCCAGCTCGACGCGGGCGCGGGCCGGGTGCTGGCCCGGTCGCTGGGAGAGCTGGGCATCGAGTTCCGGCTGGGCTCGCTGGCCGTGAAGTACCTGGCGGGCGACGGGCTGGCGCTGGACGACGGCAGCCAGGTGCCCGCCGAACTCGTGGTCGTGTCGGCCGGTGTCCGGGCTGCCACCGAGATCGCGGTCGACGCCGGGATCACCGTGGACCGCGGCATCCTGGTCGACGACGCGTTGCGCACCAACGATCCCCGCGTGCACGCCATCGGCGACTGCGCCCAGCACGTCGGCACGGTCTCCGGTCTGGTGCAGCCCGCGTGGGAGCAGGCGGCGGTGCTCGCCGACCGGCTGACCGGCGTCGCACCGGCCGCTCGGTACCGCGGCACGTCCGTGGTGACCAGGCTGAAGGCCCGCGACATCGACCTGGCGGCACTGGGTGACGTGCACGTGGACGTGGACTGCGCGGACCACGAGGTGCTCAGCTTCCAGGACCCAGCGCGCGGTCGGTACGCCAAACTGGTGCTGCGCAACGACTTCGTGACCGGCGCCATCCTGATCGGCGCACCCGACGCGGCGGCGGCGATCACCCAGCTCTACGACCGGGGCCTGGCCGCCCCGACGGACCGGCTCGCGCTGCTGCTGGGCCGCGCCCTCTCACCCGAGGTCGCCAGCAGTCCGGCGGACCTCCCCGCCAGCGCCGTGATGTGCAAGTGCAACACCGTCAGCAAGGGCCAACTCGTCACCGCCTACCGCGGTGGTGCGACATCGGTGTCCGCTCTCACCGCGGCCACCAGGGCCACCACCGGCTGCGGGGGCTGCAAGGACGCGGTCTGCGGCCTGCTCGACTGGCTCAACGCCACGGCCTGACACCCATCCCCGCCGACCTCACAGCCCGAAATCCCACGAGTGCGGTGGAGTTGCCCCCGCCGACACCTGCCCGAACACCGGGGTAACGGGCCGTTCCTACGGTTTCCCCCAACGCCGTTCCAGGAGGTCATCGCATGAGCACAACCGTGGAGACCCAGGTCGCCGACGCGACATCCACCCCCCGTGGCGGGCGGTGGATCGACCGCTGGGAGCCCGAGGACCCGGAGTTCTGGGAGCAGAGCGGGAAGAAGATCGCCCGCAAGAACCTCGCCTTCTCGATCCTCGCGGAGAACCTGGGCTTCAGCGTCTGGGTGCTGATGAGCATCGTCGTGGTGAGCCTGAGCTCCGTCGGCTACGCGTTCAGCGTCGGCCAGACGTTCTGGCTGCTCATCGTGCCGAACCTGGTCGGCGCGGCCCTCCGGGTGCCCTACACGTTCGCGGTGCCGAAGTTCGGCGGTCGGATGTGGACGACGATCAGCGCGGGCCTGCTGCTGATCCCGTGCTCGATGCTGACGCTCGCGGTCGTCAACGACGGCACGCCGTACTGGTTCTTCCTGCTCACCGCCGCTGCGATGGGGTTGGGCGGCGGCAACTTCTCCTCCTCCATGGCGAACATCTCGTTCTTCTACCCGGAGGGCAAGAAGGGCCTGGCGCTCGGCCTGAACGCGGCGGGCGGCAACCTCGGCGTCGCCGTGACGCAGCTCATCGTCCCGGTCGTCATCACCATCGGCACCGGCATCAACCTCGCCTACTCGGCGCTGATCTGGATGCCGTTCATCGTGCTGGCCACGGCGTGCGCGTGGTTCTTCATGGACAGCCTCACGCAGGCCAAGCCCGACGGCGTGTCCTACAAGCTGGCGCTGGCCAACAAGCACACGTGGGTCATGTCGTTCCTCTACATCGGCACGTTCGGCTCGTTCATCGGCTTCTCGTTCGCCTTCCCCTCCCTGATCAAGATCAGCTTCGTCAGCTTCAAGTCGTTCGTGGCGCTCGCGTTCCTCGGCGCGCTGATCGGCTCGGTCGCCCGTCCGCTCGGCGGCTGGCTGTCGGACCGCTTCGGCGGCGCCCGCATCACCCTGCTGACCTTCGTCGGCCTGGCGCTCGGCACGATCGGCGTGATGGTCAGCGTGGACACCAAGAGCTTCCCGCTGTTCTTCTGCTCCTTCATGGCCCTGTTCGTGCTCGCGGGCGTCGGCAACGGCTCGACCTACCGGATGATCCCGGCGATCTTCGCCACGCAGGCCGAGGACGTGAAGTCGGCCAAGCGGCAGGCCGCGGCGGTCGTCGGCATCGCGGGCGCGATCGGCGCGTTCGGCGGCGTGCTGGTGAACCTGGTCTTCAAGTTCTCGCTGGAGGGCAGCGGCACGCTGACGCCCGCCCTGATCGCGTTCCTGGTCTTCTACGGCCTGTGCTTCACGACCACGTGGTGGTTCTACTTGCGCAGCCGCGTCTTCGTGCGGATGCCGAGCCTGGCGCACGCGGGCGTGTGACTCACGTCGCTCTGACGTGCGGCGTGAGTCTGCGTTAACACCCGCGCAACACGCGCGCACCTGGCACGAAACGGTTCCCGGTGAGCATAGGCCGGGCGGAGGGAGGATTGGTCCACATGACGCGAACGCTTGTAGTAGTCGGCCACGGGATGGTGGGACACCGCCTGGTGCAGGCGCTGCGCGACCGGGACGCCACCGACCAGTGGCGGATCGTCGTGTTCGCGGAGGAGGGCCGTCCTGCCTACGACCGCGTCGCGCTGTCGTCCTACGTGGACAGCTGGAACGCGGCCGACCTCGCGCTGGCGCCGCACGGCGACGAGGTCGACCTCCGGCTCGGTGACCCCGTGCGGCACATCGACCGCGCGGGCCGGACCGTGACCACCGCCAGTGGCGTCGTGCAGCCGTACGACGCGCTGGTGCTGGCGACCGGGTCGTTCCCGTTCGTGCCGCCGGTGCCCGGCCGCGACCTGCCGGGCTGCCACGTCTACCGCACGATCGAGGACCTGGACGACATCCGCGCCACCGTGGCCAAGGCGCACGGCGGCGGCAGACGTGCGGGCATGGTCCTCGGCGGCGGGCTGCTCGGCCTGGAGGCCGCGAACGCGTTGCGCGGCATGGGTTTGTCGCCGCACGTCGTGGAACTCGGCCCCCGGCTGATGCCGTTGCAGGTCGACGAGGGCGGCGCCGGGCTGCTCAAGCGGTTGGTGGAGAAGCTCGACCTGACCGTCCACACGGGCACGTCGGCCTCCTCCATCGAACGCGACGGCGACCGGCTGTTCGCCAAGCTGTCCAACGGTCTGGAACTCGACCTGGACGTGGTCGTGTTCTCCGCGGGCATCCGGCCGCGCGACGACCTGGGCCGCGAGTTCGGCCTGGAGATCGGCGCGCGCGGCGGGATCGTCGTGGACGAGACCTGCCGCACGTCGGACGAGCACATCTACGCGATCGGCGAGTGCGCCTCCATCGGCGGGGTGGTCTACGGGCTGATCGCGCCCGGCAACTCGATGGCCGACGTCGTCGCCGACCAGCTCCTCGGTGGCAGCGCGGTGTTCCCCGGCGCGGACACCTCGACCAAGCTCAAGCTCATGGGCGTCGACGTGGCCAGCTTCGGCGACGCGCACGCGGCCACCGAAGGCGCGCTGGAAGTCGTGTTCAACGACGCCGTGGCGGGCACCTACGCGAAGGTCGTCGTGTCGGACGACGCGAAGACGTTGCTGGGGGGTGTCCTCGTCGGCGACGCGGGCGCGTACCCGTTGCTGCGCCCGCTGGTCGGCCGCGACATCCCCGGCGACCCGGTGATGCTGATCGCGCCGTCGTCCGGCGGCGTCGAGCTCTCCCTGCCCGCCGACGCGCAGGTGTGCTCGTGCCACGCGGTCACGAAGCAGGACATCACCAACGTGATCCACTCCGGTGAGTGCACTGACGTCCCGACGATCAAGGCGTGCACCAAGGCGGGCACCGGCTGCGGGTCGTGCGTGCCGATGCTGAAGAAGCTGCTGGAGGAGTGCGGCGTCGAGCAGTCCCGCGCGCTGTGCGAGCACTTCGACCACTCGCGCGCCGACCTGTTCGAGATCGTCCGTTCGACCGGCATCACCACGTTCAGCGCGCTCATCGGCAAGCACGGCCGCGGCCGCGGCTGCGACATCTGCAAGCCCGCCATCGCGTCGATCCTGGCCTCGCTCGACCGCGGCCACGTGCTCGACGGCGAGCAGGCGACGTTGCAGGACACCAACGACAAGTTCCTGGCCAACATCCAGCGCAACGGCACGTACTCGGTCGTCCCGCGCATCCCCGGCGGCGAGATCACCGCCGAGAAGCTGATCGTCATCGGCGAGGTCGCGCGGGACTACGGCCTGTACACCAAGATCACCGGCGGGCAGCGGATCGACCTGTTCGGCGCCACCGTCGACCAGCTCCCGGCGATCTGGAAGCGCTTGGTGGACGCGGGTTTCGAGTCCGGCCACGCGTACGGCAAGGCGCTGCGGACGATCAAGTCTTGCGTGGGCACGACGTGGTGCCGCTTCGGCGTGCAGGACTCGGTGGGCCTCGCCATCGAGCTGGAGCTGCGCTACCGCGGCCTGCGCGCCCCGCACAAGCTCAAGTCGGCCGTGTCCGGCTGCGCCCGCGAGTGCGCCGAGGCCAGGAGCAAGGACTTCGGCGTCATCGCCACCGAGAACGGCTGGAACCTCTACGTCGGCGGCAACGGCGGGTTCACGCCCCGGCACGCCGACCTGCTCGCGACCGACGTCGACACCGAGACCCTGGTCAAGCTGATCGACCGGTTCCTGATGTTCTACGTGCGCACCGCGGACCGCCTGCAGCGCACGGCGTCCTGGATCGAGGCCATGGACGGCGGCCTCGACCACCTGCGCTCCGTCATCGTCGACGACAGCCTGGGCATCTGCGCGGATCTCGAAGCCGCGTTGGAAGTGCACGTCGACAACTACGCCGACGAGTGGCGTGGCGTGCTCGAAGACCCCGAGAAGCTCTCCCGCTTCAGCTCGTTCGTCAACGCACCGGGCACCCCCGACCCGACGATCTCCTTCCGGGAGGAGCGCGGGCAGCGGGTTCCGGTGTCGCTGGGTATACCGGAGGTGGCAAGCAGATGACCGCAGTGGTCGAACAGACGTGGACATCGGTCTGCGCGTTGGACGCGCTCCAGGCGGAAGCCGGGGTCGCGGTCCTCTTGCCGGACACCTCGCAGGTGGCGGTGTTCCGGACGTTCGACGGGGCGCTGCACGCCGTCGCCAACGTCGACCCGTTCAGCGGCGCCGCCGTCCTGTCACGGGGGATCGTCGGCGATCGCGGCGGCGTGGCCGTGGTGGCGTCGCCGATCTACAAGCAGTCGTTCGACCTCAGCACGGGAGCCTGCCTGGACGATCCGGCCGTGTCGATCGCCGTGTACCCGGTGCGGGTGCTCGACGACATCGTCCAGGTGGGGTCCCCATGACCCTGTTCGACGTCGCTCCGCTGGCCGGGTACACGGTCGGCGTCACAGCTGCCCGCCGGGCCGACGAGCTCGGCGCGCTGCTGGAGCGCAAGGGCGCCACGGTGATCCAGGCGCCCGCGATCCGGATCGTGCCGCTGCCGGACGACGCCGAACTGCTGGCCGCGACCAAGCGGCTGGTCACCGAGCCGGTCGACGTCGTGGTCGCGACCACGGGCATCGGTTTCCGGGGCTGGATCGAGGCGGCCGAGGGCTGGGGGCTCGGGTCGCGGCTGCTGGACTGCCTGGGGCGCGCCAAGCTGCTCTCCCGCGGGCCGAAGGCGAAGGGCGCGGTGCGCGCAGCCGGGCTGACCGAGGCCTGGTCGCCGGACTCGGAGAGCAACGCCGAACTGCTGGAGTACCTGCTCCGGTCCGGTGTGGACGGTCAGCGGATCGCCGTGCAGCTGCACGGGGAACCGCTGCCGTACTTCGTCCGCACGCTGCGCGAGGCGGGCGCGGAGGTCGTGGAGGTGCCGGTCTACCGGTGGACCGGGCCGGTCGATCCCGCCCCGCTGCACCGGCTGCTGGACGCCGTGCTGGCCCGGCAGGTGGACGCGCTGACGTTCACCAGCGCCCCGGCCGCGGCGAGCGTGCTCCAGGTCGCGCGCGACACCGACCGCTTCGCGGCGCTGGTGGACGCGTTGCGCGAAGACGTGCTCGTCCTCGGGGTCGGATCGATCACCGCGGGTCCGCTGGTGGACCTCGGCATCCCCGTCGTGCAGCCCGCGCGAGCGCGGATCGGCGCCATGGCAAGGGAACTGACGTTGACGCTGCCGGAACGCGCCGTGCGGCTGCGGATCGCGGCGCGCGAGATCGAGGTGCGCGGCCAGGCGGTCGTGGTGGACGGCGAACTCCGTCCCGTCGCGCCTGCCCCGATGGCCGTGCTGCGGGCACTGGTCGGGGCGCGTGGACGGGTGGTGTCGCGCAAGGACCTGCTCGCCGCACTTCCCGGCGGTGGTGAGGAGCACGCCGTGGAGACCGCGATCGGCAGGCTGCGCACGGCGCTGGGCGAGCCCCGGCTGGTGTGCACGGTGGTGAAGCGCGGCTACCGGATCGCGATGGAGCCCGACGGTGTGGCGGTGTGACGTGCCCGGTGTGACGTTCCGGGTGTTCGACTCGCGAGGGGAGGGTGGGCGATGACGCTGGTGCTGGTGGCGCACGGCACGCGGGATCCGCGGGGTGCGGTGGTGGTCGAAGAGGTCGCGGCGCTCGTGCGGGCGCGGTTGGGTGACGTGCCGGTGGAGGTCGCCTACGCCGACGTGCGGCAGCCGGATGTCACGGCGGTCGTGCGCGAGGTGAGTGGGCCGGTGGTCGTGGTGCCCGCGTTCCTGGCGGCCGGGTACCACGTGCGGGTCGACGTGCCGCAGCAGATCGCGGCCAGCGGGCACGGTGACGTGGTGGTGACCGAGCCGATCGGGTCGGCGCTGCTGCCCGTGCTGCGGGAGCGGCTGAGCGAAGCCGGGTGGCGGCCGGGCGACGCCGTGGTGCTGGCGGCGGCGGGCTCGTCGGACCCGCGGGCGCTGGCGAACGTCGCCGAGGTCGCCGGGAAGCTGGGAGCCGAGGTCGGGTACGTCGCGACCGCGTCGCCGTCGGTGGCGGAAGTCGTGGCGTCGCTGAAGGCGCGGGGCCGTCGGGTCGCGGTGGCGTCCTGGCTGCTCGCGCCCGGCCTGTTCCACCAGCGGCTGGCGGACGTCGGTGCGGACGTGGTGGCCGAGCCGATCGGCGCGCACTCCCGCGTCGTGGAAGCCGTCCTGCTGCGCTACTACGAGGCGCGCTGCTTCCTGCAGGCGGCGTGACGGAATAGGTTGATCGGTCAACCGGTTGTGCGGGGTACAACCCACGGCTGATGAGGAGCTGACATGACACCCCTTGTGTCAACCTCAAGATCGAAATCAGGCTGCGGCGAGCTGCTCGACCGGCTGTCCGGTGGTCTGCTGGGCTCCGCCGTGCAGGGCGGGGTTGTAGGTGGTGCCGTCCTGCCAGC